>JAOUHN010000019.1 GCA_029865125.1 Candidatus Moraniibacteriota bacterium
ATGTGTTATGTGTTATGTGTTATGTGTTATGTGTTATGTGTTATGTGTTATGTGTTATGTGTTATGTGTTATGTGTTATGTGTTATGTGTTATGTGTTATGTGTTATGTGTTACTTGTTCCATGTCAATGTTCTTGCATTCACTGCAACAGCCACCGTGCTCAGTGACATGATCAGTGCTCCGAGTGCAGGAGAAAGAACAAATCCACTCCCAAAAAAGACTCCTGCCGCAAGAGGGATTGCAATGACATTGTATCCTGTTGCCCACACAAGATTTTGAATCATTTTGGCATACACTTTTTTTCCAAAAGAAATGAATTTCAAAACATCCCTGGGATTATTTTTCACCAAAATCACATCGGATGTTTCTGCAGCAATGTCAGTTCCCTCCCCAATCGCAATTCCGATGTCAGCTTGTGCAATTGCAGGAGCATCATTCACTCCATCTCCAACCATCGCCACAAATTCACCCCTATCCTGAAGTTCCTTGATTTTTTCTTGCTTTTGATGTGGAAGCACACTAGCAAAAAATCCATCCATTTCCAATTTCTCTGAAACGCCTTTCGCAACTTTTTCATTGTCACCAGAAAGCATCCACGTTTTGATTCCCTCTTTTTTCAAAAACTCAATCGCTCCAAATGATTCATCTCGGATCTGATCAGAAACAATGATATATCCAAGTAATCTCGTTTCACTGTCATTTCTTTCCAAAACCGAAATCACAGTGCCTCCTTCATCCTTAATTTCGTCTGGAACTTCTACTGAAAAATCCTTCAGATAGTCAGAGCTGATCGCGAAAATATTTTTTCCATCCATCATCCCCTCAACACCTTTTCCTCGAAGCACTTTGAAATTATTAACATCACCCAACTCTATCTTTCTTTTTTTTGCCTCTTTCATGATCGCATTTGCAATGGGATGTTCGGACCCATTTTCCAAACTTGCAACAACTCTGAGCAACTCATCACTGTCCACTTCATGAAAAAATGTTCTGATTTTTTCAACTTCAAATTTTCCTTGTGTCAGTGTCCCGGTTTTGTCAAAGACCACCATGGTTATTTTTCTTGCATTCTCAAGTGCATCTCTATTTCGAATCAAAAGTCCGTTCTGACTAGACAGAGTCGTTGAAATTGAAATCACCAAAGGAATTGCCAATCCAAGAGCATGCGGACACGCAATCACCAAAACAGTCGCTGTTCTTTCCACTGCAAACTCCAAATCACCCAACAAAATCAACCAGACAAAAAAAGTTGCAACTCCAGAAAAAATGGCCACAATTGTGAGATAGAAAGCGGCCTTGTCCGCCAAAAGCTGTGTCCTTGATTTCAGCGATTCAATTTTTTTGACCATCTCAACCATTCTTGAAACATAGAATTCATCCTGCTTCTTTTCCAATCGCACCTCCAGTGGCCCTTCTCCATTGATTGATCCTCCAATAACTCGATGATTTTCTCTCTTGAAAATGGGCACAGATTCCCCAGTGAACGCAGCCTCATCCACAGCACTTTGACCTTTCAAAATGATCCCATCCACTGGAATTCTCTCTCCCGGTCGCACCAAAACTGTGTCGCCTTTTTTGAGTTCACTTGTTTTGACAATCACAGTCTCTTTTCCTTTTTTGAGACTAGCCTCATCCGGAATGAGCTCTGAAAGTTTTTCCAAAGCCCTTGATGCGCCCATCACTGATCGCATCTCAATCCAATGACCCAAGAGCATGACCAATATCAACGTGTCCAGCTCCAAAAAAAATAGTTGCCCATCAAAACCAAAGACAACCAAAGAACTGAAAAAATATGAAACAAAAATAGCCAAAGAAACAAGGGTCATCATCCCAAATGCTTTTTCTTGAAACTCTTTTTTCAACCCCAGCAAAAATGGTTTCCCGCCATAGAAAAAAATCGCTGAAGAAAAAACAAAGAGAACATATTTGTCTCCAAGAAAATAGAAAGGAAATCCAAAAACTTTTTCACCCACTGGTGACAACAAAACAATTGGGATGGACAGAAACAAAGAAACGAAAAATCTTTTCTTAAAATCACTCACCATATTTTCATGATTCATGGAGTGACTATTTTTGCCACTCTCTTGGTGATCATGATGATGAGTTGAATGATTCATAGTAAATATTTTTTAAAAGAATTATCTATACCCTCCATTATACATCTTTCCCGAACCAAAAACAAAAAACACCCTTTGCACACACTGTCATCCTGAACTTGTTTCAGGATCCCCAAGTCTAATCACACACCCAAAGAAACACTCAAACAAGAGTGTTTCTTTTTTTTATTTTCCTCCTCCTTCCCTCAAGGAAAAGATTAAAGAAAGGCTTATCGAATGAATTATTAATTCTTCATTCTTAATTATTCATTAAATCAACCCTTAAAATGCTCTTCAAATTTCGGAACGATTTGCTTTTTCCTTGAAACCAAACCTTTCACAAACAAGACACCGTCCTGATTCTTGGCATCAAACAATTCAGCGAACAATTTGTCTTCCTCATCTCCTGAAGTAAGCGCATAGCAATTCTCATCTAGGATATCAATAATTCCAAAAAACACTCCTTTGAGTCCGTCAGCTTCTTTGATTTCTTTCATTTTTGAAACGATTTCTTCTTTTCTGTTGATTCCATAATCCTTGTTCATTGTCTCCATCACCCCAATTCCATAATCGTTCCCACCAAACTCAAAAACTTTATAATCCAATTTCACCAACTCTTCCACGGAAATGTCACCCAAATCACTTTTGGCATCAAACATCTCCAAGCTGAATTTTTCCAAATCCTCAATCCCTGCAACCTCATTCAATTTCTCAACAATTTCCTTGTCCACTTCAGTTGTGGTTGGAGAACGGAAAAACAAAGTGTCAGAAACAATCCCTGCAATCAGAAGAGATGCATTAACCTTTGAAATTTCAGTTCCACTTTCAAAATATTTCTTGGCAATGATTGTGCAAGATGATCCCACTGGTTCGATGTAGATTGAAATTGGCTTGTCAGTTTCAAGTTTGATTTTGTGGTGATCAATGATTTCCACAATATCCAAGTCCTTCAAATTATCAATACTCTGCGCTTCTTCATTGTGATCCAAAAGAACAATCTCTGTTCCATGTGGAAGTTCCTGAATGTGCTCCGGCTCCTCCACTCCAAACTTCTCGAAAATCAATCTCGTCTCATTGTTAATCTTTCCAAGTGCAAAAGCCTTCGCCTCCTCACCTTTCTGTTTCAAAAAATCTTCATATACAATAGCACTGCAAATTGTGTCAGTATCAGGATTCTTGTGTCCAATGATGTGTTTCATATTTTTAGTATTTAGTATGTTATTATCTTACATTTAATATAACCATAATAGCTTTTTAGCAACGAAAATTCAAGAGGTTGTCTCACCTCCTCCCCTTTCCCTCAAGGGGAGGACCGAGGAGGGGTTGTATTTTGTTACATATAATTGAATAGTAAAATTTCAAAACCACAACTAAAAACTAAAAACTCTCGCTAAACACTGTCATCCTGTCCGCCAGCTGGCGGATCAGGATCCTGAACAATAACCACAGACCCTGTGTCATTCCGGAAGATATATTTTTCTCCGCCCCAGGCGGAAGAAAAATAATCTATCCGGAATCCATCCTCACAAAAATCATGAGATTCCACCCAACACTGTCATCCTGAATTTGTCTCAATATCCCATATTGCCATCATCAATTTAAAAAGTTTTACATAGAAACAAAATACACTCCAATGATCACCAGGATTGCGGCGATTATTTTTTTGAAAAGCTTATCTTTTTCCTTATGAATGATTGACGCGATTGCAACATTAAGGAGCACTGAGATTGCAAGAAGTGGAGCCATGAAAATGACCTCGCTTGTTTGAAGGGCACGAATTGTGAAAAATATCCCAAATCCCCAAGACACACCTGTGATCAGATATTGATTTCTTTTTTGTGAATTGAATTCTTTCACAATGTCACCAACTGAACACTTCTCAAAGAGAAAAATGATCACAGCTGGAATCAGAAGCGTGAGCATGATATAGAATGGAAAGTTGAAATGCTTTGAAATGTCCACATCAATGATGAGTGCTGTTGCCATCAAAAACGAAGCGAGAAAACTCATGAGAACATACTTATTGAACCTGAATTTTCCCTTTTTGTAAAAAAGAAAAACATTCCCAGCAAGAATAATCAGTCCTCCAAAAATTTTGTTCCAAATAAAAGGTTCATGAAAAATCAAGATTCCATACACCACCAAAAAAACTTTTGAAAGTTGCCCCACAATGGAATACACTGAAACCTCCAGGTGCTTTCTGACGCTCACTTGCATTCTGTCATTGAGAGCATAGAAAACTGAAGCTAGAATCATCAGAGCATACAGCTTCCAATCCGCTGGAATTTTGAAAGCAAAAAAAGGAACCAAAACCAAAACACTCGCACTAGCAACAATCTGAAGAATGATTGCTGTGACTCCTTTGTGATTTGCATCCTTGACAGTGGTCTTGTATGACTGCATGAAAATCACAGATGTGACAAAATACAAAAACAAATTCACCTGCCAAAAACTAAAAATATTTTCCAAAAAATTCATAAGTTAAAATCTAATTTTTACTCTCAAAATACTCAATTGCCTCATCAATAACTTCGATTGTTTTGATTTTTGTGTTGGAGATTTTTTCTTTGACATCTCCGATCTCTTCAATGTCTTCAATGATGAAATCTGAAAAAGAAAAAACAAAAGGATGCATCCATTCTTTGACCACCTTTCCGTTGATTTCAACATTGCTTCTTCGCTGATATGTGTTTTTTGGAAGAATTGTCACAACGGGTTTTTTGAAATATTTCGCAATCACCATTTCCTGTGCAGTCCCTGCTCCTAATTTGTCACTTGCATTCACAACAACCAAATCACAATCTTTCATGAGACCACAATCAAATCCAAAAACACCAAAAAGATCCGTTTCATCAATGTCGCGCACAAACGGATTGACGCATTCACAATCAAAATATTTCTTCAAAACTTTCTTGTATCCCTCCCTCCAATTCACAAACTTTTCAATTTCTTCTTTGCTCTTAGGAACACTTCCTGCTAGATATATTTTCATGGTTTTATACCCACAATTTAATTACCCTAATTCTATCACAAAACACCAACCTCAAACACTAGATCGTGGCGCATCACTAATTCTTACCATAGTTTGAGAATGACGGCCGTCATTCTCAAACTATGGCTATATATTTTTTAATCAATAAAAAAACAGGAGTTATCGTACCCTGCTGCAGATTTTTCTGCTTACGTTTGAATTCATATCCATTTCAATATCATCCAAAAATTTGGTTTGCATGTTGAATGATTCCTTGCACCTTCCAAGCATGAAAAGGCGACATTGTGATTCGTGCAAATGCAATAGCATTTGCCCCAACTTGCTTTGCTCGGTCAACATCTCGCTTACACGAGACACCGCCACAGATAATCGGAATTTCAACTCCTTGACTGCGAGCATTTTCAATCCATTCAAGAGCCAACTGAAGGTTTTCCGGTCCGGAATATCCCCCACCGCCATATTTTTTCAGTGGAGATTCTGGACCAAATTTCCCACACCAATCAACTCTGTCTGGTCTTTTGCCAAACGGAAGCGTATTGGGAATTTCAATTGCATCAATCAGTCCTGCGTCAACCACTTTTTTCATAGCAGCAATTGGCGTCAAAACATTAATTTTTACAATTAAGGAAACATCCGGAAGAAAATCTCGGATAATTTTCAGTTCATGCATTATGTTGCCAATCAATTCATTTTGATCATGATCAGTGTTTGGACATGATACATTAAATTGAAGTCCGACAGGATTCAAAAGTGTGGACCAATAGGCATTGAAAAATTTGCAAAATTCAGTGACCTCTTGAAGCCTCTTCTCCTTTTCTTCTTCAAGAGCCATAAATGAAATCACGATTGGTCCTGGCATTAATTGCAATTGACCTCTCTCAAATACAGCATCCACTCCCGGGTTTGTGAGTCCCACAGCATTGACAGCCTCACATCTCCAAAGAAAAACCTTAATACAATCAGGAAACCATTTAAGAGGCTTCCATGTTCTCGGATCAAGGGATAGATTTCCGATTTTCCCGCCAATTTCATCCGGTTCTGGCATTCGGGGATTGAGGGTTACAGTCTTTGCAATGAAAGTTGATCCGGAAAAATCAAATCCAGGAATCAACCTGAAAAGAACATGATGCCTGTATCCCTCTCCAAAAAATCCTCGCGCGCCTGATGCCGAAAAAGCATTTTGAAAATAAGATCTTCCTATCTTCACCATCACTGACCTCCTGTAAAAGTACTTGGTTAATATTAATTCACCACAATAAAAAGGCTAACTTAGAAAAGACAAAAAAGCAAGGCACTTTTTTGAAGCAAGTTGAGATTAAATTTATATTACAATAAAGAATAGAAAATTCCTTCAATGTATCTCTCGAGTCTTTCTTTGGCTCTCAAGATGAAGAAAATGAACAGAAAGAAAAATGCCACAAAAAGTGAGATGTTGTGGATTTCTTGGAATTCGGGACGTGCAAAAAAAGTGATTCCGAAAACAATCATCAAAACAAGACAAACGAAACTGAGTCCTCGAAACAGACTATAGAAGCTGCTTTGCGTGTGAGCCTTGATTGCCAATCCATTGGCTTGAGTGTATGCATCCGCTTTGAAATATATGTCCTGACTGAGCTCAGTAGCCGCTTTGATTTCCTCTGGCTCATCAATGTTCACATCCAAAACTGACAATTCTTCTTCTGTGTATCCAAAAATCTTCCCGATATTTCGAAGCAGGCTAGAGCGACTCCCTCCCTGTATTTTTCCATACAACTCTATCCAGCATATTTCAGAATAGAACCTTCCTCTCCAAAAAATCCTCTTCATGAACCATTCAATAATGTTTTTCGAAAGAAACTGAATAGCCAATCCCAAAACATATACAACCACAACCAAAATCGCCAACCTCTCCATTTCACTTTGAGCATTGATGATTCGAGAGCTGTCCACAAATGGAAGAAGTGTCAATCCCCACCACAAGAAAGTGGCTGGAATGATGTTGGCAATGAAATCATAATATGAAAATTTGTCTTGCATATTTTTTGTCTTTATTTTTTTTATTCCTCTTTTTCAATTTTACCACAACAACACACCGCCCTCCAAAAAAATATTCTTTCACACAAATCTTATTGCATCAAAAAATCAAGGCGAGAGACTCTAGAGAGTCCTCGCCTTTTCAAATAAAATACCTAATTGTGATTTATTTCACGTAACCAACCTCGGCATCCCGGTGGACATGCTTAACATTCATTGGCATCCCAGTGATGCTCCACATTTCCAATTCGCACCCGGACCCTCTCCTGGCAAATTATTTTTGCGACAGCACAAACCCATCGTTGTAGAGCGTGGTAATCAGCCCTGCTTATGGATAACCCATTAATTGTTGATGGACTTCTCTTGATTGAACCATCAAGAACCACCGCTTTTCCAATTGAACTAGATTGCTGCGGATCAAAATCCCTCACGCTCTCTCCACTAACAGTGTATGCTTGAAAAAGCCGAGGTGCTTCACTTGAAATTCCACTCTCGATCAAATCCGCCACGTTATGAGTAGTATGTCCCATTTCCAAATTCAAACGAAAAACTACTTGAATCACACAGATTTCAACTTTCTTTTGAGTACTCATCCCTTCCTCCTCTTTCGCCTTTGACGAAATTCTTTTTGAAACAAAAAAGACAACACGAAACACACATCTCAGCCTAGTGTATTTTCTCTGTGCCGTCAACAAAATCACCACCCTCCCCTCCTTTTCAAAGGAGGGGATTGAGGGGAGGTTTCAAGGTGATATTTGCAACTAAAACTTCTTCCACTCACCCTCAGAAATAACTTCCATTTCTCCGTCCAGAATCTTGATTGCGCTTTCATCATCAAGAGCATAAATTGATTGACTTGTTTTTTTTGCGATTTCTTTCAAGTTTTCGTCATTTACTTTTGGAAAATCATCTGAATTATAGTGTGGCATGATGCAAAAATCCACCAATCCCAAAGCTTCATCTTTTTCCCAATCCTCAGGATCCTCGTCATACAGCACTTTTGAATCCTCCAAAAACAAACTCGGTGTGGTGACCATACTTCCCGCACTTGCTCCGATGTATATTTTTTCTTCCACAAGTTTTGGCAAAATTTCTTGAAGTCCTGACTTTTCAATCCAACGCATCAAATGAAAAGTGTATCCTCCTTCAAAGAAAAATACGTCCGCTTTCTCAAATCGTGCTTCCCATTTTTCTCTTGGAAGAGCAGAAATGTCCACGATGTCTACCTCACCAAAAATTTTTTGACATCTCATCAAATCATTAATAAGCCATTCTTTTTCATCATCAATCCAATTTGAAGCAGTGGGCACAAAAGCCACTTTCAATTCTTTGAGTGGTTTTTCAGAAAGACTCTGAAGTGCGTCTTCAATTGATTTGTTACTAATCCCCGCTGATGTCAAAAGTAGTTTCATTTTTTTTAGTTTTATTATAAATAGCTCTAATTATTTAATTAACTTCCTAATCTGTCATTTCAGAAAATAATTTACCTGGCACGTCTCCCAAAAAGAGGAATCTACACCCAATATAACTATAGACTCCATTTAGCTTTCTGTAATCAATTAAGGATGGATTCCGGATAAGTTAATTTCTAATGACTCGTACCTCGCCAAAGAAATTATACTTTCCGGAATGACACGGAAAGAGGGTTTCGAATTACAACTCAACCTCTTCACCTTCTCCCACAAAAGTGACTTTGTCATCCTCAACCAAAATCGCTTGATCATCTCTGATAATTTTCACGGGATATTTTGATTTAGAAATTTTTTCTTGAATAATGCTTTTCATGTCATCTGCATAATGAGCAAACGCTAAAAACGATACTAAATTTATAGCGGAAAAATCAGTGACTCCACATCGATCTTTTTTTTCCTCTGGTTTCCACGTTGCCATCTCAATTGTTGGACACGCGACATAACTTCCTGCACTTGATCCAAAATATGCAACTCCTTTATCGAGTAATTCCTTTACAATAATATCAAAACCACTTTCCCGAATTGATTTTAACAAATAGAAAGTGTTTCCACCATCAACATAAATTGCGTTTTTATCTTTGAAAATTTCTCGCAAATCATCAGGGGTTTTTCCATCCAAATCAATGTCTTCAAATTTAATTCCTTTTTTCTTGAAATCCTCTTGGTGCCGTTTAATATATTCCCTGTCATCAACTCCTTTTTGAGCTGTTGTGATGTGCGCAAGATTAATCTCACTCAAATCATCAAAAAGCAAATTAAGTCCTTGTTCAGTCACAAACCCACCATTAGACGCTAATAATAATCTTTTCATAAACAAAATTCTCAAAAATATCTTATACCCCAATTAAACACTGAATCGCAAATGAAATCAAACTATTCGCTTTTGATTTTCAGGATTTTTCAAAAAATTGTTTTTTGTGCTCACTTTTTTGCCAGTCTTTTCCTCCAAAGCACTTTTTGCATCTCCTGCAATTTTCCCTCCATCATGCGCATCTTTTTGAAGCTTTTTGAGTCCTTTACTGTCCTTCACTTGAGTGATTTCTGTTGTGGCTCTTTCTCCAAGCATGGAAAAAATGAGTTCCAAATCAGTCATGTGATCTCTTAAGTTCTCTCTTTTCAGTTTCTTGAAATCTTTATACTCCCCGGGTGTCATTCCAAAAGTAGCCTTGCTGATTTCTGCGGTCAAAATCGCATAATCTCTTTGATTTTCCGCACCTCTTTTCCCCCACTCATCAACAAGCTCTTCTCTGATGACAATTCCACGCATCCTCTTTTCAATCCAATCATCACTGTATCCCTTGGCCTTGTAGAGCATTCTTGTTCTTTTGCTTGCCAATTCAGGATCTTCAATTTCCTGCACTCTTTCATAGCCAACTTTGGCCAACCATCTCTTGAAAGGCTCCGCTTTTGGTGATGGAATTGATTGAATTATCCGAAATATTCCTTCTGTGTTGGAGCAA
This sequence comes from Candidatus Moraniibacteriota bacterium, assembly GCA_029865125.1. Taxonomy (GTDB): domain Bacteria; phylum Patescibacteriota; class Minisyncoccia; order Moranbacterales; family UBA9337; genus JAOUHN01. Next base: position 10,034 of record JAOUHN010000019.1, read on the forward strand.
TCAGTTCTATACATTTTTCCATCTACAGCTTCTAATTTCAGTCCGTGACAATTTGTCACGACCTGACTTTTCTCATTTTTCAGTCTCTGCTTCAGTTTTCTCCAATATGCCCCTGAATCAGCGCTCTCTGTCAAAGCACCGCAAACATCCACAACAGAAAACCACCACTCGTTATTGTAAATTGTTTTTCGAATTTTCTTTCCCTTAAACAGTGCGAGTTTTGTTTTTATGTTTTCCATATTTTTTTTGAAGGTTATGGCTTATAGTGATATTATATCACCAAACCAAATTCATGACAAACTCCGCCCATCCTCAAAACAAAAAAAATTAGAAAATCAAATTGAAAATATATCCGATCAAGATTATTCCTGTTGCCACTATTCCAAAAAATGTCACGAGCAGTGGAATTTTCATCACTCGCCTCAAAATGAGAGCTTCAGGAAAAGACAACCCCACAATCGCCATCATGAAAGCCAGTGCTGTTCCCAGTGGAACCCCCTTGTCCACCAAAGATTGAATGATTGGAATGGCTCCGCTAGCATTGGAATACAGGGGAACCGCCAAGATTACTGCCAAAATAACTGCGAAAGGATTTTCTTTGGTGATGTATTTTTCAAAAAAACCTTCTGGAACATAGCCATGAATGAACGCACCCACTCCCACACCAATCAAGACATATGGCCCAACTTTTTTGACAATCTTCATTGCCTTTTTGGAAACACTTTTTGCAACATCCCAAGAAAACTTCTTGCTCTCAAATTCAATAGCTTTCTTTTTTTCTTTCATTCTCCAAACATAATCTTCAATGTATCTCTCCATTTTCAATTTTCCAAGAACAAAACCACCCACCATTCCAATTGCCACTCCCGACACCAAATATGTGCCTGCTATTTTCCAACCAAAAACACTGACAAACAACGCCAGTGCAACTTCATTGATCAAAGGAGACGTGATCAAAAAAGCAAATGTCACCCCCAGTGGAATCCCTGCTTCCACAAACCCAATGAACAGTGGCACTGATGAACAGGAGCAAAAAGGAGAAACCGCACCAAAAATTGTGGCCAAAAAATAATCCAACCCAAAAAACTTTCGGCTGGTCAAAAAGGTCTTGATCTTTTCAACAGGAAGATAGTGTCGCAACACACCAACAAAATGAGTGATGACAATCAAAAGAAACATTATTTTGACACTGTCATACACAAAAAAATTCACTGAGTTTGCCACTTCAGTGCCCCGAATTAAACTCAAAATATCATACGTCACCCAATCAGAAAATTGTTGAATCATTTGGTTTTATCTTGTTTTTATTATAACTAAAATTATAGCACACTCAAACAAAAAAGAGGTCGTGCTCACACAGCACAAAACCTCTTTATAATTTCCCGGAAAAAAGATATATTATTCTTGCAGCAATTTCCCGGGGAATGAACCGCCAGGAGCTTCTTGTCCAAGGTTGGCTAGAATTCTTTTCATAGTGAACCCTTGAAGTGTCCACAATTAAAGTTTCCAAACCTAATTTCTTGGCCACCATCACGCATCTCCATTGATGATGCGGATGAGCAATCACAACCACCTTTTTCCAACCTTTTTGATCACAGATTGCTCTTACTTGATCAATCATCTCATATGTATCCAGATATGCACCTTGAATGCGATGTCTTTTGATTACAAAAATATCTGAAACATACAACAAGCAATCAGCAATCTCCCATTGGAGAATCAGCGACAAACCCAAGTCATTATGCAACTCTCTGGCAATTTCTGCCAAATCTTCATTGCTTCGACCTGGCTGACAGCCAACAACTCCAAACGCTTGACCAATGACGGCATCGGCTTTTGCCAGCTCATCATCGGAATTATTTTTCATTCTCCAACAAAACAAGCATTGGAGAAACTTAACGATAAAATTCATTATAATTCCTCCTCTGTTTTAATGTTGTTATTGTTGATTACTGATCATAGCACGAAAAACACCCTGAGTCAATAAATCTTACCACAAAACAAAAAAAAACACCTGACCCCTTTTATTTTTCAAACAAGCACTCCGCAGACATGTCATCCTGAACTTGTTTCAGGATCCCCAACAACTAACACCAACCTTACTCCATAAAGGTACCTGACCCCTTTTATCCCTTTTATCTCAGAATGACACAAAGATATAAAAATATTTCAAGAAAAATACCTAACCCCTTTATTCCTTTTGAATATCTTTTGAAAATTAAATTTTGATATATATTAATTTTCTATTGGATACACATCAAAAGCTATTTCTTCATAGGGATGAACTTTTTTCATCGCTTCTATGACGCTTTTCAAAATATCTCTTGGAACAACAACTTCAATCCTTTCCTCTTCTACTGATTCATATTGTCCAGATTTTCCAATTGCTGGATTAGATTTTTCATTACCACGAAAACGACCGATGCCTCGCATTGAAAACGAACAAAAATCATAGTTACCCATTCTACCAGCACCTGATTCACCCAATGCTTCACGAACAATATCAGCATGAGATATTGGCGCAAAAACAACTAATTTTACATTTTTTGTAGTCATACTTTTACTTCACTTAATAATTTATTAACCAATCTCATTGGCAAACCTTCAGCACTATCCCTATCACCTTCAATCTTCGCTATATATGAAATTAATACTAGATGATCTTGTTTTTATTATAACTAAAATTATAGCACACCAAAAAAAACACCCCTACCTACCAGCAGATGCATACTCAATAAATACCTTTCTTATACCATCTTCAATTAACTATCAAACAATATTCATGTCATTTCGACCGAGCGCTAGCGAGTGGAGAAATCTCAGCCTAAATATTGTCATAGATAGCTATTGTTGGTATGAGATCTCTCGACTCGCTTACTCGCTCGAGATGACACATGCTCAGAAGTTATTTAAATTTGGTATTACTAACAATCACTCCGCAAACATGTCATCCTGATCCGCCAGCTGGCGGACAGAATCCCCAACCATTAACACCAATCTTATTCAGAAAAGGTACTTAACCTTTTTATTTCTAACATAAAAAGATAACTTCCCTTTTATTTATTATTAATCAAATCATTTAATACTTTTTTAAATTCTTGAATCTTCCTCGATTTGATAATAAATCCTAAATTATTCGGAATCGTTATTAAGGAAACTGGCTTCTGAATTGTTGGTACATCAATTATTTCTATATCCCCACTTGCAGTATGTTGAGGTCCTGCATAAAGCACACCTAAAAATTTAATTCTGACTCCCCCTAAAATAGTATTACCTTTCTTGTCAGAATACCCATTTAAGTTAAGCAAAAACACGGGCGACCCGCTTGATCCTGGAAAACAAGCTGCATCAATCAAAAATTCTTCTCGTCCATTATAATCATGACTTATATGTGTTGCAGTAATGCCCTTTCTTAATATGGGTAGATTATTCTTTTGATCCCAAATACCGTTAGGATATCCGACCATCAAAATTTCTTCTAGAGCAGTAAATTCATCTTCGTCGCTTTTCGTTGGAATTAGGCTTTCTGGAATTGAAATGAAAAATGGATTTTTACCTTTTTTTGATATTTCAGAAAGCAACGGAGCAATTGGATAAATACAGAGATCGACATTAACATCAGGATGCATAATCCAACTCTTTGCAAAATTATCAATATCAACTGTAAAATTTTGTCCAACATCCCACTCATCTTTTGGATTTCTTAATTTAAAAATTATTTTTCCTTTCTGAGCATCACCTAATTTTGGATCCCTAATAACATGTTTATTTGTTACTATACAGGGCACTTTTTTATCATCAATCTCAAATTCAAAGAAAAAACCAGTTCCAGTTCCAGTTCCTTCTTCAAAAAAAGATTCAATCCTGACTGTATTATGAATTAATTGTTCAGTTATTGACATAATATTAAATTCACTAAATATTATTATATTTAATTATCTATCTCACCTCTTATCTTTTCTAATTCAAAATGTTTTTTTCTTATACCAAAATGTATATATAGACAATGAATAATTAAACTCGATACCAATAAAAGCACTATTTAACTAGGACGGTCCTAGCTATTTACTTAATATTCAGGAAAAGAGAGGCCTTACAAATATTATATTTCTTTTTCTTCAAAAATTACTGCGTATCCACCAACCCTAACACTATCATTAATTTTCACATATATCTTTCCACCTCTACCCATACAATAACCTTGCTCAATTACAAAATTATTTTTATCCAAAATTTTCTGTTTCACCACATAAGCCCCTAGTGCGCCAGCAGCTACTCCAGTAATAGGATCTTCATCAACTCCAATCAGTGGATTAAATTGTCTAGCATGAAAATCAGAACCTTTTTCTTTGGTTTCAAGTGTGAATGGATAAAAACCTTTTACATTATGTTCCCTACAGTACTCTTTAATTCCTTTCAAGTTTGGATTTATTTTAAATAAACTATTCAGCGATTTAACCCCAATCATTAATTTCGGTATTTAACTAGGACGGTCCTAGCTATTTACTTTTATCTTTTATCAGTGTTACATGATGTTTATTTTTTAGTTTTCCTCATTGAGTGCTTTTTCTAATAACTCACGATTGCCAGATTTCCATGCGGTAATTAATTGCTGCCCCTTTTCAGTTAAAACAACAACATATGTTACTAATTGCCATGCATTATTTGCTTTGCATACATACGTGGCAAGTCCAGCAGCAATTAAGCGGGAAAAATGCAGGACTCCATCACCAGAAAGCGCAAGTGATGCAGTAGGAGTTGAATGTAAAAAGAGCAGGTTATCAATAGCTTCACGATCAAATGCTTGGCTTAATGAGGTAAGCATGCTCTTCCAAATATATATTGAATCTTCGGTAATTGTTCCGCGGTGATATAGTGCGTGGCATGTTGGGCATAATGCAATGAGGTTTGATGGATCGTCTCCACCTCCTGCATTAACTTCCCAAATATGGTGCATATCTAATGCTAGAATGCCACGGCATGTAGGAACAGCACATCGATAACCTGCTTCTGTTAATAGCAGTGTTCGTGTTTTTAAACTGAGCTTTTTGCGCTCTTTAGGTTTTTGATCTGTCATTGGTTTTGTGAATAGAAAACTAAAAAATAAATTTCATATAACGTGCCGCGGATAATCCGAAGCTTCTTGGAGCAAATCCCGAAGGGTTTGCGGAGAGAAATTTCGGATATCCGCTGATATGCGATGTGTCGCGACGACCGGAGGGAGTTGCGACGCAGCGCATATCAGTGGAGGTATCCGCGGCACGATATGCAAAATGGAAGCGACGGAGGAGCGACATTTTGCATATCGTTTACGCATCATCCGAAGTTTTTGTGCAGCGATAGCGTAACAAAAATTTGGGAGAAGAAATTTTGCAAACCTTGAATATATAATAGCGCAAAATTTCTGAACCGGATATGCCGTGTTGTGCGATATAAATTTTTTATCTCGTTGTTTGTTAAACTTATCTTTGTGCTATTAATAGAAAATTTGATTTTTTGTTTTCGCTCAAAAAAGAGGGGCTAGGGGTGAATTTTTTGAGCGAAAACTCCTTATGATACAGGTTATTTTATTAAATGTTCTAGAATATCAACAGATTCATCTTTATCTAATGACATAAATGAAAAATCCTTCTTGTTGCTTCCATCATCATTTACTTCTTTTAAAATTCCACTATAAGGTTTTTCTGAATAAATAATCTTATTTCCTATGTAAAATTTTACAAATACTTCATCACTTGATTTGGTAATTTCTCTATTTGTTTTAGATACCAGGTCATACACATAAAGACTTTCTGTTTTTGAGTCATTTTCTTTTGCAGAATAGGCTATCTTTTTATCATCATCCGAAAACCTTGCGCCAAAAAAATCCGTCAGGTTATCACTTTGGAATATTTTTTCAAATTTCCCTGTAGTTAGATCAAGCACACCTATCCCGTTATAGCTTTCTTGAAACCAATCTTTTTTTGCAAGTTGAACTACGACTTTGCTTTTGTCATTAGAAATTGAAATAACTTTATCTGCAAAGACAGGAATATTCAATTTCTTCAAATTTCCGGTTTCTAAATCCAGTGAGAGAACGCATTTTTCAGCTTTTGTACTCGCAAGAGCCCAATCTGCTCCAGTAGCATCAGTGCTAAGTTTATAAGCCTGTCCAAGTGATTCAATATAAATAGTTTTTCCATCGGCAGAGAAAAATTCAGGAGTAAAAAATTGATCATACAAATTGCATCCATAATTTCCATCAGCACCTAATGTTTTGATAAGTTTTTTATTTTTACCATCAAAAGCGATTGTCCAAACCTCATTTTTATCAGTTGTATGATTTGTAATAGTATAAGCTATTTTATTTCCGTCATCATCAATTATAGGCCCCCACGCTATTTGGTCACCCTTTGCTCTATCTGTAATTGTTGCTAGCTTCTTTTGCTGAAGCCCAATTCCAGCCGACCAAAGCTCTGCTTTTGTCAAAGAGTCACCATCGATTTTATAGGCAATTCTTCCATTATTTCTAGCAACATCATAATCGGTAGCGTCTCCGTGATGTTTTATTTTTGTTATTTCTGTCTTATTTCCTCTTAAATCAGCATAACCAAAACTTTCATTAGTCGTCCATGTGAAATTATCTCTCTTAAAAGTTGAATACACAAACTTATTATATGTCCCTTCGGCTGGCTCAATATTTTTTTCAGCTATATTGTTGGTTTTTTCATTTTTATTTTGTGACACAGTACCAATCTTATCTTTACTTAGCCACAATGCGCCTCCAATTATTACTGCCAATAAAACTATTATGCCCAGCGCAACTTCCGTTTTTATTTTTTTATTCATGTTTTTAAAATATAAATTAATTTTTTTTCTGCCTCTTTGTGGGCAGAAAAAACACCTTTTTACCCCTCTATAAAATAAATAAAAAAATCAAATTTTCTTCTTATTTTAACGCACCAAATCCCTGATTTCAGTATAGATAAAAAATTTATTTTGCATATCGTATCCGAATATGAGAAGTTTTTATTTTTCTTCCTTGATTTAAGTTATGGAGAAGAGAAAAATAAAAATTTGGACGGAGAGAAATAATAAATTTGTTTTTGTTTTTTTAGCGTTAATTAAAAAATCAGAATTAGGCGGGAGTTGGGCGACTCCCGCGAATGTGTTTAAATGAATTGCCATGGCCATATTTTGTAGGTGTACTTATGGAGCCTTGAGAATACTATCCCGATCATTATAAAGAGTAAGCCGAAATATATGTTTTCAGCCACTGTTAAATAGCTGTACAGCGATAAAACTGGCAATGAATAAGCAAAATATCCTAGTGATAAGATAATGCTTAGTAAAACAATAACACGATAAGTATTTATGGATTTCATTTATCCCTCCTTGCTTTGTTTGATTGTATTTTTAGCCCAATTCTGATTTTTTAATTTTTCAAGAACAAAAATAAATTTCTCATTTCTCGCAGTCTCATATCACTTGTTAAGTGATGTTGTCCGCAAAAAACTATATTTTACCTCAAACTTCATTAATGGCTTAATCTAGCAATTTTCCACCCAAATGTCAAGGCTAATTTCACTTAACGTGCCGCGGATAATCCGAAGCTTCTTGGAGCAAATCCCGAAGGGTTTGCGGAGAGAAACATTTAAGAACATCTGAGGTCCTGCACTTTGGTTTTTATGCACAAAACCTTGATATTCCTATTTATTTATTAATCTCATTATACTCTAAATTACAGCAAAACGGAAAAATGTGGGATTTGGGAGAGAAAAATCTGCCCTCCTTTTAGTTTTAACTGCGGCAATTTTTTTGAACCGCATGTGCCGTGTTGTGCGATGTAATTTATTTTTTCAAATTTTTTCCCACTCCACCCCGGAATTAAAAACATTCCATCCTTCTTCGTATTATCCAACGAGGACGGTCCTAGGAATAAAGCGACTAACCACCTTTTTACACAATTCAACCCTATTTCTTCCTCCAATCTCTAATCTCAATCTTTCCTCTTCCTTTGTCAGTGATTACTAATTTCTGTTTCTCCCTCCATCCATATTTCTCAATGATACTTTTGGGGATCACAACGCTGTAGCTGTGAGTTGAAACTTTGATTAATCTTCTTTCATGTTTTTCCATATTTTTGTTTTTATTTTTAACTAACCATTGTCATTGCATATCTTGTCATCCTGAACTTGTTTCAGGATCCCCATGTTTCAGCACGCGCTCGATATTATTTCGGGATTCTGAATCAAGTTCAGAATGACATACTTACGAAGGATTTGTTAAATTTAGTATTATTTTTAATTTCGTAAATACGCACGTAAGTACGGCCATACTTACTTTTATTCTATTCTCTTTTGCAGTTTTAATCAAACAAAAAAACACCCCTGCCCAAGGCAGACGTGCATCCATTAAATACTTTAGCCTGGTTTGAGTTATTAGTTCAAACCAGGCATTCTTTTTTATGGCGCTATACGCGGCTCATCTTGTCTCAGCTTAAACAATTCCTCTCGCGTAAGCCAACCAAATCCCTTATAGTTCTTTACTTCAACCATTTTTCCTTCAACTTCTTTAAAAGTCTTTCCATCTTTCTCGATGATTTTTTGGAATTTTTCCTTTGTCATTTTCAAATCTCCTTATCTGGTTGATTTTAAAAGAAAATAAAAAACGAACCCATTTAGGGCTCGTTCTAATATATAAAGTATTACACACTAAAGACCAACCCTAAATTAAGGATTGATATGATGTAAGTTTAGTTGTGTAATTTTTGTAAACATATTTTTATTAACAATCTTTTGTGATTCCCTGTTTCGCTTGTCAAACAAGTAAAACATTTGAATAGAGTCTTTTTGAATCATTCCACCGAAGTGAAATGATCGACCTTATAGGTATCTTGAGAAACTGATACTGACCACGTAAAATGCTTGCGCATCACGTGACAATAGATATCAAC
>JAOUHN010000020.1 GCA_029865125.1 Candidatus Moraniibacteriota bacterium
CTCCTGGAGCAAGTTTCACTTATGCTTGTTCAGATAGCAATATAACTTCTGCATATACAAACGTTGCAGTTGCAACAGCTACTGGAAGCAATGGAACTTCAAATGTTAATGTTTCAGATTCAGATAGTTCAAAAGTTACAGTCAAAAATTCAAGTACAGTTTCTGTTCAAATTGACAAAAACGACAATGACAATGGAGATGACACACAAGAAGTTGTAAGTGGTGGAAACGCTGCTTTCAGAATCAGAGTTACAAACACAGGACAAGCAACACTAAGCAACGTTAAAGTTGTGGATGCTGAAGCTCCTGCTTGTAGCGAAATATTTTCAAACACTTTGGCTCCTGGAGCAAGTTTCACATATACTTGTTCAGATGCGAACGTGACTGCTGCATATACAAACGTTGCAGTTGCAACAGCTACTGGAAGCAATGGAACTTCAAATGTTAATGTTTCAGATTCAGATAGTTCAAGAGTTACCATTAAAGATGTTCCAGAAGATCCATATTGTGGTGATGGAGAAATCAATGAAGGTGAACAATGTGATGATGGAAATAGCAATGATAAAGACGGATGTAGTAATTCTTGTAAGAAAAATGAAGATGAACCAAAAAAACCAGAAGGAAAATGTAAGGGTTCAATTGGAAACTATATCTGGAATGACACAAACATGGATGGCGTTCAAGATTCAAATGAAAAAGGAATTGAAAATATCAGAGTCAAGGCCGTTTGGGATGGTGGAGACGGAAAGTTTGGAAACTCAAATGATGAAACTTTTAGAACAAACACAAATCACAACGGACACTATGAATTCACAGGTCTTTGTGAAGGAGAATATAAAATTACTGTGAAGGAAGAGGACACTACAGGTTTGAAACAAACATATGACCCAGATGGGAAATTGGATGGAAAAACCAAAGTGGAACTTGACGGTAACAAAGATTCAACAACAAAAATCGATTTTGGTTATGTTGGAAAAAATATTCCTGTTACAGGACCTGGTGCAATCGCACTATACCTTGCACTTGCAACTGCTGCTGGAACAATGATCGTTCTTAAGAAGAAAAAGAACTTGGTTGCCTAAGCAGAACTTCTAATCTCCTCGCCTGATTTTTTGATGAAGGCGAGGAGATTTATTAAGATAAATTAGCTAACTTAAAAATATGAAAGAAAAGATGCAAATCATTGTGTCTTTTGTCGTCCTGTTTGGGTTTGTTTTCTATTTAGTCAACTATGACTTTGAAAGATTTCAAAGCTCTGTTGTCAAAAATGAGCAACTAATCCCAACTTGGTGGACTGATAAATATGGAATCGTGGTGTATGGTGAGGAAGACCTCAATGCTGACGTTGACGGCGACAGCTTGAGCTTGCTAGATGAGTTCAAATATCACACAAGCCCAATTGATTCAGACACTGATGGTGACGGATATTCTGACGGAAGAGAAGTTCAAAATGGATATTCTCCAATTGGAGAAGGAAAGATGGATTATGACAGAGACAATCTTCCTGACAAGTGGGAACAAGAAAATGGACTTTCCATCACAGAGAAAGACTATGATCTTGATCCTGATGGTGACACTCTTCCAAATTATCTCGAGTTTGCATATTCAACCAATCCACTTGAAAAAGACACGGATGGTGATGGATATGACGATGCTGAAGAGATCAGAAATGGATATGAGCCAATCGTTAAAGGCGACAAAAGACCGGATGTGACAATCAAAATAAAGAAAGTTGGAGTGGATGCTCCTGTGATTCTTGCGGATAGTTTTCTTGAAAAAGATTTGCAAGAGGACCTTCAAAAGGGAGTGGTGCTATATCCAAAAACAGGAATCCCAGGTCAAGCTGGCAACGTTGTGATCACTGGTCACAGCAGCAACTATGCTTGGGCAAAAGGTTCCTATAACTACATATTCGAAAAAATAAACAACTTGGAAGATGGAGATGAGATTATTCTCGAATCCACTCAAAGTGATGGAAAGAAGTTTGAATATGTGTATCATGTCACGGGAAAAGAAGTGATGAATCCGAATGACAACAGAATCTTTGAAGATCCTGCTGACAAAAAGGTTCTCACAATTGCCACCTGTTGGCCACTCGGAACCAACTTCAAAAGAATGGTTTTGAAAGCACAAATGTAAAAAAAGTCTTAGTGTGAACTGAGGCTTTTTTTATTAATATTTTAGGAAAAATTCAGCTCCCTATGTTATAATTGACATGAATTAAATTTACTATGCGCCTTGTCATTCTGGAAATAAACTTATCCGACCTGTTTCGTAGCCAAAGCGGAAATCCATCCTTCATTAAGTGCAGAGAACTGGATGGCAAGTTGTGAATATATTAAGTCATGATTTGCTGAACAATAGTTGATTATAAAAATTAAAAATAAATAAATGGAAGACTACAAGAATCTATCAGGACTTTCCAATGTTGTCGCCTATGAAATTGGAGATGACCACATCACAGTGAAGTTTGACGAAAATCCTGCATTTACCTACACAACATATAAGTATTCCTATGACAGCGCTGGAAAGGAAAATGTTGAAACAATGAAAGATCTCGCACAAGAAGGATGGGGACTCAACAGTTTCATCAATGCAAAAGTGAGAAAACTATACGAAAAAGCAACAAAATAAAACATAGGTTTGAGTCCGCCAGCTGGCGGAGAGATTTGAGAAAAATATTATCATCCTGATCCGCCAGTTGGCGGACAGGATCCCGGAATGTCAGCACTCGCTTAATTTCAAAAAATAAATATTTTTGCAACAAAAACACCCTGATCACCAGGGTGTTTTTTGATAGAGTTATCTTATAGTGGCATTATATCACTATAAGACAAACAAACATTAAAAATTATGAAAAACAAAACAAACAAAAGAGACAAAGTCATCATCTATCAAGCGAAAAACGGATCCATCGAGCTTAAAGACGACTTCAAGCACGAAACAATTTGGGTAAGCCAAGCGGACATGGTTGATTTGTTTGGCGTGCATCAATCAGTCGTGTCTCGTCATGTCGGCAATATCTTTAAAGACAAAGAGGTGGATCAAAAAAGCAATATGCAAAAAATGCATATTGCAAATTCAGATAAGCCTGTATCGCTTTATTCTCTAGACGTTATTTTGAGTGTTGGATATAGGACAAACTCTAGGGTTGCGATTGAGTTTAGAAAATGGGCTACCAAAGTTTTGAAACAACATTTGACACAAGGATACACAATCAACAAGAAGCAAGTTGGAAAAAATTATGATGCTTTCATGAAAGCAGTTGAAGACATTCAGGTGCTTCTTCCGGAACACATCACACTTGATCCAAAAGCGGTTTTGGATCTCATCAAAGAATTTGCCGTGACCTGGGTTTCTTTGGATGCCTATGACAAGGAGTCGTTGAAAGTGATTGGAAAAACCAAAAAATCAATAAAGCTCACCAGTGATGAATTGACCAGGACAATTTTCAGTCTCAAAAAAGAGCTCATCAAAAAGAAAGAAGCGACGGATCTTTTTGCGCAAGAAAGATCAGACGGAAGCATCGAGGGGATCATTGGAAATGTGATGCAATCATTTGGGGGAAAATCACTCTACAAAACTTCAGAAGAAAAAGCAGCCAATCTTTTGTATTTCATGGTGAAAGATCATCCCTTTGTTGATGGGAACAAAAGAAGTGGAGCATTTGCTTTTGTTTGGTTTTTGAGAAAAGCGAAGATAAAAGGAGCAAGAAACATCAACCCTGCAACCCTCACCGCGTTGACTTTGTTGATTGCTCAGAGTGACCCCAGAAAAAAGAATCTCATGACCGCACTCATCACACAGCTATTGAAATAGCACAGTTTTTGTTGACAAAATGCCAAAAATGTAGTATACTGTATTGTTGGCTGGAAGAGTAGTTATTTTATCAATCTTAAGACAGGGGGTCGCCATGAAGAACAATAACACACCTAGCGCCGAAGTTTTGAGGGGTCAGATTGCAGATTTGAAAGAATATATCGTAGAAATGGAGTGTTGGTTGATAGTCCTCAGTTGGAATGGCTGTTTCTCTTGCGAGGAAGCGAGCTGTTACCAAACACACCTGCAATGTCTGATGGTCGGGGTTGCCATGTTGGAGGCCCAACTCCGATGTATTGAAGTCGAATTGGAGAAGCAACGCTCAATTGGAGCGTATATGTGCTATTCCGAGCCACTGAGCACAACCGCACGGCACATTGTCGTGCAATGCGCCTAACCGCTATCGCCGCCGCCAATAAAACATGATCAAAAGCCTACCCGAGGGATTCCCTCAGGTAGGCTGATTTTTTTTGAAAAAAAACACTGTCATCCTGAACTTGATTCAGGATCCCAGGGTATCAGCACTCGCTCAATTTTAGAAAAACTTTAAGAAAATTTCATCTTCAAGTGATACCATAAAAACACCGCCAAGGAGGGGCAGGTGTTTTTTTGTGTTTAATCACCAGAAGTGGTAATGTATAAGACCAAGCTTTTAACCGAAAGAATCTATGAATAAAAAGAAAATTGTTATTGAGATAGTTGTTGTGGTGACTTTGATTTTTTTGACCGGAGGATATTTCGCTTATGGAAAAGTGAATGATTTTTTGATTGCCAGCAAAGAGAAAGAAGAAAGCTTCGAAGCAATGAAAACCCAACTTGAAACTAAGATTGAAGAGCAAGAAGTGAAGATTGAAGAGTTGGAGGGATTTAGAGATGAGCAGGTGCAGGTAGAGGAGGATCGTCAAATCGAAGAAAAGGAAGAGGAAAAAAAGGAAGAAAAGGAAAATGTGACTGCTCAAAATAAAGCTACTTGTGAGAAATCCAAAGAATATTGTGATAGTAAAATTTATGATGCGAAACGCATAAATTATAAAGGTAAATTCGAGTCTGTTTTCAGTATAGATGAATCCAAGAAATCTATTCGTTCATTGGAAATGTTGCTGGACAAGTGGGAGGACGATAGAAAGGACTGTGATAGCTTTAAGGAGGAGGATATTGAGAATCGAAAAATTTGTTTTGATTCTGTTGACGAAAGAATTGATAAAACGAAAAAAGATATTAAAGAGATTGAAGAATTAACAGAAGAAGCAGAAGAAAAAGTTGAGAATTTATTGAAAGGCGAGTGCAAAGACTATAAACATAGTTGTGAATAATTGATATTTAAATGAAATGGAAAAAATGATCAACAAGAAAAAGATTATTATTGGCAGTACAATTCTGGTTGTTTTCAGTTTGGCTTTTGGTGGATATTTTGCCTATGGAAAAGTGAATGATTTTTTGATTGCCAGCAAAGAAAAAGAAGAAAACTTCGAAGCAATGAAAACCCAACTTGAAACTCAGATTGAAGAACAAGAAGTGAAGATTGAAGAATTGGAAGAATTTAGAAATGAGCAAATTGAAAATGAAGACTCTGAAAATCAAGAGAGTCTAAGTAGTTCAAATGCATTATCCGAAGATCAAATTAATAGAATGATTTATTGTGATAAATATAAAGAAACTTACACCACGGATAGATATAATAAAATGATCGAGCGTCCTGATGATGAAAAAAAAGAGTGTATTAAAATTACAAAAAAGGGTCACGAAATGTGTGAGGAAATGAATAGGGATGAGAATTGTGACAAGAAATATGACACTGATAAATGTGATGAAAATAAAAAAGAAGCACAAGATAGAACTAATGAATGGATTGTGAAATATAATGAGTATAATAAAAGGTGTAAGTAGATTTGTGAAATATTATGAAAATTTCCAAGCTTTCAATTGAAAATTTTAAAAAATTTAAAGAACGTTTTGAGTTTGATTTTTCCGATCAAAATTTTTTTGTTGGTGAGAATAATACAGGTAAAACCTCTGTAATTGAAGCAATAAATTATTTATTAAGTGGACCTCAAAAAGATAAAAAATATAAGAATCTTAGTTCTGGTGAGGATGAAAATATTATAATTGAAGCATTGATTTGTAGTGATTTTGAAAATGTGGATGTAAAATACCAGGATTATATTTTTAGTGAAAAAGGACTTAATTATATGAGGATCAAGAGGAGCAGTGAAGAGAAAATTATTGAACAGTCTGGCAAGTCAGTTGAGTTAAATGAATCAAAAATATTATGCTGGAATAATGCAAATGAAAGATTTGAAAATCCTACAGGCAAAAACACTACTTTTAATATAATTGAGGTGGTTACTATTTTCGCAAAGGATCATGTTGATAATGTGGTTAGTTTTGATAGTTCAAAAATTTTAGGAAAATTGATTAAGAGTAGTGTCGGTGATTTTTTTGACACGAGAGCGTATATAGATTTTAAAGCGCAACATGATAGTGTTTTTAATACTGGTCCAGATAGTCTTAAATCTAGACTCGATTCTCTTTCTGGGGATATTTCTAAGATTTTAAAGGAGCAGTGGGGTGAGTTGGAATTGAGTTTTAAATTTAACTTAATTGATAATTCAAATCATTTAAAAAAAGGTAGTGTTTTGGTTAAGGAGGGGGGGATAGAACATGAGTTAGAGGATAAAGGTAGCGGGTTGCAACGATCCATTATGCTTTCTATGATTCAGGTTTTATCAAAAGTACACTTATTGGGTACTGATAATAATGTCATTCTTTGCATTGATGAGCCCGAGCTCAATTTGCACCCGAAGGCTCAAGAAAAGCTAGCGTTTGCATTAGGTAAATTATCGGGTGATATGCAAGTTATTATTTCTACTCATTCTCCATATATTTTAAAATCATTTAGGAAAAAATCTGATACGGTGCATGTGTTTAAAAATGATCAATTTGCCAATCCAGGAAAATTAGATCATTTGTCGGTTTTACCCTTTGGTCCAACCTTGGCAGAGATTCAATATTTTGCATACGATTTAACTCCAAATGATTTCCATAATGAACTTTATGGATATCTAGAATCTCAGTCAAAACTTGGTATTTTTAGTAAAACAAAGAGTTGGTTTAATGATAGAAAACAAACAACCCAAGTTGTTTCTTTACAAGAATACATAAGGCATAGTATTCATCATCCAGAAAATACAAGAAATACTAAATATACTGATAGTGAAATTAAACAATCAATAGAAGAAATGATCAATGCTATTTAATAATGAACCTAAAGGGGTCAGGTACCTTTTTGATTTGCGGGGTATTCAGATATTTTTGTTGGTTCAGGTTGTGAAAAAGATGGGTTTAATGATAGAATAGAAGGGTCAGTGGATCTAGTGATGATATGTAATGAGGATAAGATATCACTGTAATATAAAAATAAAAAAATATTTATTATGACAAGGAGTCAAGTTAGAGATTTAATTGTGGAAGAATTTAATGTTAATCATATTTTTGCTACGAGTGTAGCCACTAGAATTGATCGACGTATTAGAAAATATGAGGAAATAAAGTCATTCTTTGTTGATTTTTGCAAGAATAAGCCGAAACCTTTTGTGAAATGGGTTGGTGGAAAAAGGCAGCTATTGGAGCAATTTAAGGCGTTGGGATTATATCCTCCTAGAAACTTTGATGCAGAAAATGCAACATATTTTGAGCCTTTTGTTGGGGGAGGGGCTGTGTTTTTTGATTTGCTTCCAAAAAATGCGGTTTTGTCAGATTGGAATGAGGAATTAGTGACTACATATAATGTGATTAAGGATGATGTAGACAATTTGATTGAATCATTGAAGAATCACAAGAATGAAAAGGAGTATTTTTTGAGTATGAGAGCAAAAGACTTGAATGAACTTTCTGATGTGGAGATTGCATCAAGGTTTATATATCTGAATCGAACTTGTTTCAATGGGATGTATCGAGTGAATAAATCGGGTGGTTTCAATGTTCCCTTTGGAAAACAAAAAAAACCATTGATTTGTGACGAAGACAATCTGAGAAAGGTTAGTGCTATTTTAGAGAATGTGAGCATTTCAAAGAGAGATTACAAGGATGTTTTGAATGAGGCAAAAAAAGGTGATTTTGTGTATTTTGATCCTCCTTATTATCCACTAAACAGAACATCAAATTTCACCAGCTATACAGCAGATGGATTTTTGGAAAAAGAACAAGAAGAACTGCGAGACACTTATTTTAAGTTACACAAAAGAGGTTGTTTCGTGATGCTTTCAAATTCGAACACTGAGTTTATTAGGAATATTTATTCTGGATTGGATAAAAAGATTAAAATTAATGAAGTTAGCGCTTCAAGAATGATTAATTCAGTTGCGTCCAAGAGAGGAAAAATTAAAGAAGTATTGGTGGTTAATTATTGATTATTCAGATGCAATGAAAATAGATTCAAAGGATTTTAAAATAGAGAATATTTTTTCTAGGAGGAGATATTTAATTCCAGATTATCAAAGGAATTATTCGTGGACGGTTTTGGGAGAAGTTTCTATTTTTTGGGATGACTTTATTTACTATTTAAACAAAGAAGGGAATGAAAATCTTTTTATTGGACCGATGGTTTTTAAGGGGGAAGGTATCAATGCAACAGAATTTGAGGTTATTGATGGACAGCAAAGATTAATCACTCTTTCAATTTTTATAAGTGTTATTGTGGAGCTCTTGGTTAAATATGAGAGAAGGGACTTAGCAGACGGACTTAGACAGTATTTGATTTATAGGGATACTAAAAATAAAGAGCAGTTGGTTATAAATACTATTGAACAACACCCTTTTTTTCAGAAGAGAATATTTCATTTGGATGTAGATGAAAAACCTGAAAAGGAAAGTGAGAAGCTCATTGAGAAAGCAAGGATGTTTTTTTATGATTCTGTTGAAGTATTACTATTAGAGAATACCAACAAGATTGAATATTTGGAAAAAATACGAGATGCTATTTTTAATATCGACACTGTGATAGTTGTTTCTAATGATGAGACTGATGCGTTTACTATTTTTGAGACCATAAATACTAGGGGAAAAAATTTATCCTCTTTGGATTTATTAAAGAATTACATTTTTAAAAACTATGATAACAGGACAGGTGTTAATGAGCCAAAAGAAACATGGAAGACGATATCTGATAATATTGCATTTTCAAGAGATTCTTTTTTTAATAGATTTTGGGCATCTTGGGTTTCTAAAGTGTCAGAGGGTAAGTTATATAGAAGATTTAGTGATTATATGAGGGATGAAAATAATGAGGATAGTCTTGTTAAGCCTAATAATTTGTTAAGCAGGATATTTATTGCTTCAAAGATTTATAGAAAGATAACAAATCCAAGATTGGATGATTGGAGTATTAATAGAAATTATCAGATTTATTACCATATTAGAAACATAAATAGGTTATTTAACTTAAAGATTCACTTTCCATTTTTTCTAGCTTTATTTGAGGAATTTGAAAATGGAACAATAGATAGAAATTTAATGATTGATGCGTTGGTTGCGATGGAAAATTTTCATTTTATATTTACACATATGGTTTCACCCAGAGCATCGGGATTGGATAATAAATATTCCAAGTTTGCGATTAGGTTGAGAAGTGAAAAAAATAAAAAGGCTGTTATCGAAGATTTAAAAAAAGAATTAACTGAAAAAATTCCAAAATTTGATGAGTATAGGGAGAAATTTGTTAAATTGAATTTTAATGATAATAAGGATACGATTAAATTTGTTTTAGTGAGGCTTGAAAAAGAAAAAGATCCTTCGATGAGTATTGATTTTGAACTTCATTCTATTGAGCATTTAGAGCCGCAATCATCAGGAGCTTTATTTACGATTGATAGCATTGGTAATCTTTTCTTAATGGAAGAGAAGTATAATAATGATAAGGATGATAAGAGGCCATTTGAAAAACTTAAAAATGGTGATGAGGCAATTTCTTTTCTTATAAAAAATACAAAATATAAAACAACTAAGCAGGATCTGAAAAGAATAAATCAAAAAGTGAAATGGAAAGATGAAGATATGAAAGAAAGAGCTGATGATTTAGCTCATAAAACGTATAATTTATTTTCTAAGCTATGATGAAAAAAGATTTTGAAAAATTTGTAGAGACATTGAAGAATTCAATTAAGACGTGGGAGTATTTTGTTAATTGGGAAAAAGTTTTTGAGAATAAAGCAAAGTATGAAATAACTTTAAATAAGTTAAACTATCTTTTGGGGAAAGATGATTTGGAAAAAGAATTTTCGGTATTATTTAAAGATAGTCCAGAAATTGTTAAAGCACTACCAATTCTTTTGGCTGTTCGCGAAACTGAATTGGAAATATTTGATATAGAAACTAGAGATATTGAGGTTTTTGATTTCAAATCAAATATTAAGTATTCAGATGATAATGCTAAAAAGTATTTTAAGTTTATAAGAAACACTGGATTGCAAAAACTTTTTAAGGAAGATGGGGTGAAAAACTTGGTTGATTATGTTTTTGGTGTCGAGGTTGGACTAGACAGTAACGGGCGAAAAAATAGAGGGGGAAAGTTGATGGAGGATATTGTTGAGATTTTTGTGAGAGATTTTTGCGAAAAAAACGGATTGAAATATTTGGTTCAAGCTAACGCTAAAAAAATAAAAGACACATTTGATAAAGAAGTAAAGTTTGATAAGTCTTCTAGGAGTTTTGATTTTGCTATTTTTAATCCAAAAACACAAGAATTAAAATTGATTGAGACTAATTTCTACAATGGAGGAGGATCTAAGTTGAAGTCAGTGTGTGGAGAATTTAGAACTCTTTTTAACGAATTAAAAGAGCAAAATATTGATTTTATTTGGATTACAGATGGACAAGGATGGCATACAACTAAAAATCCTTTGCAAGAAACATATAATCACAATGAATATGTAATGAATTTAGAAATGCTTGAAGAAGATGAGTTAAATAAGTTAAGTTGGTAAAAAAAATGAAGCTACATCCTGAAAATTTTGAATTAGAATGTTCAACAGTGTGGTCTTTTCCGAGACGAGGAAAGTGGGCTACTCACAAGTCAGATTGGAGAGGAAATTGGTCTCCTGAGGTTGCGAGGAACTTGATCTTGCGCTATTCAAAAGAGGGTGAGCATCTGCTTGATTGCATGATTGGTGGAGGAACAACTGCAATTGAAGCTAAAATTTTAAATAGGCACATTACTTGCACTGATGTGAATAATGACGCAATCCAAAGGACGAAAAATTCTTTGGATTTTGATTCTGAAAATAATTCTAAGCAAAGAATTGAACTTTGCGATGCGAGAAATTTAGATTTCATTAAAGATGAAGAAATTGATTTTATCCTCACACATCCACCTTATGCGGATATTATCAAATATAGTGAGGGTAAGATTGAGGATGACTTGTCTAATATCCATTCAATTGATGAATTTGCTGATGAAATGGAAGAGGTGGCAAAAGAGCTTTATCGTGTCTTGAGAAAGGGAAAGTATTGCGCGATTTTAA
This sequence comes from Candidatus Moraniibacteriota bacterium, assembly GCA_029865125.1. GTDB lineage: Bacteria > Patescibacteriota > Minisyncoccia > Moranbacterales > UBA9337 > JAOUHN01. The sequence continues at coordinate 11,337 of JAOUHN010000020.1, forward strand.
TGGGGGATACTCGAAGAGAAAAGATGTATCAGCCTCTTGCGTATAAGGTAATGGATAGATTTTTGAAGCAAGGATTTCAATTAAAGGAAGATATAATCAAGCAACAGCATAATTGCAAAGCGACAGGTTTTTGGAAAACAAAATCTCAGGAATATAATTTTCTTCTAATAATGCACGAACATTTATTTGTTTTTAAGAAATAGGAATATAAATGAGGAGGTTTGGGGATGTGGTATAATTTGAGGGTTAATTTGTTTTTGGAAAATTTGAAATATGAATAATCTGAAAAAGTTTATTATCAAAGCTAAGATTAATACCTATGCTTCCAATGGAGAGGGCGGGGAAAAGAGACTTTCTGATGGATCCAAAGAACTTTCTTTCAAGGAAGGTGATTTGTTGTATGTGGACAGGTATTATGGAAGTGATCCGTTTTCTGGAGAGGAAGTGGTTTTTGAGAGTAGCAAGGCTGTGTGGATCATGAACTATTATGGGAAGTGTTTGGGTGGAGAAGTTTTGAAAGATGAAATTTATTCTTTTTTGAAAAAGGCTCTTCGTGAAGTTGATTTTGAAAATCCATATCGTGGACCTTTGAATTTTTGTGAAGGTGATTTGTATTACAAGAATAAAGTGAATGGCAATTTCGAATATTTTCATGGAGAAGAAAAGATTTTCTATGGAAAGAAACTTGTTTATGAATTGACTTATCATGGAGGAAGAGTGGTGTGATTTTGAAAAACCCCTCCTCTTGTCCTCCCCTTGAAATGCGAAGAAGGGGAGGAGGTAGGTTTTGCGGGATTATTAGGGGTAAAGGTCATTTTGTTATGATATTTTTAAATTTAAAAATTATTATGGTAAAATAGTGCTATAGATTATAATAATAATTTTCACTAAAAATGAATAAAAAAATAGCAAGTGTTTTTATTTTCTTTGTTTTATTGTTAACGATAGTATATATATTGACGATCAATAACAATAATAATGCGGCAGCTTCGAATGAAGAATCAGGGGCTTGTGATAACTGCAGTCTTGATATGAGCGCTAGCGCTGTTCAGAATGTGGTATTCAACGGAAAATCTACTTATAATGTGTCTTATGGTAATAGTGAATATAATAAGTTAGATATTTTTCAACCTACTGATTCGTTAACATCAACAACTGCTTATCCTGCTATTATTGTTATCCATGGAGGAGGTTGGAGCGCTGGAGCCAAAGAACATTTTGCTAAATTATCTCAAACTTTTGCTAATAAAGGTTATGTGGTTTTTAATATTAATTATCGTTTATCACCCAGTGTTGATTACACAGGTTTAATGGATGATGTTCAATTAGCTGTTCGTTGGGTTAGAGCTCATGCAAAAGAATATAATATAGATCCAAACAGAGTGGGTTCCTATGGAAATTCAGCGGGTGGTCAGCTTTCTGCTCTTTTGGCAACAGCTGAAACTCGCAACACATCGCTTCCTTATTCTGATTACTCAAGTAAAGTAAATTGTGCTGTTAATAGTGTAGGCCCAACCAATTTTATTTATTTAAGACGATTGTTTCTAGAAAAAGGAGACACAAGGTTTATCCAAACAATAAATAATCTTTTTGGTGGTAATCCGGCAGAAAAATTGAATGAATACCAAGAATTTTCTCCAGCTTTCCAGCTTGTTTTGAAAAAAAGTTCTGCTCCAATTCTAACACTGCATGGAGAAGGTGATAGTGTGATTCCTGTAGAAGATACTGATAGGTTTGAACTTAACGTACAAAAAAATTACCCAGATAATACTACTTATTTTATCTACCTAAGATATGGTAAAGGTTCTGAACATAATTTATATAATGCTGTTACAGACGAAGAAAAGAAAGCAGCTGCTAACGCCTCCAGTTTCATAATTAATTTCTTTGATAAGCATTTGTCTGGCACAGAAAAAAATCACGCTCCTTTGTTTTTTCCTCTTCTTGATAGAGGGATAGCTTTTGGCACTACTTCAGAAATTAATATAAAGGTAATTGATTTAGATGGTGATGATGTTGATGTTACAATGGAAAATTATCCTGCAGGTTCTACACTTACCAAAAAAGATGAATATAATTTTACTTTCAGTTGGAAACCTGATAACAGCGAGTGTGATTTGGCAAATGTTAATTTTATTGCTACTGATGGTAAGTTAAGCACGACTACTCCTTTGAAATTAACCTTAGATACAGGAACAGCTCCTTTTCATCGTTTTTGGAACTATAAAATAACAGATCATTTCTATACATTAAATGATGATGTAAAAGATAAATTGATTAGCGATGGTTGGAAGTATGAAAATTTTGAAGGTTATTTGCATGTTAAAAGCACAGACAAAACCGTACCTTTATATCGTTCATGGAATGCAAAAGTAGGGGATCATTTTTACACAAGCGATGCTGAATTTAGAGATAGGGTTGTTGCTTTTGGTTATAAATATGAAGGTATTGCTGGATATATACATCCAAATCAACTACCAGGAACCGTACCACTTTATCGTTTCAAAAATGATTCCATACAAGATAACTTTTATACAATAAGTGAAGCAGCAAAAGAAAAACTTCTTAATACCAATTATAAATACAAAGATATAACTGGTTATGTTGATACAGGCATAAAAGTTTGTCAGTAAAATAGAATATAAAATAAGGTTTTAAACTCGATCTCTAATTAGTAAAAAAGGTTGGGCACCTCTTTGTTTCATGGGGGTGTTGAATTGGAAAAACCCCTCCTCTTATCCTCCCCTTGAAATGCGAAGAAGGGGAGGAGGCTTGAAGTGTGGGAAAATAAAAAAAACCTCGGCTTGATGCCGGGGTTTTTGTTTGTGCTGGGGGAGTGATTTTGTTTGATTTGGGAAATTTGATTAATGGTGGTATAATATCTTTAAGAGTATCACTATTAAAGATAAAAATATGAAAAAAGAAATTATTAAGTCATTAGTAGAAAGTTTTGAGTCAATTGCGAACAAGACTGAGGATGGACTTGAGTTTTGGTTTGCGCGTGATCTTCAAGATTTGTTGGGATATTCTAAATGGGAAAATTTCAATAAGGTTATTTTGAAAGCAAAAGCAGCTTGTGAAATTTCTGGGCATAATCCTGATGATCATTTTCCTGACATCAGGAAAACGATCAAAATGCCCAAGGGAGCTCAAAAGGAGATTGCTGATATGATGCTTACGCGATATGCTTGCTATTTGATTGCTCAAAACGGAGATCCTAAGAAAGAGGAGATTGCTTTCGCTCAGACATATTTTGCAGTTCAGACAAGAAAATTTGTCTCCTGAGGAGGATGTGAAAAAGGTTGAAAGAAAAATTAAGTCAGAGGGCAAAAAACTGATCAAAGGAGTGAAGAAGAAATAATTTTTGGAAATAAAAAAACCTCGGCTTGATGCTGGGGTTTTTGTTTGTGCCGCGGGCGAGACTCGAACTCGCAAGGACAAAAGTCCGAGGGATTTTAAGTCCCTTGTGTCTACCAATTTCACCACCGCGGCATGATATTTTTTTGTGTCAGGTATTTTTCTGTCTGATCCTGAACCCATCTTTTGGGGCGGGAAAATTCAGGATAACAGAGGGGGATGGATGAGGTCGCGCCCGGAATTGAACCGGGGTGGAGGGTTTTGCAGACCCGTGCCTAACCACTCGGCCACGCGACCATTATGCTCAACTAAAGACAATTCTATCAAGAAATGACCTCAAAGTCAACTTGAATCGCAATTACTTTTTGAGCAATTTTGAAATCTTTTTGAAGTCATCGATCAGGGTTTGGCGCATTGAGCCGTTGTATAGCGCTGCTGCTGGGTGGTATAGGGCGAAAAATGTTTGTTTCCCCATTCCAGGAAAGTTGATTTCAAATGACTTTCCGTGAGCTTCGGAGATTTTTTCATCAGGCAGAAAAAGGTTCATTGAATGTCTTCCAAGGGTGATAATGACTTTTGGCTGAATGATTGCGATTTGTTTTTCGAGCCATGGCCAACAAGTTTCCTTTTCTTTGGTGCTTGGATCTCTGTTTTCTGGAGGGCGACATTTCACAGTGTTTGCGATATACACATCTTCTCTTTCGAGCTTGATGACGCTGAGCATTTCATCAAGAAATTTTCCGGCAGCACCAACAAAAGGACGACCCAGTTCATCCTCTTTTTTTCCAGGTCCTTCTCCGATGAGCACAATGCTTGCATTCGCACTTCCTTCTCCAGGAACAACCTGAGTGCAAGTTTTTCTGAGCGCACATTTTTTGCAAGCTATCATTTTTTCATTCAGTTTTTCAAGTTTTTCTTTTTGAGTCATATTTTTAGGTTAGTGGTTGTATGAAGTGTAGATTCCGGATAAGTTAATTTCTAAGGGCTCTCCCGACTCGTCGGGATCACCCAAGAAATTATACTTTCCGGAATGACAAGGAAAGGAGTTTTTCAAGTTTTTCTTTTTGAGTCATATTTGTATAGAATTTCCAGTTTTTAGTTTAGTATTAATAGAGGTGTTATCTCGGAAAGTATAATTTCTTGAGCGAGGGACGAGTCCTTTCGTTCGCGAACGACGGGACGAGTTCAAAGAAATTAACTTATCCGTGATCCATTCTTAATATATATTCAATTATTCTTAGTTTGTTTCAACTAAGAAAGGGTGGATTTCCGCCTTGGCTACGAGACAGGCCGGATAAGTTAATTTCTAAGGGCTCTCCCGACTCGTCGAGATCACTCAAGAAATGATACTTTCCGGAATGACAAGGAAAGGAGTTTTTCAAGCTTTTCTTTGTTTGTCATTAGTATTTGATATTAAGTGTCTCTCGATTTATGTTCCATGCTCTATGTTCTATGCTCCATGCTCTATGCTCCATGCTCCATGCCTCATGTTTTATGTTCCATGTTCCATGCTCTATGACAAGTCATGGATTCTGATTAGCTCGAATTCATCACTGGATGTTTCCCACACGGCGAATGTTGGGGGATAGATTTCTCCGGCAGTGTTTCCAGGGTTTAGCATCTTGCAATTTTCTTGGGTTTCCTCCCATGGCTTGTGAGTGTGGCCGTAGAACACGAAGTCATATTTTTTTGTGTCGCAAAGTTTTTTGGCGACATCGGGGAAGTGAACGAAGGCTACTTTTTTGCCGTCAATTTCTGCTTCTCCGAATTTTTCAAAGATGTCCGCGTTTTTGTATTGATCCACATGTTCAAAGTTTCTGAGTTGTTCATTGTCCATGTTTCCGAAAGTGTACAAGATTTCTCCAGAAAAATTGTCACAAAAAAAATCCAAAGTGTCTTCTGACGCGAGGTCTCCGCAACAGATTATTTTTTTGATTTTGTTTTTCTCGCAATAAGTGAGAACTTTTTGAAGATTCACTTCATTGTTGTGAACATCTGAAACAACGGCTATTTTCATAGTGTGTATTTTTTGTTATATGTTACGTGTTTTATGTTCTATGAGCTTCGCAACTTTTTGAGAAGCGCAATGTCATCTTTCACTCGAGGGTGGGTGGTTTCCAAAATCAAATCAAGGTCACGTTCTTTTGCAAAGTTCACGATTTTTTTGAAAGAATCAATTTCAATCTTTCCTTCTCCAAGATGAGTATGACGATCTTTTTTGGAACCCAAATCCGTTTTGCTGTCGTTGACGTGAATGAGTTTGATATTCTCAAGCCCAATTTCACTCTCAATAGTTTCAATGGTTTTGTCAAAATCATTCCAGTCATATCCTGACGCAAAACTATGTTGAGTGTCCAGGCAAATTCCTCCCAATTTGGAGTGATTGGCTTTTTCCAAAATTTGCGCAAGTTCTTTGAGATCATCACCAATGATTGATCCTGCTCCCGCACTGTTTTCAAGAAGCAACTGAGTTTTTCCAGTGTATCCTTCCAAGGTTTTCCCAATCATTTTGATGCAAGCCTCAATCCCTTTGGACTCATTAGTTTCTTTGGTTGATCCGAGATGAGTGATGACATAGTTTGCTCCCAAAAGACTGGCTCTTTCCAATTCCTCGCGGATGGCTTTTGCGGATCCATAGCGAATGCGATTGTTGGGGGAAGCAAAATTGATGTAGAACGGGGCATGGACGTATAGGTTTTTCAAATTGTTCTTTTTCATTTCACTTTCAAACGCTTTGCAGGCCTCTGGGGAAAGGGGAGTGGACCCACCTCCCTGAGGAGAGCGAGTGAAGATTTGCATTGTCTCACAGCCCAAATCAGAGGCTCTTTTGGGAGTCTCATCAATGATTTCAGCGCTCACAATGGGTGTGTGGCATCCAATGTTCATATTATTAGAAAGTCGAGGTTAATGATAAAAGTATTATCATTCTAGCAAAAATAGGGAAAGGGGGCTAGTTTTGAAAAAAAAGAAAAAACAACGAGCTTGGGGCTAGTTGTTTGAATAAGCGAAATATGGACAAGTCCTACATAATCTCCCAACCGAATTTTTTTTCGACAATTTTTCCTTTGATTTCAAATCCACTGGAAAGCCTGTGTCCTCCTCCGCCGAAAGTGTGGGCGATTTCAGAGACGTTTACTCCCTTGTATTCTTCGCTTCGGAGACTTCCTTTGATGATCCCATCTTTCCTTTCTGAGAGAACCAATGAAAAAGAGGTTTCTGGAACAGTGTTGAGAATGGA
>JAOUHN010000002.1 GCA_029865125.1 Candidatus Moraniibacteriota bacterium
AAAAGGTATAATTAAGCTTAGTAACTAGCAATCCGTAGCTTGTAATCAGTACGGGATTTTAATTTGTAATTCGTATATGAAAAGAAAAAAAATAATCTTAATTGATGGCAACGCAATCATTCACAGGTCTTATCATGCAATTCCGCCACTTACTACTAAGAAAGGTGAATTGGTCAATGCTGTGTATGGTTTTGCTTCAACGCTTTTGGCTGTAATTGAGAAATTTCATCCAGAATATGTTGCAGCTTCATTTGATTTAGCTGGTCCAACATTTCGACATGAAAAATTCAAAGACTATAAGGCCACTAGAGTAAAGGCTCCGGATGATTTGTATCAGCAAATTGACAGAGTGAAAGAATTAGTGAGAGCATTCAATATTCCAATTTTTGAGCGGGAAGGTTTTGAAGCTGATGATGTGATCGGAACAATAGCACAGCACATATCATGTAACATGGAACATGAAACAAAAAGTCCAGAAAAGGATGATGAATGCAAGAAATTGGAATCCAAAAGTAGTAAGGAGTTGAAAGATCTCAAATCTCTTCGCCAGTTGGCGGACTCAAATCTCAAAACCGGTTTGGATGTCATTATTGTGACCGGTGACCTTGATGCACTCCAGCTTGTCAATGAGGATGTGAGTGTGTACACGATGAGTAGAGGGATCAGCAAGGCGGTTTTGTATGACCAGGACGCTGTGTTTGAGAGATATGGGCTCAGCCCTGAACAACTCAAAGATTTTAAAGGTCTTCGAGGAGACGCTTCAGACAACATTCCTGGAGTGAAAGGAATTGGAGAAAAAGGGGCTATTAATCTTTTGAAAGAATACGAGACTTTGGAGGGGATATATGAGCATATTGATGAACTGAAGGGTGCTGTGAAAAAAAAGCTTGAGGATGGGAAAGAAATGGCATTTCTTTCCAAGGAATTGGGAACAATTAAGACTGACATTGAGCTTGATTTAAAATTGGATGAATGTGCAACGCATGATTTTGATCGAGAAAAAGTAACCAGCCTTTTTCGAGAGTTGAATTTTCACAGTCTTTTGAAAAGGCTTCCGGGAAATTCAGACTTAAGAAAGAGAGATGAGGCGGAGATGGAGAAACGAAAAGAGATTCAATGTGAACTTCTGACTGAAGATGGTTTGAAAAGATTTTTTGATGAAATGAGCAAGCAAAAAGAAGTAGCTTTTGATTTGAGTTGTGTGGGTGAAAATGTCAAAGCCCTATCTTTTTTCTGGGGAGAAAAAAAGGCATATTTTGTGGAAATTGATGATGATAGTTTGGAATATATCAAAGAATTTTTTGAAAAATCAAGCGTGAAAAAGATTGGTTTTGAACTCAAAGATGCAATGAGAAAAATGGAAGAAGGGCTCGGAGTGAAAATGAATTTGAATGTGTGGGACACGAAACTTGCGAGTTATCTTTTGAATCCTGGAGGAAAAATTGATTTTGGAAAAGTTGCACTAGAAGAGCTTGGAGAGGAGTTTGAGAAAGATAATGGAGGACAACTTAGTCTTGGAATGGAGGGTATTGAGGAGATATCACAGAAGGGCTGCAAGAAAGTTAAAATTATTTTTGATTTGAAACAGAGATTGAATGAAAAATTGGAAGAAATTAGCAATGATCAGAAAAAGGGAAAAACAATTCTGGATGTTTTTGAAAAAATTGAAATGCCACTTACTCGAGTGCTTTTGAATATGGAAAGAAACGGAATCAGATTAAACGTTTCTTTGATGAACGAAATGTCAAAAAAAATTGGAGGAGAACTCTCAAATCTTGAAAAAGAAATTTGCGACATAGCAGGAAGACAATTTAATATTAATTCGCCCAAACAACTCACAGAAATTCTTTTTGATGAAATGAAAATCTCAACAGAAGGCATCAAAAAGACTAAGACCGGAATTTCAACCGCAGCTAGTGAGTTGGAAAAATTGAGAGGTAGACATGATATTATTGCGAGTATTGAAAGATACCGTGAAGCATTCAAATTAAAAAGCACATACATTGATGCGCTTCCAAAAGCAGTAGACAAAAATTCAAGAATTCACACAACTTTCAATCAAGCAGTGACCGCAACCGGGCGACTTTCATCTGAAAATCCAAATCTTCAAAATATTCCAATTCGAACTGTAGAAGGAAAAATGATTCGAACAGCCTTTGAGTCTGAAGACGGCTGGGTTTTTGTGGCAGCGGATTATTCTCAAATTGAACTTCGAGTGATGGCACACATCAGTGGAGACAAGAAATTGATCGAAGCTTTTGAAAAAGGCGAAGACATTCACAAAAAAACGGCTGCAGAAATCAACAAGGTGTCGTTGGATGAAGTGACTGACAAAATGAGAAGTGAAGCAAAGGCACTCAATTTCGGAGTGATTTATGGAATGGGCTCCTATGGCTTTTCTCAATCCGCTGGAATTGATCAAAAGGAAGCCAAAAAATACATTGAAAAGTACATGGAGAATTTTCCAGGAGTGGCAGCATACATTGAAAACACAAAAGAATTTGCTCGTAAAAATGAATTTGTGGAAACAAAAACAGGAAGGCGAAGATATTTGCCTGAAATTAATTCTTCTAATTTCATGGTGAAGGGCACAGCAGAAAGAATGGCAGTGAACATGCCAGCACAAGGCTTTGCAGCTGACATTATGAAGATGGCAATGCTTGCAATCCACAAGGAATTTGCACTCAATTCTGATGTGAAAATAATTCTTCAGATTCACGATGAAATCATTTTGGAAGTGAAAAAAGAATTGGCTGAAAAAGTTTCTCACAAACTGAAAGAAATTATGGAAAATACGTATAAGCTAAACGTTCCTTTGGTAGTGGACACTGAAATTGGAAAGAACTGGGGAGAAGTGTAGAATTGAGATTTGAGAATTGAGATTTGAGAATTAAAAATTCGTGTTAAGTGGAAGAAGATAGAAATAGAAAAAATCCCTCGCGAGGGATTTTTTATTTTCTCAACTCTCTTTCTCAACTCTCAATTCTAATTAGGATAGTTCCATTTCAGAAAGTTTTTTTCGAGCCTCAGCCTGCATGTCTGTGATTGTGTCATTTTCATCAACGATTTCAATGCGAAGCACTTCCTCGATGATATCTTCAAGTGTGACTGCTCCTTCTAGACCACCGTATTCATTGAAAACAAATGCAAAATGACTTTTTTTCTTGATGAATTCTGATAAAAGTGAGTCTAGTTTTTTCCCTTCAGAAACACGAATCAATTTATTTGTGCGAAGTATTTTTGAAATTTCTTCTCCAAATGGAATCCCAATTAAATCTTTGGAGTACAAAAGACCAATGATGTTGTCAATTCTTTTTTCATATACTGGAATTCTTGTGAATCCTTTTTCTCGTATTTTCTCCAAAGTTGTTTTATCTAGAACAGTATGTGAATCAAGAGTAAACAAAACTGATCTTGGAGTCATGACATCTTCTACTGTTTTATGAGAAAAAGAAAGCGCCCCAAGAATAATTCTTTCTTCATCAGAATCAATATCAGAATGTGGAGAATCTTCATGAAGTTTCACAATTTCTCGAAGCTCATCTTTGCTCCAGATGGTCGGCATTTCTTCACCAAGTATTCTGTTGAGTGCCCATGCCATAGGAGCACAAACCGGATAGAAGATGAAAATAAAAAAACGCACCAAAAAAACAGATTTGGCTCCAAACTTGAGAGCATGTCTTGAAAACACTGCCTGTGGAATGATTTCTCCGAAAATAACAATAAGAGCAGTTGATATGATCCCTGCTATAACCCCACTAACAATACTTCCCAGAAAGATACTGATTGCTGAGTTGACCGCAACGTTTCCAATGAGAAGGGTGACCAAAAGGAGGTTTCCGTTTTTGCGAACGGGATACACCTTTTTTGCATCCTTGTTTCCAAGCTTAATTTTTCTTTCAAGATCTGTTTTGTTGAGACTAAGAAGACCCAGATTCAATCCGGAAAAGATTCCGGAAAGTGTAATAAGAACGAACACTAAAAAATACGCCATAAAAAATTTTAAAAATTACATTTAAAGTATACCACATAACATGAGACATGTATCATAGAGCGCGTAACATATAGCATAGAGCATGAAACATGTGGCATGGGACATGAAATACGTGATATTTAACATAGAACAGTGTAGTAAAAAAGTCAAAGGTACATAAGGTCTGTAAAGTCCGTAAAGTCCGTAAAGTCCATTGAGTCCATAAAGTCGAAAGTCTGTAAAGTCCGTAAAGTCTGTAAAATCCATTGAGTCCATAAAGTCGAAAGTGTTTCCAAGCTATTGGGCTATTACGAGGCGGCTATTGACAAAATTGATGAAATATGCTAGGATGTACAGTCAAGTTGAAATGAGATTTGAGATGGGAGATTTGAGAATTGAGAATTTTTAAAACTAAATATATTAGGAAAATGTTTGGAGAGAGACATGAATTTTAAAAAGAAGACAACCGTTAGTCTTTTTGTGTCTCAGTGTCTAAGCATATTGATTACACAAGATTGATAGTTGTTTTTTTATTCTATCGTTACTTGTCATTCTGAACTTGATTCAGAATCCCGAAATAATATCACGCGCGTTAGTCGTGGGGGATCCTGAAACAAGTTTAGGATGACATGGTGTATAAGTTGGGAAGAAGAATTGTGAAAAAGATAAAGATGAAGAAATTAATTCAGGGCATATATATGAAAACAGGCCTCACGAATCAATTTTCAGAAAAAGAATCGATTTCACAATTCTCTTTCTCAGAAATTAGAGTTGAGATTTGAGAGGTGAGAGTTGAGAAATAATGAAAAGATTTTTGGGAACAATCCTTGTGGTTGAACCCAAAAATCTCTTGGTTATTTTGACTAAAGAGAAAAAATGTTCTTTTAGACCCAATCGTTTTTTTGTTGAGTTGATAGAGGCGGGCATAATTTGAAAATAGCATTTGGATTTTTTAGTCTTGCCAGGCTGAAAATAAAAAATGATGATTTTTTAATTATGGCTCTTTAAGATTTTTTTTCGGGAAAAAGGAGAATGCTTTGAAAAAAGCAAGAGAACCTCCCAGAGGTGGGACTCAAAACAAAGGCGTAGTAGCCCGGCAGTTATTTTCACCCGTAAGGATTCTGTCGTGATACTTTTCAATGAGATTTGGCAGTTTCAAAGAAAGTAAAAGGATGCAGGGGGTTTGTGGTTACCTCCAAACAAAAAGCACAAGTTTTTCTGATTTAGATTTATTGAGGAGGCATGGCCCTCAATGAATAGAATTTTTCAGAAAACTAACTCAATGAGCCTTAGGTCAAGGCCAAAAAAATGATCCCATGAAAATAAAAAAGTGTGTTTTTCGCACAAGCACTTACATTACTAATTCGGATTATTGTGCGACAATGAATAATCCGAATATAATTTTCAAATGATTACGAAGATTTGCTCAATAAATTATTTTTGCTCAAATCCTCCTGATCATTTGTTTTATGATTAGGTGTAATTTGACAATTAGGTATTGGATTTAACATTAATTTTTCACGGAGATTTTTCAAGGAGGCTCTGAATGTGGAAACTAGGTTCTGATGAATTAGTCAGTAATCGACATCACAGTCATCTTCATGATGATGTGGCTGAAATTTTGACTGAGGCGTTGTCTAGAATTGATTCTGGGAAACGAGATTTTTTCGTGGAACAGGTGGATTTTGGTAGAGTTGTTGGAGAAACGATTTGTGTTGCCACTGATAATGGTGATGAAATTGTTTTTGCAAAACGGCCGAAGCGATATGGGCATACTCGATTTGTGAAAACCAAAAGGCCTGAGCCGTGCTCAAGTCTTGTGGTTATTCTCAAGAAAATCGAGACTGGATATGTTCTCATATCGGCGTTTGTTGGCGTTAAGCCACAGCCGGAACCTTGGGATCACAGAAGTTTTTCCCAGCAATCTGATCCGCAAAAGGCGGAAAGACTGGCGATAGAATTTTGGAACTCGCATGCTCTTGTTTGGGGCTGCGATGTGATTTCAGGGACAGAGACAACTCGATGCCCTTGGTAAAATTCGAGAATTAAGCGACTTACTTCGCGTGTTTTGACAAAATTCAGAACATAGGCGAGTAAGCGTCTATGATTTCTAGGTGATTCCCCACCAGCAAGAGCGGGAGAAGTGCAAGGTCTGAAATTGTCAACAATCGGCAGTGAAAGAGCGCTAAAACTTATCTGATGGAGAAAGATCATGACTAATATCGCACAAAAAATCCAAAAAAGCCTGGTAGAATCTTTTGTTTTCACTAATGAAATCGCAAGGATACTCTCCTTGGGATTTGTTGGAAAAAGAAACATTATCGTTTTTGGGCCTGGCGGACATGGAAAGTCTGCAATGGTACAAAAGGTCATCGAAGACCTCGGTATGGCCGAGGAAACCTTTTTTCAATTCTTTGGCGAAGGCATGGACGAGTCCCGTCTTTTTGGCGGACTCAACTTCAAAAAGTTAGAAGAGGAAAAAGTTTTGGAATACTATCCCGAGAAATCTTTTCTGAATTCTCGGGTGGCCGTGTTTGAGGAGCTCTTTGATGCTCCTGCATCAGTTTTACTAGCTCTTAAGGACGTGTTGACTGCCAAAGAGCTTAGGAATGGATCGCAGCGATTCAAAATGAAAACCGAGGTTATTATTTGTCTTACCAACAAAGAGCCGAGCGAAATTTCGGACCTTGGTCCGGCAACTCATGCATTGATTGAGCGGTTTCCGCTTCAGCTCAATTTGAAGTGGAAGGACTATTCAGCTAAGAGTTATCTTCAGATGTTTGAGAAGGTAGCACATCAGTTTGACGGACCGGTTCTCAACGGATTCAAAGCTGTCTTGGCTGAAATTTTGGCCAAGGCTACCGAGGAAGGAAATTTTGTTTCTCCGCGGACAGCCGTGCACGCTTTTCAAGTGTGCCAAACGGCAGCGCAAATTCGTGGAGCAACCCAGGTTGAAAAGCAGGATCTCACTGATCTTCGTTTTTTGCCTGGACTTGAGGGCCTTGCTGAGACTATTCAGAAGGACCTCAATGTTGCCATGGAGCGAGCCGAAGCGGAGGCTAAACTGGTTGAGGCAGAAGAAAAACTTCGGCGGTTAACCGGAGAACTTCGTGAAGCTAGTGCGCCGATTAAGGCGCTTCAGGTTGCCAAGAAATTGATGGCTTTTCAAGATGAGACTGCCAAGTTAAAAGTGACCGATGGTCTCAAGGATCGTCGCAAGGCGATTCGCGACTCGGTCGGTGAAAAAATCGCTGAGGCTCAAGCAAGAGCTTTGGAAAATACCCGCATTTAAGGAGGGGCAGATGACACAATTTACATTTCGGACATCTTCCTCGCCGACATACATCTCGCCTAGTGCGGATGAAATGCGGGAGATGGGAGAGAAGCTGGGTCTCAAGAAATTTTCAAGAGATCTCGTAGCTGATCTTTGCAATCTGGCTTCTGGGGGAGTGGTAAATCCTCCTTCCACGTATCGCAATGAAGTACAGCGTAAAGTGGAGGACAAGCTTCCCGCTCCTAATGACAAGGGGCAGTGGAAGAGCAAGGCCGGGAAATGGACAGCGGATCGACAGATGATGATTGTCGAAGGCACGGAAAAAGCCATGAGATATCATCAAAATGTTTGTGATTTTTTGCAAGCAGTCGAGTTGGATAAATTTCCCGGAAATTCACCACTTGAAAAAGCAATGAACCTTCTTAAGCTCCTGTCGAAGAAAAACGGAGCTGCAGGAGGCGACGAAGGAGAAGAGCCTCTTCCAATCTTCACGGACAATGATCAATCGGAAGAGATTGGGGAGAGTTTGAATCAACTTATGGACGACATTGATTCGTTGTCTAGTGATGAGAAACAGCTGCTTGATCCTGAAGAGTCTGACTCTGAGGGCGAAAGTAAAGGTGACGGAGACGATAATCTTCGAAAAATGAAGCTTGCCGAAGATTTTTTGAGAGGCAAGGAAATGATGCTTGAGATCTCGAGAAATCTGGACAGGCTCACGCGGATGCAGGTTCGAAAGAGCAAGAAGCAAGAGCCGGATCCAGCGGGAGACAGTGTCAGAAATCGTCCAATGAAGCATTTGGACGAGATGCATCGGATGGTAAAGCCTGAGTGGGCGTTGCCTAGTGCTTATCGTACCTATCGAATGGTGACAAAGGCTGCCCAGGTTCGCGAACGTGTCACGACCATTGAGAAAAAGCAGTTATTGTATGTTATTATTGACTGCTCAGGATCAATGGGTCAAGGGAAGCGGATTTTCAAGGCTGGTGGAATTCTCATGAATCGCCTTAAGGCGGTGATTGAGGGTGAAGCTGAGCTATATGTTCGGCTTTTTGATACAAATCTTAAAGACGAGCATCATGCTTCGTCTTCTAGTGAGGCAAAGGAGTTGATTCGCCATTTTACAGAAAAGAATTATTCTGGCGGTTCAACGGATATCTCAGCTTGCGTTCGAGCAGCGCAAGAGCGTATCAATGAAATTGTTGCGCAAGGATCAACTTATCGTCCCGAATTAGTCATCATCACAGATGGCGATGATAAGATAAATTTGACTTTGCATGAGCTCAAAGGGACAAAGGCTCATGCGTTTGTGGTCGAATGTGCAAATAAGGCGCTAACTGATCTCGCTATTTCTACAGGCGGGGTTGGAATAAATAAAATGTAGAATTGGAGGTGGACATGGTGCGAATAAGAGATTCTCCTTAGCTAGTAATCCAATGCTAGAGAGAGGTAGTAGCTCAATCACAAGAAAAACTACCCGGCGGTATGCTTCCGATTTTTCTTTAGAGAAGTCGCCGTCGTTAACTTTCAAGAATTCGAATAGTTTTTGAAAGAAATTAGGGAGCAAGGGGGTTAATGAAAAGGAGCGAAACCTCTAAACAAAAAGAGCGTAAATATTGATAATGAAATGGCTGTGGAGGTATGACCCACGAAATCAATCTTATCAATATCCTTTCATAATTCTTTAGCTGAGTAGAACACAAAAAATCAGCATCATAACCTGAACAAGTTTTAGAATATTTGACTTGCTCTTGCATGCCTTTTAAAAAGGACAAGATTTGTTAGAATTTATTCTCATAAATCGGTAAGATCCATCTGCTAAACGGGAAAAGCCATGCAGGTGATAAATATTCCGAATCGTTTCATTCTTTAGGTTGAGGGAGTTTGAAACATATGATTTCTGTGGCTTCAATCTGTGAACAGGCGCAGTAAACCCTCTTAACGCGCAATCAGCTGATTGTGTATCGTTAATTCTACAAGGAGGTTCAGATATAATTTATCTGTTCCTCCTTAACTTAATATTAGTATTGATATAAATCGTTTTGGATTTGCAGGGTAAGCTAAGAGCCTGTTTAAAGTCTCCGTATTCTACTGCGAATCTGAGATTTTGGCTGCAAAATACCTAAATTTCGTTGAATTACTTTCCAAGTAGTCCTGTCTCAATTTATGTATTTTTCGCCTAAAATCTCAAATTCTCGCTACGAAAAGAGATTTTAAACAGGCTCCGAGGTATTTCGTGAGTTTCATTTTTGGAGCTCAACTCTCTCCTTGAAATACTTTCTAGCCTACTTTGCAAATCTAAGACGGTTTGCAATATGTAGCATAGAACATAGAACATATAGCATAGAACATATAACATGGAGCATAGAGCATGGAACTTAGAACATGGGACATATGACATAGAACACATAACATACAGCACATAATATACAGCATGGAGAATAATACAGGTGAATTTCGGTTCAGCTGTTTTTTTGTGTATGAATTAGAGTTGAGATGGTAGATCTGAGATAGAGAAACCCCTCCTCAGTCCTCCCCTTTAAAAAGAGGAGGAGGAAGTGAGAATAATTTAAGATGTGATATGAGAAATATAAACCCCCTTTCCGCCAATTGGCGGACTCCCTTTGATGGAAAGGGGAGGAAGGAGGTGTTTTGTAATAGTTTGATTTGATGATATAATATCACTATAGGAGATGCGAGAGGAGAGATAGGGATTTGAGAAATAATTTTAGAAAACTTAAAAATTAAAAACATATGAAAAATAAAAAATTAGTATTGTTTCAAAAAAAAGAAATTAGAAGAGTTTGGCATGAAGAGGAGTGGTGGTTTGTGGTTATTGATGTTGTGGGTGCTTTGACCGATTCAGTTAATCCGGCGGGATACCTTAAGGATATGAAGCGTAGAGATGATGAAATTTCCAAAGGGTGGGGGCAAATTGCCACCCCCCTTGCAGTTGAGACAGCTGGAGGAAAACAAAAAATTAACTGTTCTAATGTGGAAGGAGTTTTCAGGATAATCCAATCCATCCCATCACCCAAAGCGGAGCCCTTCAAGCGTTGGTTGGCGAAAGTTGGGAAAGAAAGGATGGATGAGATTGAGAATC
Source organism: Candidatus Moraniibacteriota bacterium (assembly GCA_029865125.1). Taxonomy (GTDB): domain Bacteria; phylum Patescibacteriota; class Minisyncoccia; order Moranbacterales; family UBA9337; genus JAOUHN01. Next base: position 10,351 of record JAOUHN010000002.1, read on the forward strand.
CGGAATTAGTATTTAGTGTAAGCTAGAGTTGACACTAAATGGGTATTTAGTGTAAGCTAGAGTTATCACTAAATTAAAATCTTAAGAAAATGGCTATAAAAAAGGAAAAAATAAGAAATTTCTTGAATGATCAAATCGCTCAGGCGGAGTTTAGAGCAAAAGCATATGTTTTTGATGAGGATAACAAAAGAAGGCCTCAGAGGAGTATTTTTGTTAAGATTAGGTCATATTTTGAGGATTTTTTCACTGCAAACAAATCAAAGCGATGGATTACTCTGACTGGTCTTCGTGGTGCTGGGAAAACTACGCTCATGTATCAACTTTATCACGAATCAAAAGTACGCGATTGTTACCGATTGATCTTATCATTGGATCAAGTGACGCAGATTATGGAAAGTAATATCAGCGAGGTTTTGCAGGTGTATGAAGAAGTAATAGGGTGTCACTTAGAAAATCTAGACAAGCCATTGTTGCTTTTTTTGGACGAGGTTCAATATGACCCTAAATGGGGAGTAGCATTGAAATCAGTTTATGATAGGAGTGATAAAGTGTTTATTTTTGTTACTGGTTCGGCTGCTTTGCACATGAATAGTAATACTGATATTGCAAGAAGAACTATATTTGAAAAACTATTTCCACTCAGCTTTACGGAATATTTAAAAATTAAGAATAAAAAATTTCCCATTAAAGGTCTCAGCGGTAGAGTTCGAGGTGCTATTTTTGCTTCCGATTCGGCGAAGCAATGTTTTGAAGAACTTAAGGCTATTGAAAAACATGCGGATAAGTACTATATGGGAACAACGCGTATTGATTTTCAAAAATATCTTAATTATGGATCTTTACCATTTATGATTGCACTTCAAAATGAAGCCATTGTATATGATCAGATCAGCAAAACATTAGATAGAGTTGTTAATAATGACATTGCACAGCTGGGAAATTTTTCGCAAGAAGTTGTTTCGGTTATTCCTGCAATTCTGTATGCAGTGGCGGATATGGACGCTTTTAACTTTTCCACTATTTCGAATAAGTTTGGTTTGAGTCGGGCAAAGGTAGCTGAGATTTTTTCAATTCTTGAACAAACAGAGATTTTATTTAGAGTCTACCCTCATGGATCTCATTTGAGTCAGTCAGTTCATACGACGAAAAAGCCATCCAAGTATCTTTTTTCATCCCCTGCTTTTCGAATGATGTATTATAAGATGATTGGAAGTATTATTTCTGAGCAAAACACCAAAGGAAGATTACTGGAAGATTTGGCAGGGATGTATTTGCATAGATTTTTATATAAAAATACTTATGCATCACTGACATATGACAGTGCAAAGGGAGGCGCAGATTTTATTTTGACGATGCACAATAAGAGGTTAGTAATTGAAGTTGGCTCAGGAAAAAAAGGATATCGGCAAGTGATTGAAACTGCTAAGAAGGTAAAGGCAAGTTATTCAATCATTGTTTCTGAAAATGAGTTAGAATTTTCTGAAGAATTTAATGCAGTTAAAATTCCTATTAGATTATTTGTGTTAATGTAGAGTTACGATATGAATAAATTAGATTTGAGAAAGAGATTTGAGAAAATAATTGAATATCTTTTTTATGTGGCTGTTTTTCTGCTTCCTTGGCAGACGGTTTTTTTGGTGCGTGAAATTTTTGTGGGGGGTGAGAAGTGGCAATATGGGACTGTTGGGGTGTATTTGAGTGATGTTGTTTTGGTTTTGTTGTTGGGTCTGGTTGTAGTGGGAAAATTGAATGTTGAGACAAATTTTCAATTTTCAATTTTTCACCCTATGGGCGATCACCCGAAGGGTGACAATTTAAAATCAATTTTTAATGATGAATTTAAAAACAAGCAAAAACATGTCACGGCGAACTTGTTTCAAAATCCCAAGCGAATATTGAGCGCGTGGTTTGATAAGGGGATCCTGAATCAAGTTCAGGATGACAAAGTGAGATGGTTTGCGGGACTATTTTTGTTTTGGATTGCGCTGTCAATTTTTTGGTCGCCGGACAAATTTTTGGCGACATATTTTTTCTTCAAAATTCTTTTAGGGGTGGGATTGTTTTTTGCAATTGGGCGCATCAAATTTGATTGGAAAAAATTAATCTTTGTTTTGTTTGTGAGTGCTGTTTTTCAAGCTGGACTGGGAGTGCAGCAATATTTGACTCAGGAGGTTTTTCCAAACAAATGGCTGGGAATAAGTGAGCATCAAGCATTTGAGGGGGGCGCAAGTGTTGTTGAGAATTCAAATGAAAGATGGCTTCGGGCGTATGGTGGATTTGAACACCCGAATGTTTTGGGAGGATTTTTGGTTTTGATAATTTTGGTGATTATTGGGGTAAATTTTCAATTTAAAATTTTTCACCCTATGGGCGATCACCCGAAGGGTGACAATTTAAAATCAATTTTTAATGATAGAATTTTAAAAAGAAAAAAATATTTTACACTTGGATTGCTGGTTGTGAGTTGTTGGCTGCTGATGACTGGTTTGTTTTTTTCTTTTTCAAGAACTGCTTGGTTGGCTTTGATTGTTGGTTTAATCATCTTGACTGTGCTGAAATATAAGGGGATCCTGAATCCCGCTCCAGGCGAGGCGAGGCAAGTTCAGAATGACAAAGTGAAGTGGTTGATGATTATTTTGATTCCTATAATTTCAATTTTAGTGATGAATTGGAGTAATTTTTTCACTCGTTTTGATGCTGGTGCGAGGCTGGAACAGAAATCTGTGAGTGACAGGGTGAGTTATTTTTTTGAGGCGAAAGAGGTGATTGAAAATAATTTGTTTCTTGGAGCGGGGACAGGAAATTACGTCCAGGAAGTGATGAAAAATGATGAACTCAAAAAAGATGTGTGGGAATATCAGCCCGTTCATAATGTTTTCTTGTTGATTTTTTCTGAGCTGGGGCTCATCGGACTTGTGTTATTTGTTGGGTTATTGATTTTGATAATGCGCAGATGTGGACTAGAATCACTTCCAATATTTGCAGCGCTGTTGATTTTCATGATGCTTGATCATTGGCTTTGGACCAGTCATTTCGGAATGCTATTTTTCTGGCTAATTTTAGGACTCACTTGTTGCAAAAAGTCCTCTGGTGTAAGATTGAAAAGAGGTTTTTGAGATTTAATTTTTTATATTTTATATAACATCGTGCCTGAATTACCAGAAGTACAAACTATTGCTGACGATTTGAACAAAAAAATCAAGGGCGACAAAATCGTTGATTTTGAAAGTTTTTGGAAAAAGTCCATCAAGGGTGGATCCTTTGATGAATTTTTGCGTGGAATTGTGGGAAGAAAAATTGAAGGCGCACGAAGAATCGGGAAGAATCTTTTCATTGATTTGTCAGGTGGAAAAACGATTTACATTCATTTGAAGATGACGGGACACTTGCTGGTGAAACCAGCAAGCATGAAGCATGGAACACAAAACATGGAACAAAAAATTCAAAATGCAAAGCAAGAGGGGTATTTTGATGAAAAGGTGAATCAGTATATTCGACATGTGTTTTATCTCAAAGATCAAAATGCAAAACTCAAAACCACAATTCAAAAGTCAAAACTTTTAAATGCAAAATATGATAAAACGCTTGAATTTTCGGATCTGAGGAAGTTTGGGAAGATTATGCTGGTGGATACTGAAAAAGTAATGAAATTGCCTGAGATCGCAAAATTGGGCACAGATGTGATGGATGAGAAGTTTACTGTGAAATTGTTCAAAGAGATTTTGAAGAAGAAGCAAAAAAGTGTCATCGGAAATGTTTTGATGGACCAATCTTTGATTTCTGGAATCGGAAATATCTACAGAAGTGAGATTCTTTTTGAATCGGGAGTGGATCCGAAAAGGAAAGTGAGTGAGCTGAAGGATAGCGAAATTGAGGAGATGTACAAAAATACACTGAAAATAATCAAAAAAGCAATCAAGCTTCGAGGAACATCCGACAGTGATTATCGCGATACCTCCGGAGCTCCTGGAGAAATGCATAGGTTTTTGAAGGTGTATAATCGTGAAGGTGAAAAATGTAAAAAATGTGATACAATAGTGAAAAGAAAAAAAATTGGGCAGAGAAGTATTTATATATGCTCAGAGTGTCAAAAATAAATTTCTCGTGTCATTCTGAACTTGATTCAGAATCCCGAGATGATACCGCGCGTGTTATTTGATGAGGATCCTGAATCAAGTTCAGGATGACAGTGTTATTGTAAGTAGATAAATTCAAAACCTAATTTATTAATCAACTATTTAACTAGTTAACCAAGCTAATATGGAAAAGAAGTATAAAATTATTATTGCCATTGTTGCGATGTTGGTGGCAGGGAGTGTCGTGTATTTTTTTGCAACAAGCGATGAAAGAAGAATTGAGACCGTAGAGCAAACCAAGAGGGAGGCTCAGAAAACTGAAGGAGAAGGAAAACTAATTCAAGGTGATGTGAGCCCAATCTCAGGAATTGCGTGTGAGAATTGGAAAAAAAGACCAATTGCAGTGATGCAGCCAGCGGACATGCAGGCTCGTCCAGCGGCTGGTTTTTCTGATGCTGACATGGTGATTGAAATGCCTGGATTCACTGCTTCAGTGACAAGGCTCATGGGAGTGTATATCTGCAATCTTCCAGATGCAGCGGGAGCAATTCGAAGCTCAAGACATGATTACATTCATCTTGCAAAGGGATTGGACGCTGTTTTTGTTCATTGGGGAGGATCTATTTTTGCTCTTGAGAAATTAAAAGGAAATATCATCGATCACATCGACTGTATGGTGTATTCCGAAAAATATTGTTTTAGGTGGGATTGGAGAAATATTGCTGGAATGAGAATGGAAGATTCAGGGCATGTGACAAGAGAAAGCATGGTTTCTATGATGGATGAAATGGGATTTCGAAAAGAAAGCAATTTTCAGGGATATCCTCATCAAGAAGAAGCCCCAATGGACAGTCGCCCAGAAGCAGGTCATTTGAGAGTGGCATTTGCAAAACCATATGACGTTGAATATGATTATGACAAGGCAACAAATGCATATTTGAGAACATGGGGAGAAAAAGAAGATACTGACAGAAACAATGGAGAAAGACTGGCTCCAAAAAATGTTGTGGTCATGATTGCGAAGAGCGAGCAAATTTCACTGGACATTGATTATGCAGCAAGAGGAGTTGAAAATCCTTGGGACATGGTTCCAGAAAAAAAGAAGACAGGAAGCGAGACTATCAATTTTCGCTATAACGATGTGAATGTTGGAGACCCATGGTTTGACACAGCGGATAGTGGAGAGGCTTTCTACTATATGAACGGAAAAGAATATCGTGGAAAATGGAAGAAAGACAAGTCAGATATTGCAAGTAAGTTGTATTTCTATGACACTAGCGGAAAAGAAATCAAATTTGTGCCAGGTCAAATCTGGGTGGAAATTCTTGAGCCAGGACAAGCACTGAAATGGGAGAGTCAGTAAATTTAAAATTTAAAATTTAAATTAAATTTCCAATGAAAAAATGTTCCAATGGAAGTTATGATTTAGAGGAAAGAACAGCTGTATTTGGCGAAGATGTGATAATTCTTTGTAAGAAAATTTCCAAAAATGAAATAACAAAACCGCTTATAAGTCAAATAATAAGATCGGCTACTAGTGTGGGCGCTAATTATCTGGAGGCTAATGGTGCAAGTTCTAAGAAGGATTTTCGTAATAAGATTTTTATTTGCAAAAAAGAATCTTAGGAAACAAGGCATTGGCTTAGAATGTTAGCGAAAGCATGTGATGGAAATAAAGATAAATTAAGGGTTTTATGGCAAGAATCTAGGGAGTTGGCAATGATATTTAGTAAAATTTGTAGTACTATTGATAATGGGAAAAAGTAAATTTTTGAATTTTCTGATTTAAAATTGATTTAAAATTTTAAACTTAAAATTTTAAATTTAAAAAGATGATATATTTCTTGTATGGAGAGGATGACTTCTCTTCCACTGAAAAATTAAATGAGATCAAAGATCAATTTTTGAACAAAAACGCTCAAGGTTCTTCCTTGAGTGTTTTAGACTTTGATGAGGGGATTGATCTCGATCTGCGAAGCGTCATCAGATTGGAAGGACTTTTTTCTTCTAACAAATTGGTGATGGTGAAAAACATTTTCAAGAGTGGAGGAATTGATACGCTGAGGCAAACATTTGATCTTTTTGAAGAGATGAATGGTGTTTTTGATGACAAGGAATTGGCGGTGGTTTTTTGGGAGAGTGAGAATCCAAAGAAAAACACAAAGCTGTTCAAAATGTTGGAAAAAAATGCAAAGACACATCTTTTTGAAAAAATTAGTGGCACAAAGCTTTCTCGTTGGATTCAAGATAGAGTGGAAAAAATGGGCGGAAAAATTTCAAAAGATGGATTGGAAAAATTGATTTCTTTTGTGGGAGATGATTTGTGGAAAATGTCTCATGAGATTGAGAAGTTGGTGAGCTATAAGGACGGCGAAGAAATTGCTGGAGGTGATGTTTCCGAATTGGTTAGTGCTAATATCACAAAGGATATTTTTGGCGCTATTGATGCGCTGGGAAGAAGAGACAAAAACACTGCCATCAAAATGCTTCACAATCAACTTGAATCAGGAGACGATCCTTTCTATGTGCTCTCAATGTATGTATATCAATTTCGAAATCTTTTGAAAATTGGAAGCTTTTATTTTCAAGGAATGAGAAACAACTACGAAATTGCACGTGTCGCCAAATTGCACCCGTTTGTTGTGCAAAAGGGAATTCAACAGCTACAAGGTTTTTCGGAGATGGAATTAAAAAGAATTTATAAAAGACTTGAGAATCTAGATTATCAAGCCAAAACAGGTCACATTGACATTGTTCTCGGACTGGATAAGTTTGTTGCGGAAATTTAGATGAGAGATGAGATTTGTGAGTTGAGATTTGAGAAAAACAGAACCACCCTTCTTCGCCAGCTGGCGAACCCTCCTTGAAAAGAATGGGAGGTAAATGTGAATAAAATAAAAAACCCGACGCTCAGTCGGGTTTTTTTGTGCAAAGAATTATTTGCTCTTTGCGATGGCTTTGACAGCCTTGTTTAGTCTTGATTTGTATCTTGCAACGGTATTTTTTTTCAAAACTTTCTTTTGAGCAGCTTTATCAAGTGATTTGATAGTTTGCTTCAAAAGCTCAGATGCTTTTTTGTAGTCTTTTGCGGCAACTGCTTCACGAGTTTTTTTGATTGCACTTCTGTAAGTTCCTTTGGTTTTCTTGTTTACTACAGTTTTTTTTGCAGTAACTCGCATGTATTTTTTTGCTGATTCTTTGATTGGCACTTGTGTTGAATTCAATAGTGAGTCGCAGGCATAGGATGCGCGCAAAATCACGATTGAGTATGTTTAAACGTTTAAATAAATAGCATGTAAAAAACTCCTGAGACGGGAGTCTTTATATATTATTAGCATGATTGTTTGTTTTTGTAAAGTATTGCGTATTACCTCCTTACGAAAGACAAACAAATTGATTGTGAATATACAAATGTAAAAATTAAATAATGAATAGAAAATAATTCGAGCTCACTAAAAGAAGTCTTTTAGTGAGCTCGGGGTATTTATTATTGACGAGGTCTGAGAGAAATTCTTAGAGCTAATCCAAGAAATATTCCCGTTAATAGCATTTTTATTGGGCTTGGATAATAAGCAGGAGAAAATACAACCTGTTGCTTTTCTGTGTCAATAATAGGATTATCGAATCCAACCGTGATTCCTTCAATATTTTGAGGAATTGGTCGGTGCATCGACTGAACATTTCTTAAAATAGGAGTATCTTGTATGATCAGAGTATATTCTGCGTTGCATTCGGAAAAAAAATAATAGTTGCTGTCGCAACTGATTGATATGCTTATCGTTGTATTTTCTTTGGCAATAGAGTCGAATATATCTCTTGAAACATCTTTGGGCACCTCTGTTTTTTTCGGTGGATTTTCAGTGTAGTTCCGTGGAATGACAAACGAAACTGATTGAGTTTTAGTTGTTTCTATTTCGTGGTATTTTTGGTTGTCGACGATTAGTCCGTATACAACTCCCATTGCGAGTAGCACAAATGCTAAAACAGAAATCATTTTTCGATGTTCCATGACAGTCTCCATAGTTAACAGGGTTTGATTGAAAAGGTGCTAATTTTATTTGCTCAGAGTATGGCACAGAGAAGGATAGTTTGCAAGGTTTTTTGTTTGCTGAAAAATGAAAAAGAATTGAAATTTGAGAAGAAATAATATTTAGTATAGAATGTTATGTATTAATACTTTTTTGTGAAATTTATGAGTGATTTGTTTGAGGGAGCAATAACAATATTTTATCGAGATAATGGAGGTGAGAATGAATTTTTGGTAGTGGAAAATTCTTCTTCAGGAAACATCACTTTTGTTGGTGGTGCTAAGGAAGGATTCGATGAAAGTTTGGTGGAAGTGGCTAGACGTGAAAATGAAGAAGAGCTGGGGATTGACCCGGATGAATATGAACTTGTTGAGACTGATGTTTTTCACAAATTTGTTTTTTCTCCTCACAAAAAGAATCGAGTGGGAAATGAAGGAAGGTATCAAGTTTTTGTTTCAGACTTGAGTGATGCTGATTTTGAAATTACTCCAACGGATGAACTCAAAAATGTTTGGTGGATGAGTGAGGAAGAGGTTTTTGACAACTTGACCTTTGATGACTTGAAAGATGTTTTTGAAAGAGTGTTGGATGAAGGAGTGATAGCGTAGAACATGGAACACATAGCATATAACATAGAGCATGGAACACATAGCATGGAACACATAGCATAGAACACATAGCATAGAACACATAGCATAGAACACATAGCATAGAACACATAGCATAGAACACATAGCATAGAACACACAGCATATAACATAGAGCATGGAACACATAGCATATAACATGAAACACATAGCATAGAACACATAGCATAGAACACATAGCATGAGACAGATAGCATAAAAAATATTCAAGCCCCGTGGGATGCGTCCCGCGGGGCTTGGTCGATTATCTTTTTAGGCAAAATAGCAAGAAAAGAAAGCTAAATCCCGCTAATCCTAGTAATAGCACCAATGTGACATATATCACTAGGCCCTTTTCATGTTCGGGCTGAAATATTAGAGTTTTCTTTTCAATGTCGAGTCTTGGATTTCCAAATGCCACACTTCCTGACAAAAATCCTTGTTTGAGGAAAATTTTCTTAGGATAGGCGAATCTTTCTGTGAATCCCCGGACATTTTCGCTGCATAAAGCAGTGTAGATAACCTGATATTCTCTAGAGCAATCGCAAGTATCGATCGTGACGTAATCACAGCTTTTTGAGTTAATAAGGGATTTAAAAAGCTGATTGTCGTTGTAGTTAATGTCCGCTTTTCTCAGACTAACCTTGTCAGAATATTGAGGCGGAACAAAGACATCAAATGAAATGTTTTGAAATTCTTGTTTTACAAGGTTTTTTTCATTATTGATGTATGCGAAGGTCGCAAAAAAAGAACATATAGAACATATTAGGCAAATTGCAATTATGACTATTTTAGTAGATTTCTTCATGGCGCTCTCCCTGTTGGATATTGAGTTGTAAAATTTACTTTCTGACTTTATTGTCAGATAGGATAGTATCGCATAAAACCGGTTATTTTGCAAGAAGAAAAAGGATATTCTTTGCATCATGTTCCATGTTTTAAGTTATATGTTCCATGCTATGTGTTCCATGCAATGCGTCCTATGCTTAGAGCTTTTGACTTTAAGGACTTTCATCTTTTGACTCAGGTATTGACATATTTTTTTTTGTCATGTATAATACCAATACCTATGGTGTAGGTACTGTGATGAACAAAAACACAGCACCCTATTTAATGTTAATAAGCAGAAATAAGAGTTAACTAGTTCAGTCGTGTTTGTCATTCCGAAAAGTGTAATTTCTTGGACGATCCGCCAGCAGGCGGAAAAAAATAGTTTATCCGGCCTGTCTCGTAGCCAAGGCGGAAATCCATCCTTCATTGATTGCAGTGAATAACAACGGGTTGAAGTTATATTAAGAATGGATCCCGGATAAACTATTTCTCTAAAACTCATTCTTCGTTTTGAGAAATATGTTTTCCGGGATGACAAAAAAATAGTCTGTTTTATAAGTAATAATTTTTTAACTTTAAAAATAATATGAGTCAAAAACAATCAGTTGATAAACAAAAGGTTTTAATTGCTCTCAAAAAAGCAAGAACCAGCTTGGACAAGATCATTGAAATGCTTGAGGGAGACAAGAAGTGTTTTGATGTAATTCAACAAAATTTGGCCGTGATCGGGCTTTTGAAGTCTGCAAATCTCAGCATTCTGGAGAAACATTTGAATGAGTGTGATGCTCTTCAATCAAGCAAGAAAAGCAAAGATTTAGTGAGGGACATTTTGAAGGTGGTGAACACTGCACAAAGTAAATAGACGTGCGTAGGAATATTAAATTTAATTAATTCTCACGTAAGCATGTCATTCTGAACTTGATTCAGAATCCCGAGATAATGTTGAGTGCGCGCGGATATAGGGGGATCCTGAAACAAGTTCAGGATGACACAATATCGCACGATGGTTAATTTAACTATAAATTTATCAATTTATGAATAAGAAAATAATTTTTTTGGTAGGGATAGTTTTGATTGGGGGATACTTCTCTTCCCAGGTTTTTGGTGATGAGAAAAAAGAAGAGACAGTTTTCAAAAATGTGCGTGTTTCAAAAATTGAAAACAAGGATGTTTTGAGTACAAGAGATTTTTCCGGAGTTGTGAAAGCTGAGAATGAAACCATGATTTCTCCAAAGATTTCTGGCTATGTGCTGGAAATGAAGAAAAAAGAAGGAGATTTTGTCAGAAAAGGAGAAGTTTTAGCTGTCATTGATGGTGATGATGTGCTTCTTCAAAACAATGTGGCTTTTCAAAATGTGAATGCTACTCAGAAAGTTTTGAAGGAAGCAGATGATTATTACAGTCAATTGGTTTCTGAAACCAGAGCAGCCGTGGCCGTTTCTAAAAAAGAATATTTGTCAGTGAAAAATGATAGCTCTGCAAGTGACAGTGAAATTGCAATTGCCAAAAAGGGATATGAGCAAGCTCAAGAGTCTTTGGATAGTGCAAAAAAAGCGAAGGATTTGCAACTTGAATCAGCCAAGGCTAATTTGACTGCAGTTATGGGTCAAGCAAGTATTTTTCAAAATCAAGCTCAAAAAACAAGTGTAGTTGCGCCGTATTCCGGAGTGATCACAAGAAAAATGGCAAACATTGGAGACATGGTTTCTCCTTCAAGAGCGGTGTATGAAATTGCAGTCAATGAGAAAAAGGAAGTGGAGATTTTTGTTCCAGCTCTTTTGGCGAGAAATTTACAAGTTGGACAAGCAGTGAGTTTGGTAGCTGAAAGTCAAAGTGAAAAAGTGGAAGGAAAAATCGTTGCAATTAGCCCTTCTGCTGATAGGCTTTCAAGAAAAGCATCTGTGAGAATTTCTGTTGAAAATGATTTGATTCTTGGAGAATTTGTTGTAGTGAGTTTGCCTTCTGGTGACGCTTTGAATGCAATTGTTGTTGAAAAGAAAGCAGTTGTGAGTGAATATTATGACAAATTTGTTTTTGTTCTTGAAGATGGAGTTGTTCGAAAAAAGAAAGTTGAATTAGGTCAAGAAAGTGGCGAATTTGTAGAGGTTTTGAGCGGCGCTAATGAAAGTGATGAAGTTGTCACCGAAGGTCAGTTCTATTTGAGAGACAGAGACTTGGTGAAAGTTATTACAAACTAGATGAAATTATTATTTAATACAAGCAAGTTATGAATATAGAAAATAAATTAGGCTTAGCTGGAAAATTAGCAAAAATTTTTATTATCAATAAAGAATTGAGTGTGATTACGATTGTTGCTCTTTTTGCTTGGGGAATTTTCAGTTTTGTGATTATGCCAAAGCAATACAATCCAGAAATTGTTGCGCCAGCTTTCAATATTGTCACTGAATTTCCAGGGGCAAGCAGTAGTGAGGTATATGAGCTCATCACACGTCCAATGGAAGACAAGATTCGTGAACTTCCGAAAGTAGACAAAATCATGTCTCAGTCTAAAAACGGAGGGGCAAGTATTGTGACCGTGCAATATTTTATTGGAGAAAATTTGGAAGATGCGAAGACGGAAATTTCCAAAAAAATTGAAGGAAATATGGATCTGAAACCGTTGGGTGCAAATGACCCAATCATCAAATCAATTGATCCGGATGATGTTCCTATTATCACAATTGGAATTACTTCTGAAAGTCTCTCGATGGAATCTTTGCGAGCGCTAGCTTTTGATGTCAAAGATGAATTGAAACTCGTTCAAGGAATCTCTCGAGTGGATGTGAAAGGAGGACTCAAAAAAGAACTGAAAGTTTCTCTAGATGAATCAAAAATGTCTTTCTATGGAATTTCTGTTTCTAGTGTTTTGAATGGAATTAGTGCGAATAATTTAAGTTTTCGAGGCGGTGAAATTGACGGAAATAAACTTAATCAAGAAATTGAGGTTGCTGGAGATATTGCAGGTGAAGAGGATCTCAAAAAAATTGTTGTTGGAAACCTAGAAGGAAAAATAATTTATCTTGAAGATGTTGCGAATATTGATTATGGAACGGAAAGAATTGACAGTTTTGTTCGTTTTTCTGAAAAAGAAAAGGATTCAAAAAACGCTGTGTATGTTGCTGTTTCAAAAATCAAAGGAACAAATGCGACACGAGTTTCTGGAGATATCGAAAATAAGATCAGTGAATTGCAAAACAGCAAAAGAATTTCATCTGAAGTTTCATTTGAAATTCTTCGAAATGATGGAAGAGTTGCTGGAGAAGAGGTTAAAAAACTTACTTCCAATCTGTTTGCTTCCGTAGCCATCGTTTCCTTTGTGTTGTTCTTGTTTTTGGGATGGAGAAGTGCGCTTGTTGTTGCCATTGCAATTCCTCTTACTCTCGCAGCTGTTTTTGGAGTGGGAAGTTTAGCAGGGCAAACAGTAAACAGAATCACTTTGTTTGCGCTCATTTTGTCACTGGGACTTTTGGTGGATAGTGCAACGGTAGTTGTTGAAAATATTTTCAGAATGATTGCAAAAGACAAAAAAAGAAATCATGAAGAAATTGCGATTTTGGCAGTAGACGAAGTTGGAAATGGACTTATTATGTCAACTCTCACAACCGTTTTGGCTTTCTATCCCATGGCGTTTGTGACAGGAATGATGGGGCCATACATGGGACCAATTCCATTTTTTGTTCCAGCAGCACTCATTGCTTCAACTTTGATTGCGTTTACGATTAATCCTTTTTTGGCTAGTGTTTTGGCGAGCAGAAAAAAAATATCTGAAGAAAAAAAGAATAATTTTTTCTTGAATTTTTCTGAAACACTAAAAAAGAAATATAGAAAAGTATTGGAAAATATTTTGGATAATCAAAAACTTAGAAAAAAGATTTTAATTCTTACTATAATTCTTTTTGTAATTTCAATGATGCTTCCTGCTGTGGGAATTGTGAAATTTCGAATGCTTCCGAAGGCTGACAAAGAGCAGTTTTATGTGTATCTAGATTTGCCTGAAAACATTTCAGTGGAAGAAACCGACAAGATTTCAAGAGAGGTTGAATCAATCATTTTTGAAGAAAATGAAGTGAAAAGCATTCAGAGTTTTGTGGGCGAGTCTCAGGTAGTTGATTTCAATGGACTTTTCAAGGGAAGTGATTCTAGAATTGGAGAAAATCAAGCAACTCTCAGAGTGAATTTGACTCATCCAGAAAACAGAAACACAAATTCAGAGAAATTAGTGATTGAATTGAGAAAAAAACTTGTTCGAGAAACACAGAAATATCCTGACCTCAGAATCAAGTTGGTTGAAGATCCTCCAGGGCCTCCTGTGCTTTCAACTTTCCTGATCAAAATTCAAGGAAATGATGAAGCTGTTCTCAAAAATATTGCGCTAGACATTGAAAATATGGCGTTTGAAATTGATGAAGTTGTTGACGTGGATAGCACTCTCAATGAAAAAGGTTTGAGTTATGTTTATGAAATTAACAAAGAAAAAGCTAACTTATCCGGAGTTTCTTCAGCAGAAATAATCCAAACTCTTCAAGCAGTTTTTTCTGAAATTCCTGTCGGATTGTATCATGAAAATGAAAATGATGAGGTTCGAAAAGCAGAGAGAGAATTTATTGTGGTGAGTTTTGGGGACGAGGACAGAGATGAAAAGAAAGATCTTGATAAGATTTTTGTTGTAAGCAGAAGCTCCGAAAAAATTCCTCTATCTGAATTGCTTGTTAAAAAAGATTTTCAAAATTCCGGAACAATTTTTTCTGATCAGAGAAAGAGAACGGTGTATGTTTCTGCTGAAATGGGAGAGCGAAGTGTGACATATGGTGCAATTGATGGACTCAAAAAATTAGTTCAATATCGTTTGCCAAATGGAAAAGGAGAGCTGGTCTCATGGTCTTTGTTTGGAGCGACTTATCGCGATGAAGAGACAGGAGAAACTTTTGATATTTTGATTGATGGAGAATGGAAGTTAACCCTGGAAGTTTTCAGGGATCTGGGTCTTGCCATGGCTGTAGCCGTGTTTCTCATTTATTTCGTGCTGGTTGCACAATTCAAGTCAGCAACAATTCCTTTGTTGGTGATGGGAACAATTCCTCTTGCAATGATTGGAGTTCTTCCTGGATTTGCGATTCTTGGATGGGTTAATGGAATGTATTTCAATGCTACATCAATGATTGGAGTGATTGCACTTGCTGGAATTGTTGTGAACAATGCAATCATCCTTTTGGAATATATTGGAGATTTGAAAAAAGAGAACAAAGGAATTCGCGAAGCACTTCTAGACGCGGGACAGACAAGATTCATGCCGATTATGCTTACTTCCGCAACCACTATTTTGGGATCACTCACGATTATTAGTGACCCGGTTTGGGCGGGACTTGCTTGGGCAATTGCATTGGGACTTTCACTGTCATCATTTCTGACGCTGATTATTTTTCCGATACTATATTTCATGTTTGAAGAGAAAAATTGGGAAGGTGAGAAGTGAGATTTGAGAGATGTGAATTGAGAAAATACCCTTTTATGTTTTCCGGGATGACATTGTTAGCGTAAGAAATAATAATTAACTAAAATACTATGTACAAATTAGACACAACAAAATGGACAGTTGAAAGAATCATGTTTTTGATTGCGGGAATTTTTATTTTCGGATCACTCGTGCTTTCAATGATTGCAGTTCACGGATTTTTCTATTTCGCAATGTTTGTGGGAGCAATGCTCATCATTTTTTCACTGACAGGATTTTGTCCAATGGCGATTATGGTAGACAAGATAAAGTCACGGAACATGTAGCACGAAACATGGAACAAAAATCCAAAAGGTGCATCCCCCAGCCAAAATTAACGGCTCACACTGGTAGTGTGAGCCGTTGAAAATTATCATGATTAATGTTTTTTGAGTGAAAGAGTCTTGATAAATTTGAAATTATCGTCTAGGCTTAGTCTAAGTTTTAATTGTTCTTTTTTACTGTGATTTAATAAATATATTTCATATTCAACCTAGGGAGAGATGGTATGAATTCAATGGCACTTGAATTATATTTGAAAGAAATTCAATTTGATTTATTGGACTATGAGAGAGAAAGAGAGCTACTAGTTAGAAAAAGTCAGGGGGATGAAAAAGCTTTCAATATTCTTTTTAATCATCACTTGCAATTAGTTGTCAGTATTGCTAGAAAGTTTGAGTCGTTTGCTAGAGAAAATGGTGGCATGGATTTCGAAGACTTAATTCAAGCCGGAAACATAAGCTTGATAACAGCCATTAGAAGGTTTGATGTTGATCAAAGAACCAACACACTAGCTGCCTATGCTGCTTGGTGGATTCGGGATGGTATACTGAGTGAAATTGCTGATCAGAGTAGCACAATCAGGATTCCCAAACATCTTTATTGGGATGCTCGAAAAATTTCTAAGGAAATGGGTGATGAAGAAGAATATGAAGCTCATGAGATTGCCGATTTCTTAGGGATTACAGAGGGAGCAGCAGAGCGTGCTCTAAAGTTTCTGAATAATGATTATGCAATTGTGTCGTTGGATACGCCGGTTGCTAATGGAGAATCTTTTTTGGGTGATCTCATAGAAGGTAATTATGCTTCACCGGAGGAAGTGATTGAACTAAAAAACTTAGATGAGACCCTTTGTAAAGCACTTAAGCGTGTTGTAGCAAGAAGCAGGAAGCCCAAAAGGGATTTTGATATCTTTGTGATGCGGACAACAAAGGATAGAACTTTTCAAGATATTGCGAATGAAGTTGGGATGACCCATGAAAGAATCCGACAAATCCAAGATAAGATCATAGAAGACATCCAGGATGACCTGAGGCTTCAGGGAGCACTGTGATAATTGCAGGCGTGGTTCGCCTTCCAATCTGGTGGGAGGCGAACTTTTTTATTGCATAAATTTGGCTGTTGCATTAAAAATGCTATATACTAAATACAAAACACTAAACACAAAATAATGATTGCAAAATTGACTGGGAAAATTGAATATGTCAAAAACAACTATGTTGTGATTGATGTTAATGGTGTTGGGTATAAAGTGCATGTTACTGATTTTACTTTTGGTAGTATTGCTGGCAAAGAAGATGTGAGTGTCTTTGTGTATACCTACGTTAGAGAAGATACACTAGCGTTGTATGGATTTTTGGAATTGGCGGAAAAAGAAATGTTTGAACTTTTGATTTCAATTTCAGGAATTGGTCCAAAGGCGGCGCTTGGAATTCTTTCAATTGCGCCTCCAAAGACAATCAAAGCGGCAATTTTGAACGAAGATTCTTCAATTTTGACAAGAGTTTCAGGTGTTGGAAAAAAGACTGCAGAAAGAGTGATTCGCGAGCTTCAAGGAAAGGTGGATGGGTTAGACATTGAAGACACTGAAAAACTCATTGCCGACAGTGACGCTGTGGATGCACTGGTTTCAATGGGATATTCTGTCACAGAGGCGCGAGAAGCGCTCAAAAACGTTTCTCCTGACATTTCGGATGTTGGAGAGAGAGTGAAAGCGGCACTTAGGAATGTAGGAAGTTAGGGGTAGCATTAAATTAACATTGAGCTGCTAGATGGTCTAATGAGATTTTGAATAAAGCAAAATCAAAACTCAAAAATCAAAATGCAAAACCACAACTCAAAAATCAAAAATGATTTAAAATTAAGATGCTATAATTTTTTCAATAAGAATCATAAGGTTTGCAGAAGATTTCCCGCAAAAAAGAATATTTTGGATTATCACTGATCAACTGCTGAGGTCGACAACTTCCGTTGGGGCAAACACAATAGAAGCAAAAGCTGCTAGTTCAAAAAGAGATTTTATTAAATTTTTTGAAATAGCATTAAAATCAGCCAATGAAGCAAAATATTGGCTAGGGATTCTAAGGGACAGTACTGATTTTGGAGAAAAAAATAAAGTTAAAATAAATAATTATTTAAAAGAATTAGAAGAAATATCTAAAATGCTTGGAGCAAGTCTCCTCACTCTAAAAAACAAAAGAAAATAAGTTTTAAGTTTTTTTATTGTGATTTTGAGTTTTGAGATTTGAATTTTGAGTTAAAAAATTGTAAAAATAAACTTAGATATAATAAGAATAAAATTTATAATAAAATTTCGTGTATGTTAGAAAAGTCTACACAATTTATTCAAAATAATTCTCCGGACGGAGGGTTTTTGCAGTCGGATGAATGGAAAGATTTCCAGGAGAGTACTGGAAAAAAATCTTTTCATGTCTCTTTGGATTGCTTTTGGGCGAATGCTTTTTTACATGAGCTTCCTTTGGTTGGGAAATATCTATATGTTCCGAGAGGACCTGTTTTGAATGTTTCTTTCGGGTCATGTTGTGAGTGCGGTCAAAAAGGAATTTTGGAGCTTTTGAGAATTGCCAAAAAAGAAAATTGTGGTTGGATTCGAATAGACATTGCAAGTGAAAAAGAATTGAGATTTTTGAAAAAAATCAAAGGTTTGAAAATCAAAAAAGCTCCGCATGATGTGCAGCCAAAACAGATTTTTGTGATTGACATTGATGGGAGTGAAGAGGAGATTTTGTCTGAAATGAAGCCAAAAACGAGATACAATATTCGTTTGGCACAGAAAAAAGGAGTTGAAATTGAAAGCGTGGACCGCAACTCGGATAAGTTGGAGGAATTTTTGAGTGAATTTTTGAGACTGACTGATGTGATGGCTAAGAGAAGTGGAATTACAACTCACTCAAAGGAATATTACAAAAAAATGTTGA
Source organism: Candidatus Moraniibacteriota bacterium (assembly GCA_029865125.1). Classification (GTDB taxonomy): domain Bacteria; phylum Patescibacteriota; class Minisyncoccia; order Moranbacterales; family UBA9337; genus JAOUHN01. The sequence continues at coordinate 28,621 of JAOUHN010000002.1, forward strand.
AAAATATTTCAGAAAACAATCTGAGATTGTACACAGGAAAATTTGAAGGAAAAATTATTTCAGCAGCGCTTATTTCTTTTTATGGGAACACCGCGACATATCTTCATGGAGGGAGTGATGATGAGGCAAGAAATGTGATGGCGCCATTTCTTCTTCACTGGCAAGCCATTTTGGATGCAAAAGAAAAAGGTTACAAAAGATATGATTTTGGAGGAGTGAAAACTTCAGTTGATGAAAGCGGAAAGGTGAAAATACAGAAGTCACCCTGGGAAGGAATTTCCAGATTTAAACTTGGTTTTTCAAAAAACAAAAAACCCTTGAATTTTTCAGGGAGTTATGATATAGTGGTCGGAAGTCATAAATATGGCTTGTATAGGTTCCTCCAGAGAACGAAGGAACTTTTTGTTTTCCTGGAGCTTGTTCAAAATCTCCGTATTCTACTGCGAAAATAAAATTTCGGCTGCAAAATACATAAAGTTCGTTGGATTATCTCTAATAGTCCTGCCTCAATTTCTGTATTTTTCGCCAGAAATTTTAATTTCTCGTTACGAAAGAGAGATTATGAACAAGCTCTTTAAAAAAGTAGTGACGAATCATCAAAGGAGGTGATCCAAATGAAAAAGTCACGATGGATTCAGCTTGACCCTAAGAGGTTGCTTCCGATTGGAAGAAATCTGACGAAAGCGGATTTGCTCAACATTAGCAATCAGTGGAAAGGTGTGTATCTGAGATTATTTCTTGAAAATAATCCGGACTTAATCTTTTCCAAGCATGCATTTGCGTATGTTAAGGAGTTGTCCAAAGAAAGTGGTCGTCTCAGAAAAGATCGTCGAGGAGACTTCATCCATCCATATAGGGTAGCGCAAATGGTCGCCCTGTTTGTGGTGTGGTATTGTGAGATTTTTGATACCCCGCTGGACAGAAGACTCTTGGACATTCTTATTGCGGTAGCCTTGCTGCATGATGCTCCCGAAGATTATGACGGCGTATGGGGAGAAATTCTTAAGCTTTTTGGGGTGCATATTTCTAGTGTTGTTGACAACCTGGTCATTCGGGATAGTGAAAAAAAGAAGGAGAACAAATGGCAATATTTTGTTCGAGTTTTTTCTGATTTGATAGCCATCATTGTGAAAGCAGCAGATCGTATTCACAATACGAAAAACATGGCGAAGCACATTGGTAAAACAGATTTTTTTACTCCCAAAAGGATCAGTGATCAAAACAAGGAATCGCGTGAATTCATTATTCCTGCTATGCAGAAGCTTATAGAGCAAATGGGATCTGAAAGTCTGTTTGCGTATATGCTTCGGGAGCTGGAGATGACCATTGTTGATTCCGAGGCAATCCTGTATCGCTATCAAATAGCCCAAGGGAGGATGGAATAACCGCGTCTGCGCTCATGTGAGTCTCAGGCGCGTTTTTTATTTTTTGGGTGATTTGGACTTTCAATTTTCGATTTTGTAGGCTTTTGAGACTTTATGAACTTTTGGCTTTTGACTCATGGAGTCTTGACTTTTGCCACTAAATGATATAAGATGGTCTCAGTTGTTAATCTAAAACTTTTATGAAATTTCTTAACCTAGTTCACGTTATTGTGTCAGCGTTGCTAATAGTTTCTATTTTACTCCAGAGTCGTGGATCAGGATTAAGCACAGTTTTTGGTGGTGGAATGGGAGGATATCACACTAAAAGAGGTTTCGAAAGGTTTTTGTTCTATTCTTCGATAACATTGGCTGTCCTGTTCGTGGGACTTGCGATTGTTAATGTTATCTTTTAGTAAAAATTATCAAAAAACATATCAGTAAAGGGATACTTAGACTACTTTTGCCGGGAAACTGGCGTCATCTTAATAATGTTTTGGACACGAAAGAAAAGATTATAATCTTTTTTCTTGTGGCCGTTCTGTCTTTTGCGTTTTTGTTTTGGATGGGGGTTTTTTATTTTCATTTTACAACTCCAATAGCTGACTTTGGAGGGACATATAAAGAAGGAATGCTGGGTCAGCCACTCTATGCTAATCCTGTTTTCTCGCAAACCAGTGAAGTGGATGCTAGTTTGACGCAATTGGTGTATAGTGGAATTTTGAAATATGATAAAACAGGAAATCTCGTTAATGATTTGGCAGAAAAATATGAAATTTCAGAGGACAAGAAGAAATATACTATATATCTCAAGCAAGGAGTTTTGTGGCATGATGGAGAGATGTTGACCGCTGACGATATTGTGTTTACTGTGAATGTAATTAAAGATCCGGCATATAAGAGTCCTTTGAGGCAAAACTGGCAAGGAGTGGAAGTGAAAAAAATTGATGAATATTCCGTTGAATTTTTGATGGAAGATCAGCCATACTTTCGTTTTCTTGATAGTTTGACCTTAGGGGTGCTCCCTAAGCATGTTTGGGAAAATATTGCCGCAGATAGATTTTTGTTGACAGAATACAATTTGAGACCGATTGGAACCGGTCCATTCAAGTTTGTGGATATGCAAAAAGATTCTAATGGAAATATCATAACATATAACCTGAAATCTTTCGCAGACTATTTTGGAGGAAAAGCGTTTATTAATAATTTTTCATTTGTTTTTTATTCTGATGAAGAATCTTTGATTTCTGCATATAGCAAAAAGGAAATCAATGGAATTAATGGAGTTTCACCAGAAAAAATTAGTGGGATTGATTTGGGAAAAAATACTAATGTATATGAGATTAATGTCCCAAGATATTTTGCAGTTTTTTTGAACAAAAATAAAAGTGTTCCGCTTGCAGAAAAGGAAGTCAGAAGAGCTTTGAGATTTGGAACAAGCAGTCAGGCTGTTATCAATACTGTGTTGCATGAAAAAGCTAAGTGCATTGACGGACCTTTTTTGAATGAATCAAGCAAGTGTCATGAAGGAGGATATGACATAGAAAAAGCAAAGAGTATTCTGGAAGAATCTGGATGGAAGGTGGGCGATGATGGAGTGAGATCAAGAAATGACGTTCGACTCAGATTTAATTTATTGACAATTGATTGGCCAGAGCTTTCAAATACTGCATTTGAACTTCAAAATCAATGGTCAGCGCTTGGTGCTGAGGTAGAGGTCAATGTTTTGAGTGTTTCAGATTTGAGACAGAATTATATTCGTCCAAGAGAATATGATGCGATTTTGGTTGGACAAGCAATTTCTTTCAATCCAGATCCATATTCTTTCTGGCATTCCAGTCAAAAAAAGGATCCAGGTTTCAATTTCTCAATGTTTGAGAATGAAGAGGCTGATGAAATACTTCTAGAAACAAGAAAAGAATTCAACACAGAAAAAAGAAATGAAAAATATAATAGATTAGAGGAAATTATTGATGAAGAGAGTCCAGCTGTTTTTCTATATACACCAATGTATTTGTATGTTTTAAATAAACAAATCCAGGGAATTGATTTTGAAAATCTCAATGATGTGAGTCACAGATTTTCTGATATCGAAAAATGGTATATTGAAACAAAAAGAGTTAGAAAATAATTTTTTTGAAAATAAATATTAAAAAGAAAACGTAATCAGCAAAACTTTTTGAGTTTGTTGTTTGAGGCGTTGAAAAACAAATATGAAATTTGACACAAGTATTGACAAAGCGAATGTGAGAAAGGTTATTTTGGAGGAAGCGGATCAGTTTGAAAAAGGTTTTGAGTTTGCAAAGGAAATCAAGATTAATGATAAATTTGAGTCAATTACTATTTCCGGTATGGGAGGCTCTGCACTTCCTGGAAATATCGTGAGAATTTTTTTGGGTGACCTGTTTGAGAGAGGTCAAAAGAAAAATAAGTTGGCAGTATATCACAATCGATTCTATGCACTTCCTAAGGAAGCTTATGATAAATCACTAAATATTATTTGTTCTTTCTCTGGAAACACAGAAGAAACTCTTGAATCATTTCAAGAGGCAATTGACAACAATCTTCCATGCGTAGGAATTTCAGCTGGTGGAAAATTGGAAGAAATGTGCAAAGAAAACAATATTCAGCATGTCAAATTCTCTGGATTTGACAAAAATTTCCAGCCAAGAATGGCAACCGGATATTTCTTTGCAGCAATTTTTCAGATATTGATGAATGGAAAATTGATAGATGATTGCACTGAGGAGGTTTTGAAAATGAGTGTCAAGTTGAAAAAAGAAACATTGGAAATGGAAGAGAGAGGAAAAGAATTGGCTGAAAAAATCAAAGGAAAAACCCCGATTATATATTCTTCAACAAAGTTCAAGTCTTTGGCTATGATTTGGAAGATTAAGATTAATGAAAATGCAAAAACCCCATGCTTTTGGAATTTTTTTCCAGAACTGAATCACAATGAGATGGTTGGATTCACCAATCCTCAAGCTGATTTTTCTTTCATTATGCTTAGAGATCCAAATGACCACCCTCAGAATAAAAAGCGTTTTGATGTGATGGCAGAATTGATGATGAAGAAGGGCATGAATACTGAGATTATTGAAATGGAAGAAGGAAGTGTTTTTTATAAGATTTTCGCAACACTTTATCTGGGAGATTGGACGTCATATTATTTGGCATTAGCTTATGGACAAGATCCTAATCCAGTTGACATGGTGGAGGAATTCAAAACTTTGGTGAAATAGCTCTAGTGGGCACAGAAAAGATATTCAAAGAATGATTGCTTGCTTAGAACCTGTTTAAAATCTCCATATTCTACTGCAAATCTGATATTTTGACTGCAAAATACATAAATTTAGCTAGATTATTTTCAATAATTCTTGCCTTAATTCTTGTATTTTTCGCTCAAAATATCAATTTTTTGCTACGAAAGAGAGATTCTAAGCAGGCTCTTGGAATTTTTCTTTCAAGATGAAGTTTTTATATTTTTGATAATATTAAAACGTTCACTAATGAAAATGAGAATTGTGATCAAGCTCTAAGTTGCAATGTTGTGAGATATTCTTTGAATAGAAGTACGAAGAAGTAGATTTTAAATATGTTTTTGGCATTCAGCCTAAAGCATACTTTATATAAAAAATAATAATAAAAATGTTAACCTCAACTTTAAAAAGATGTGTTGTGGGTGACATTTTTACAGTAAATGAATGAAAAATAATACGAGTAAGAAAATAGATGACTTTTTGGACAAACACTTTGAAGAAAGGACATCTGACAAGAAAAGAGAAGAAAATAAAAGTGATCAAAGAGGTAATAAGAAAGAGGAAATAAGAAGACATGGAAAAAGACATGGTCAAAAACAAGGAAAAAGACATGGTCAAAAACAAGGTCAAGGAAACAGACAAGGGCAAGGATCAGCGCAAAGAGGCGCGTTTTCTGGAGGAAAAGTTAAGATTCAACATGGTGAATATACACACACAGGAGAAAAGAAAGTAAAAATTATTCCGCTAGGAGGACAAGAAGAGGTCGGAAGAAACATGACTATCTTTGAATATGGAAATGATATCGTTATTCTTGATATGGGAATGCAATTTCCTGAAGAAGACATGCCAGGAGTTGATTATATTGTTCCTGATATTTCATATCTCAAAGGGAAAGAAAAAAATATTCGAGGTGTCATTTTGAGTCACGGACATCTTGACCACATTGGAGCTGCTCCGATTCTTTTGAGAGAATTGGGATATCCTCCAGTGATCGGGAGAGATCTGACGCTGGCTCTTGTGAAAAAGAAAATGGAAGACTTTGAAAAGAAATCTTCTGAGCTTCTAAAAACTATTTATGTTAAATCTTTGGATAGTAAATTGAGATTAGGAGAATTTCAGGTGGGATTTTTTGATGTCGAACACTCTGTGATGGATGCTGTTGGAGTCACATTGAACACACCAGAAGGAACAATCATCCATCCTGGAGATTGGACACTGGAGAGAGATGAAAGAGGGGAAAGAATTTTGTCATATGAAAATCTTGCCAATCTTCCACGTCCAACAACATTGATGTTGGAGAGTTTGGGGGCGCTTGATTATGGTGTTCCAACTCCGGAAGCTGAGATGTATAGAAACATCAAAAAGCTTATTGATCAAGCACAAGGAAAGGTTATTATCGGAACTTTTTCATCTCAGATCAGACGTATTGGTCAAATTATCGAGTATGCTTTTGAGGTTGGAAAAAAGGTTGCACTGGATGGATATAGTATGAAGATGAATATTGAAATTGCAAAAGAATTGGGGTACATCAAAGCTCCAAAAGACACGCTAATAGACGTGAGCAAGGTGAATAACTATCCTGACAACAAGGTGATTGTGATTTGCACCGGAGCACAAGGTGAGGATAATGCTGCTTTGTCTAGAATTGTAAACAATAATCACAAATTTATCAGAATCAATAGAAAAGATACCGTGGTATTTTCTTCTTCTGTTATTCCTGGAAATGAAAGAACAATTCAGAGATTGAAGGACAACCTATACAGAAAAAGTGACAATGTATATCACACAGACATTATGGATGTTCACACCAGTGGTCACTGTAATGCAGAGGATATCAAGGAAGTGATTAAGCAGATCAAGCCGGATTTCTATGTTCCTGTATATGCTAATCATTATTTCTTGAAAGAGGCTCAAAAATTGGCAGTTGAAACAGGATTCAAAAAAGAAAACTCATTTATTTTGGATAACGGTTCTATTTTGGAGATAAAGGACAAAAAAGCTGTTATTTCAAGTAAAAAAGTTAAAACCGATTATGTGTTTATTGATGGATTGGGAATTGGTGATGTCGGACAAGTTGTTCTTCGTGACAGACAGGTTTTAGCGGAAGATGGAATGTTCATGATCACTGTGATTATTGAAAGCAAGACAAAAAAGATTGTTGGAAATATACAAGTGATTTCAAGAGGATTCATTTTTGTTAAGGAAAATTTTGACCTTGTTAATGCTACTAAGTTGGTAGTCAAAAAAGTCATCAAAGAAAAGACTTCTCCGGATGCAAGCATTAACTGGAAATATGTTAAAGATAATATTCGTGAAGAAGTTGGAAAATTCTTATATCAAAAAACACAAAGAAGACCGATGATTCTTCCTGAGGTTATTGAGGTTTAAAACCATTCTGAATATTGGAAAAATAAAACATCCCGATCGAATCGGGATGTTTTGTGTTTTGCGTGTTTTGTTGTAGAATAAGGATAGACATAAATTCAAAAATATTCAACATAAAAACATGGGAATTCAATCAGGGAGTCAAATGATTTCTAAGTTTGTTAATCCGAAAGAGATCTTGGATAAGGTAGGCTTGAATGAAGGTGATAAGGTCGCAGATTTTGGGTGTGGTCCTGGATTTTTCACTCTTCCTGTGGCTGAAATTGTTGGTGGAGATGGAGAAGTGTATGCTTTTGATATCATGCCTCAGATTCTTGAGAATGTGACTAGCCAAGCAAAGTCAATGGGAATCACTAACATTGCCACCAAGAGAGTAAACCTTGAAAAAGAAAAGAGTTCTGGACTTGAGGATAATTCTGTTGATTTGGTTATTATCAAAAATGTGCTTTTTCAAAACAAGAACAAAGAGGAAATCATCAAAGAAGCACACAGAATTCTCAAAGATGGTGGTAAAATTTTGGTGATGGAATGGAACAAAAGAAATCTTTTGGTGGGACCAGAAGAAAGTTTGAGAGTGGACAAAGATGATTTGGATAGAATGTTGATTGGAGCTGGTTTTGTTTTGAAAGAACAAATGACAGCAGGTGATTTTCACTATATTTCCATAGCAAATAAATAATTTTTTCGTTATATAATTTAAAGACAGATGAAAAGAAATACATTTAGAAAAATATCAACAATGTTGGTTATTGCAGTTTTTGCTGTTAATTTTTCTGGTTGCTTGAAACAAACAACGATTCCCAAAAGTGCGGTTAGTTTGGAATTCTGGGGTGTTTTTGATGACAGCACCGCGTATAACAATGCGATTGATGAATATCGAAAAATGGATTCCATAGTTAGTGATATTCGATACAAAAAATTTAATGTAAATGAGTATCGAAATGATTTGATTGATGCATTGGCAGCTGGAAATGGTCCAGATATTTTCATGATCAATAGTGCATGGATTCCTGATTTTGAAAACAAAATCGCTTTTGCGCCCAAAGAAGTTTTTGGCGAAAAAGAATTCAGAGATACGTTTGTGGATGTTGCTGCAAATGATTTATTGAGTAGCAATGGAGAGGTGATGGGAACAACGCTCAGTGTTGATTCTCTAGCTTTGTATTATAACAAAGATATTTTCAATGCTGTTGGAGTCACAGCTCCTCCAAAAACATGGGAAGAATTTGTGGACATTGCCAAAAAAACAACCAGGATCAGTGATACGGGAGACATTTTACAATCAGGAGCAGCTATGGGATCTGTGAACAATATCAATAGAGCTACTGATGTGATTGACATGTTGCTATTTCAAAACGGAGTGTCTTTGCCACAAAGAAATAATGGTATTGTGAATTTGAATCAAACAATTCGAACGAAGGACGATACTGTTTCTGGTGGATCAAATGCTCTTGAGTTCTACACGAGATTTGCTAATTCTAATTCGCCTACGTACACCTGGAGTAGCGATGAATCAATGCACTATTCACTGGATGAATTCTATGAAGGGGATCTTGCAATGATGTTTAATTTTTCTTGGCACTATGAAACAATCAAAAGTAAAAACTCCAAGTTGAATTTTGCGGTGACCACTATCCCTCAGTTGAATCCGAACAGCCCTGCAAACACTTCTAATTATTGGGTTTTGGTTGTGAGCAAAAACAAAATTCAAGGTGATTCAGGAAGCGGTGTGGCGGTTTCAAATGAAACCAGAACACTCGAAGCGTGGCAATTTTTGAAATTTTTGACAGCTAAAAACAATGGGCAATTTGGACTGATCAATCCGCTTACGGGTGAGAAGGTAACCTATACAATGAGTAGTGATCCAGCCAAAGACTATGTGATTCAAACTAACAAACCTGCTGCAAGAAGAGACATTATTGAAGAGCAAAAGAATGATCCGTTTCTGGGACCCTTTGTTCAAGGAAATCTCATCGCAAAGAGTTGGATTCGAAATAATTCTGATAGCATCGAATCTGTTTGGGGTGATGTTGTGAGTGAAATTAACAAAGGTGGAACCACTGTTGGTCAGGGTCTTAATATTGCAAATACCAGAATAAATAATTTTTTGACGAAGTAAAAATATGAGCTTGTTTTTGAGAAAAAAAATCGTGATATTTGCTTCTTTGATTTTGATGATAGTGATTTTTCCGTTGATGGCAGATGCGGCTGCTCCTCTTGTTCCTTGTGGAAGAGGTTCTGATGTTGCAGATAGATGCACATTGTGTCATTTGATTGTAGGCGTTCATGGTATTGTTGGGTATATTCGAAATTTATTGGCAGGTGTGGCCATTGCGATGATTGCTGTGGGTGGAGTGATGTATGTTATTTCGGCTGGCAGTCAGCAAATGATGGAAAAAGCAAAATCAGTCATTCAACAAGCTTTGATTGGAGTGGCTATTGTTTTGGGAGCTTGGTTGATCATTAACACGATGATGTTGTTTTTGGGAGCAAGTGATAATCTTGGAGTGAATGCTGTGAATTGGTACACATTTGATTGCAAATAATTTGAAAAAAAATAATGGAAATAATTAGTGTTGCTCATGCAGCAGGAGTAATTGAGGAAGCTCCTCGCTTGGTGGATGTTGGTGCGAACGTCATATATTTTTTGTTGCGAATCTTCGGTGTTCTTGTTATAATTGCATCAGTGATTGCAGGGATGATGTATCTCACTTCTTCTGGAGATGAAAGGAAAATCGAGGTTGCAAAAAGAGCAGCGACTTGGATTGTTGTGGGTATTTTTGTTGCATTGGGAGCAATCATTGTGACGAGGCAAATAATAAGTTTTTTGAGTTAGTTGAGAATAATAAAAAACAAAAAAAATCAAAAATATTTTTGATAAAGTTATTGAAAGGAGGTGGAAATATGAAAACAAAAATAAAAAATTTAGTGTATGGTTTGAGCTTGATGGTTTTGATAGCGCCTGTGTTGGTTTCTGCAGCGGATTCAAAGCCTGGCGCAGTTCCTTCTGAAGCGAATTTATCCAAAGCAACTTTTTTGGAAGTTTTGACTAAGTTTATGAACTGGCTACTCGGTTTGGTGGGTGTTTTGGGAGTAATTGGCTTTGCAATTTCTGGAATAATGTATCTCACAGCTGCCGGTGATGAAGGAAGAATAGAAACAGCCAAAAAGACTATGATCTGGTCAATTGTTGGAATTGTGGTGGCTCTTATGGGGGGAATTATTTTGACTACTGTAACAGGAATCTTGGGAGAAGGAAGCAAATAATCTAGTAAGTTAATTTTTTAAGAGCTTAAATCGTGCTTGCCTAGCACAATAGGGGGCATAAGCAGCATTCAATTTATTTTTTATGATGAGTGAAATAAAAAAAATCTTTTGGTCGTTTGCGCTTTTTTCACTGTTAATCCCAGTGGTTGCATTCGGTCAATGGGATGAAGGAATGGGATATGCTGAAGATGCTGGACTGCCTGAGGGTACAATCGCTGACATTTTGATCAATGTCATGGAATGGTTGCTCTCATTGGTAGGGGTTTTGGGAATAATCAGTTTTGCAATTTCCGGAATCATGTATCTCACAGCTGCTGGTGATGAAGGAAGAATGGAAACGGCCAAAAAGACCATGATTTGGGCAATCATCGGAGTCATTGTTGCTCTTGCGGGGGCGATTGCGATTACTACGATCGATGCTATTTTGAATGCAGATATTATATAGGCTCAAATCAAATAGGTTTAACAAATGCAAATGCAGTCTCAGGTTGAGACTGTTTTTTGTTTTTCAGACATTGTGGTATAATCAAAGAAATAATAAAACAAGGGTATTGATTGAGAGAGGATGATTTTTTCAAACCCGTCTAATGAAAAAAAGTAACATGAAAACAAAAATTTTTTTTAGAAGTTGTGTTTTTTTCTTGTTTTCAATGATGTTGCTTGTTGTTTCAGAAGGTGTTTTGGCTGTTACTTGTCCCGGATCCGGTTTTGAAGTGGAGGGAGGAGTTTGCATCCCAACCGGAACAGGGCTTCCTGATCCTGGAACCAGCACGCCAGTGCTAGACATCCTGATCAATTTCATGGAGTGGGCTTTGAGCATTTTTGGTGTGGTGGCGATAATCGCATTTATCATCTCCGGAATTCAATATCTGACTGCTACGGGTGATGAATCCAGAATCACAACAGCAAAAACAAACATGAAATGGTCCATCGTGGGGGTCATTGTGGGACTCATCGGATACATCGTGATTACTACCATCGATGCAATTTTGAATACTTATGCTATAATTTAGATTTTTAAGGTTATAAAAAAATGAAATTTTCAATGTATAAAAAAATATTTTTGAGTGTTTTTTTGGCAAGTGCAATGTTTTTTTTCGCAAATCAGTTTTGTCAAGCAGCGCCAATCACGTTTACTAGTCCACTGAAATACACTACGGTTGAATCTTTTACTGCTGGTTTTTTGGAAAGATTGCAAGGTGTGATTGTTATGATAGCGGTGGTGTTCATTGTGATTGGAGGGCTTTTGTATATGACTTCTGCTGGAAATGAACAAAAAATTGAGACCGCAAAAAAAGCTATTTCCGCTGCGGTCATAGGATTGGCAATCGCTGTTGCAGCTCCAACTTTCATCAAAGAAATCTATATTATTTTTGGAACAGGAGTTCCTGGAAGTGCTGCGGGGGCCCCAAGTCTCGCGAAGATACTCACAAATGTTTTGAATTTCTTGTTGGGAATTCTCGGAGTTTTGGCAGTTGTCATGATGGTTTTTGCGGGAATCATGTATCTCACAGCGGCGGGCGATGAAACTCGAATTGAAACCGCAAAAAAGATGACAAAGTGGTCTATTATGGGAGTGGCAGTTGCTCTTTCAGCAATAGTGATTGTCAGACAAGTGGCACTTCTTTTCACTGCATAATAGCAAATTGAATTGAGAAAATAAAAAATCCCTGAAGTAATCAGGGATTTTTTTGAAAGAAATTTTTACTATTTTATTTTTTTGAAACTCACCTTATACACTGGCTCATATTCGATTTCATATTCATCTTTGAGATATACACTTTTTCCTTCCATGAGCGTGCTCATGGCGATGTCAGAGATCATTTCATTGAGATCATTGATTTCGTCTCTAAGTTCATCTAGTTTGACAGGTCGATAGGAATCTTCAATTTGCTTTTTCTTTTCTCGAAGTGTTTTGAGTTCTTCAACTAGCTCCATATATTTCCCATCATTTTCAAGGGAATATTTGAATTCTTTTCTAACATCACGCTGGTCCTTTTTGAAGTCTTGAAGCTTTTTGAATAGTTCTTGTATGTCCTGCATATTTGTTTTATTTTAGCGGAAAATAGCGCTATATGGACAATGTTTGAAATTACCTTATATAGCACAAACCACTTTGAATGTTTACAGATAACAAAAATAATTCTACCATAGAAAGAAGGAAGGTCAAAATCATGTAGCACAGAACACATAACATGGAACATGAAATGCAAAACTTCTCCTTAGTCACCCCTTTTGAGGAAAAAGGGAGGAGACACAGAAAGATTATAGTTCACTAATTTACTAATTGAATAACATGCAACAAATTGAAATTAAAAGTAGTGATAATGAAAAGATAAAAACTCTCAGAAAACTTCGTAGCAAAAAATATCGAAACAAACTGGGTCTTTTTTGTGTTGAAAATTGGACAATTATTTTTGATGCACTCAAAGATGGAAATCAATTCGAAAGCATTTTTGTGACGGAGGAATTTTTGAAAAATAATGAAGACAAGATGGGCTTTATTTTCAAAAATTCCAATGTGGATGAATATTTTGTGATTAGTGAAAAAGTGAACGAGTCATTCTCTTCTTTGGAGACTGCCCCGGGAATTTGTGTTGTGTTTCGAAAAACGGAAAGGCCAGTTGAATTGAATAAAAAAATAATCTATCTCAATGCAATTTCTGATCCTGGAAATCTCGGAACGATTTTTCGAAGTGCCTTGGCTTTTGGTTTTGAAAATATTGTTTTGGATGAGAATTGTGTGGACGCATTTAGTCCAAAAACAATTCAAGCATCCAAGGGTTCAATTTTCAATCTCAATATTTCTTTTGACAAAAATTTTGAGATTTTGTCTGATGCAAAAAAGATGATGAAAATTATTTCCACTGATGTTGAGAAAGGAAAAAATTTGAAAGATTTTTCTAGCAAAGAAATTTTTTGTTTGGTGCTTGGAAATGAAACCAGGGGAGTGGATGAAGAAATCAAAAAAATGTGTGATGAGTTTCTCAACATTAAAATTGATTCACGAATGGAATCATTGAATGTCGCTGCAAGTGCTTCAATAATTTTCTATGAACTCGGGAATAGTTAATTAGTAAATGAGGGGCAGTGTTTTGTGATGCATGACCCATGTTCTATGTTATGTGTTCTATGCTGTAGGATAAGGGCTTGACTTTTTCGTTTACATGGTGTATAATGATATTGTAAGTGGTTGAGACACACCACTTCAAGCAAAACGGGTGATGCCCGTTTTTATTTTATTTAAGCATTTAATTTCTTAATTTAAACCTGTTAGTACTCAAATTTCTTTTGAAATCTGAGTGATAGCAGCGAAAACAAAAAGTATGCAAGAAGAAATGCAACAAAGAGACAATTGTGGGGGAGACAATTGCCCCGAGTGTCAAAAGAGTAATCAAGAAGTAAGAGAAAATGAAGATTCAAACTTCGCAGTTCTCATTTCATTGGTTCCTCTCTTGGTGTTAACATTTTTTAGTCAAGTAGGAATGCTGTAATAATCAGCAAAAATATTTTTTCCTGTTTGAACAAAAAACCGTCAAATTATGCGACGGTTTTTTGTTCAAGATTTTTACAAAATGGAAAAAAATTGCTAGTGTATGTGAGTGAATGATTGTATTTTTTTATGAGAAAATTTTTAGTTATTATTGTGGTAATAAGTTTGGCAACACTTTCTTTGAAGGTGTATTTTGATGAGCATAGAAACACCGGATTTGGAAATGAAATTCAAAATGGAAGAACGTTGATTTCAAAAATTCCAATGTTCAAAAAAACTGTTTGCGACAGAACACTGGAATATTCAATTGGAAATTTTGATGAACGTTTTGGGATTAGCGAAGAAGAATTTTTGAGTGCTTTGAGAGAATCTGAACGTGTTTGGGAGGATGCGATAGGACGCAATCTTTTTGAGTATAATCCTCAAGCTTCATTCCAGGTGAGTTTGATTTTTGATGAAAGACAAAAGCAAAGCATGGAAAATGATGTGCTTGGAAATGACTATGAAAAGCTAGTTGCTGTTCAAGGAGAAATCTCTCAGGAATATAAGAATCTGGAAGCGGAGTACAATTCTTTCATTGAGATATATAACAAAGAAGTGAAGGAATATGAAAAAGAAGTTTCACAGTATAATTCTGAGGTGGAGAAATGGAACAAGGAAGGCGGAGCACCTTCGAAAGAATACAAGAAACTTGAGAAAAAGAGCGAAGAATTGAAAGAGTGGTATCTGAAGATAGAAAAGGAAATAGATGAGATTAATGATTTGGCCAAAAAAATCAATGAGCTTGCTAAGAAAGAGAATGAGTTGATTTCAAATTTCAATGAAAATGTGGAGACATATCGAGAGCGTTATGGAGAGGCTCAAGAGTTCAATCAGGGAGAATATGATGGACAAGGTATTTCTGTGTATCAATTTCGAGAGATGCAAGATTTGATTTTGGTTTTGACACATGAGTTTGGTCATGCTCTTATTTTGGGGCATGCACAAAATCCTCAGTCAATCATGTATTATTTGATGGAGCAGCAAGACCTCGAGAACGTGAAATTGACCCAGGAGGACATCAACGCACTCAAAACCGTGTGTGAGCTGAAATAGACTTGAATTCTTACAGTTTTTGATCGTTGAATTATACATGTTGTGCGATGAAGATTTAAAGTATGCAATTTGGTGAACAAAAAATGGCAATTGAAGCTCATATAAAACATGTCATCCTGAACTTGTTTCAGGATCCCAAAGAATAAGCACCTGCTTAATTTAGAAGATAAAGCCATATATGAAACAGTATTGTGTTTATATAATAACTAACAATAATAACACTTCTTTATATATTGGAGTAACAGGTAATTTGCAAAAAAGAATCTGGGAACACAAGGACAAGGTAGTAGAGGGTTTTACTAAAAAATACAACTGTGAAAAATTAGTATATTTTGAACAAACAGAAAATGTTCACAGTGCACTCAACAGAGAAAAGCAATTAAAAAATTGGCACAGGCAATGGAAAATAAATCTGATTTCTAAGAGTAATCCAGAGTGGAAAGATTTATTTGATGAATTATGATGTATTAAATTTAACATGTGCTAGTTGCAGGGGATCCTGAAACAAGTTCAGGATGACAAGTGACGAAGGTTGCTTTTTTAGAGAAAATATTGTATTCTTTTTTGAACGGAAAATTTCGTTCCTGTATGTAATTGAAAACTAAATATCAAAAAGAGATAGTGATCGGAGGTGCATCATGAAAGGAATCCATCGTGATTTTAGGAATAAAGTAAGTGAACCTCAGAGTTTATTTGGCCTGGATTATCGGAGTATTTCCGTTCAAGGGTCAAAGGAAACATTCCTGCTTCTTGGAGGAAGGGGACTGGGATGGGAAGCTGTCACTCACTTAGCTTTTTTCCTGTATCAGCTGGGGCATAGTGTTATCCTTGTGTCGCTTCCGGGATGCGGAAGCTCAAGAGATTACAAGATTATCAAACCTTTTCCTGTGCAAAGCTTTTCGATTTTTTCCCAGTTTTTTGGGGAGATGGTGCGGCAACATGGGAGGATGCACGTCATTTCGCATTCTATGAGCGGACGATATTTTGCAGACTATCTAGCTAAATATGAGTCTGCGCAAAGGGATGTGAAATCTGTCATCTTTGTGAATCCGTCAGGATTCCGAAAAGAGAGTCCAATGTTGATTTTTCGATTTCTGTTGTCGAAAATCATGCATAAAGTTCAAGAGATGCACGGTGTTGATTTGGAGGAGTTGAAAGCTCTGAGCTTTGCTCCGAAAACCTCCATGTATTCTCGCGTGGATAGAATCGGGCAAAGGCTGGCAGAGATCAAGTATTGCATGCAAGGGGACATTCTGGATAGCCTGAAGCAAATCGCAATTCCAAGGATGGTGATTCTGGGAGAGCGCGATTTTGTTTTTCCGTCTGCAACGGATATGTCCATCAGGACTGAACTTGAAAGCGCGGGGTGTTTTGTCTCGGTGATGGATTTTGACCATAATCCCACAATTTTGCCGAATGCGGGTGATTTGGCGGAGGAAATTAGCCTGTATGCTCAAAATATTTGAGATGTGGGGCATGTTTTGTTCTTGAGGCTCGGTGTCATAACTTTTGATTCCGGGCCTTGTTTTTTTCTATTGCTTTTTGTTTAAACATCATGTATAATATTTTCACGTGCAAGAAGTTGAAAAATTCTGCCTTAAGGCGGTTTTTTGTTTAAATAATACTAAGAATTATTAATATTTATGGAAATTAGAAATATTGCGATTATTGCCCATGTAGACCACGGAAAAACCACTCTTACAGACGCTCTTATGCGTCAAACCGGAATGGTTGAAGAAGGGGTGAGTATGGACAGTAATGAATTGGAAAAAGAAAGAGGTATCACGATTTATGCGAAGAATACTTCAATAAAATACAAGGACACTAAAATTAATATTGTGGACACTCCAGGACATGCTGATTTTGGAAGTGAGGTGGAGCGAGTGTTGCGTTCAATTGATAGTGTTGTTTTGGTCGTGGATGCGCAAGAGGGTCCGATGCCACAAACAAGATTTGTTTTGAAAAAATCATTAGAATTGGGCCTAAAACCGATTGTAGTGATCAACAAGATTGACAAGCCTGCTTCAAGAGTGGAAGGCGTGGGAGAAGACGTTTTTGAGCTATTTTTGGACCTTGGAGCTAATGATGAGCAACTTGATTTCACAACAATCTATGCAATTGCCAGAGAAGGAATTGCAAAGGCTAGTATGGATGATGATTCAAAAGATCTAACTCCTCTTTTAGATGTGATTATGAAAGAGGTTCCAGTAGCATCTTCTGAAGAGAAAAACAAGAAGCCTTTTGTGATCCAACCTTTTAACTTGGGATATGATAATTTCTTAGGTCGTTTGGCTGTAGGAAGAATTTATGATGGAATCATTCATGATGGTGACGAAGTGATCGTGAAAAGTGAAGGAAAAGAGGCTAGAAAAGGAAAGATTACAAAACTTTTCACATTTGATGGAGTTACAAAAAAAGAAGTTGACGAAGCTCAAGCAGGAGATATTGTAATGATTGCCGGACTTTCAGACATTTTTATCGGAGAGACGATTTGCCAAAATGAAAATCAAGAAATTCTTCCAGCGATCAATATTGATGAACCAACAATATCTTTGAATTTTTTGGTGAACAATTCTCCTTTTGCAGGAAGAGAAGGTGAATTTGTGACAACAAGACAAATCAGAGAAAGACTTGAAAAAGAGCTTGAAATTAACGTAGGACTCAAAATTGATTTTTCTGCAGCGGACAAGTTTAAGGTATATGGAAGAGGAGAGCTTCACATTGCTATTCTTTTGGAAAACATGAGAAGAGAAGGATTTGAGTTACAAGTTTCTCAACCAACCGTAATCATCAAAGAAGAAGATGGCAAAAAATTGGAGCCATTTGAAGAAGTGACCATTGAAGTTCCTAATGAAATGACCGGAACCGTGATTGAAAAACTTGGGAAAAGAAAAGGTAATATGATTGAAATGAAACCTGATAACGGAACAACAAGAATGATTTTTGAAATTCCTACACGGGGTATTTTGGGATATCGTGGAGATTTTATTGTGGATACCAAAGGAGAAGGAGTGATGTATAGTCGCGTGATTGGATTTAGAGATCACGTTGGAAATATTGATAAGCATGCATATGGTTCAATGATTTCAAAAGAGACTGGAAAAGCACTTGGATTTTCATTATATAATCTGCAAGAAAGAGGAACTTTGTATATTCCAGCAAATACTGAGGTATATGAAGGAATGGTAATCGGAAATGTTACAAAGGGTGATGAAATGACCGTAAATCCTCTCAAAGGAAAGCAGCTTACAAACATGCGTGCCTCAGGTTCTGATGATGCAATCAAACTTATTCCTCCAATTGAAATTACTCTTGAGAGAGGAATGGAAATCATGAAGGAAGATGAATATCTTGAGATTACTCCAAAAAGCGTTAGACTTCGAAAACAAGCCTTGAAAGAAAACGAAAGAACAAAAGCGAAGAGAAAATAATTTTATTAGTAATCAGTAACTCGTAACTAGTAACTTGCAATGTGCGTTATTAATGGAATACTTTTTATGAATTCCTCATTACGAGTTACAGTTTACTGATTGCTGGATGATGTTAAAAATAACTATTCTTTCAGTTGGAAAGATTAAAGAAAAATATTATCAAGGAATCATTGATGAATATGCAAAGAGGCTCACTCCGTATGTTAAGCTTGATTTTGAGGTGCTCAAAGCAGAGCCTTTTTTTGATGATAGTGACAAGGAGGGAATAAAGAACAAAGAAGGAGAAAAAATTGTCAATTTTCTTGAAAAAAACAGATGGAGCAAAATTTTTATTCTTGATGAAAGAGGAAAAGAATTCACTTCTCATGAATTTTCAAAAGAAATTCATGACGGCACTGAGCCTATTGTTTTTGTGATTGGAGGAAGTTTAGGTTTGAGCCAGAATGTTTTGAGTTATCCCGGATCAAAAAGAATGGCGCTTTCTGAAATGACTTTTCTTCATGAGATGACACAAGTGATTCTCATTGAGCAGATTTACCGCGCTGTGGCTATTGAGAAGGGGAAGAAGTATCATTACTAGTAGCACATAACATAGAACACATAGCACATAGCATAGAACATATAGCACATAACATAGAACATATAGCACATAGCATAAAACATATAGTGCAGAACAAAAAATCCGGATTTATCCGGATTTTTTGTTCCATGTTCCATGTTCCATGTTCCATGTTCCATGTTCCATGTTCCATGTTCCATGTTCCATGTTCCATGTTCCATGTTTTACATTCCAAGCATTGAGAAGATGATCATGAGAATGATGATGTTTGTTGTTGAGATGTGGTGGAGTCGGTTGGGGTTGATGGAAGATATGATGTTGATGTGAACCACAATTGCAAGGGAAATGAGAGTGAGAATGACAATGATATTTCTCAAGACGTCACTTTGCTTGTTGATTTTTGCTGAAAGAACAAAGCTATTTTTTTGTTCCTTTTTTGAATATGCGCTGGGTTCAAGTTTCAAATCAGATGAAGAAATTTTTGAATCTGGAGTGGTGTTTTTCAATGCCATTAAAGTGCTTCCTCCGACTGCAGAAGAGGATGAAGCAATTGATGAATATTTTTGACTCAGAGTTTGATTTTTTGGTTGAGCAAAAAGTTGAACTGAAATGATGACTTGTTTGTTTTTGATTTCCCCTTCCAAGACAGCGACGCCGGTTTCTTGATAATTTGGGTCAAGAATATTTTCTCTGTGAGTAGGGCTATTCATCCAAGCGGTGTGTTGCGAAAGAGGATCTTTGTAGTTTATTGCCAAATTTTCTCCAGCATATCGATATTCATATTCACTTGAACGAAACCAATACCATGGTGTTTTTCCTGCTGGAGAAGTGTGTGAGAAATAGTTGTTGCTGATCATGTCGTAGGCCTTTTTTTGTGCTGCCTCTTTTAATTTTTCATTTTCAGTTAGTGGTGCGAGTTCTTTTTCCATTCTTGATTGATTGGTGAGTCGAACTATTTCTTGTGGAGTTATTTGCGCAGCCCAAGCGCAGGAGGCGACAAAAGACATCAATACTATTGAAGTGAAAATTGAAATATTAAATTGTTTGTTTGTGATTTTCATTTTTGAAATATAAAAAAAGCGCTTCACCCATGAAACACCCTTATATTTGCGAACCTCCTTATTTGTCTATAACATCATTATAGCGCATTTTAAGGGAAAAGTCAAATCCACATAACACATAACACATAACACATAACACATAACACATAACACATAACACATAACACATAACACATAACACATAACACATAACACATAACACATAACACATAACACATAACACATAACACATTAAGCACTAGTCGGTGAGTTTTGATTTATGTTTTCCATGTTCCATGATATGTGTTTTATGTTCTATGCTCCATGATATGTGTTTCATGCTCCATGTTCCATGATATGTGTTTTATGTTCTATGTTCCATGTTCCATGATATTATTGTATAATGAAAGTGTAAGAAGAATAACAATAAAAAATATGAAAAAAATAATTTTTCATTGGGTGATTTCAACTCTTGCTGTGATGGTGGCTGCATATGTTCTTCCTGGTGCCAGTGTAGATGGAATTTTGGTGGCCTTTGTTGTTGCTGTAGTTTTGGGAATCATCAATACATTCATCAAGCCGGTGGTCAGCATTTTGACATTGCCGATCAGTGCACTCACTCTGGGAATTTTTTCTTTGGTGATCAATGCGTTGTTTGTGATGCTTGTGGACAGATTTGTGGAAGGCTTTCATGTAGCGGGATTTTGGTGGGCTTTGATTTTCAGTGTGTTTGTTTCATTGATTAACTTTGTTCTTCACAACAAAGAATAAATGCGTATTGATTTTTTCCCCGTAAGATTGAATTGATTTTTGTGTGAGTGAAATAATCTTTCAAAAAAACGGGTGTAAATCCGTTTTTAATTTGATATGAGAAATCAACCAAAAAAATACAAAAGAATAGCAAAGAAGATGAAAAATTTTGACAGCGGAATCAGAACGTCTGTTGTCGTTGCAATTTTGATTTCTCTGAATTTTGCAATTTTTGCACATATGTTTGGGATGGATGTTTTGGAATTATTAAATCCAAAAAGATACACCGATAACTCTGCAAATGTTAATGCTACAATGATGGAAGAAAAAATAAGAGATATGACAAAAGGATATCCTATTGAAGAAATGGCGCAATATATTTCCAGAGAAGATGAACAAGTAGCAGCTTTTTTGGTGAGTATTGCTAAAAAAGAGAGTAATTGGGGGAAAAGATCTCCAAAATTGAACGGGAAGGATTGCTATAATTATTGGGGATTTCGTCAAAAAAGAGAAAAGATGGGAACTGGCGGGCACACTTGTTTTGACAATCCAAGAGAAGCAGTGAAGGTGGTTGCAAATAGAATTGAAGAATTGATTGAAAATGGTGTGGATAATCCCGCAGACATGATTGTGTGGAAGTGTGGAAGTAGCTGTCAAACGCACAGTGAAGTGGCTGTCAAAAAATGGATTAATGATGTAGATCTATATTACAAACGTTTTTATAATTAGGAAAAATAAATATAAATCACCCTGAATTTTTTTTGGGGTGGTTTTTTGTTTGATTTTTTGTTAAAATTCATATTGAAGGACTATGTCTTTTCGAAAATAAAAATAAATTAGAAGCAAAAATATATGGATCTAAAAAAAGATAACGAAAACATAGATGAAAGTAGTGAGTTGTTGGAGGGGAATAATCCTGATGCAACTCAAGAAGATGCGATCTATGATGACAATCCAGAAGAAAAATACACTAAAGAAAATGAAGGAGAAATTCCAGAAGAATATTCTCTCGAAGATGATTCTTTGAGGATCGTTGATTATAACAGAGGAATGTCCATGGAGAAAAAAATAATGATTGCTGCCTCTATTTTTTTGGGTGTAGCTGTGATTGCAGTGGCTGTGTTTTTTGCAAATCAGAAGGGATTTTTCGATAAGTATAAGAAGCAACCAGGAATGTCAATTACAGAGCTGGGAGTTGCAGTGAATGTGAATGATCAAAGTAATTCTGATTCTCAGAAAGAAAATGAATCCGAAGAGAAAATTGAGAACGAGAATCTTTCCAAAAATGACGAGAAATTTACTCCAAACAGAAATTTGGAAATTACTACTTTGAACGGTGGTGGAGGCGCTGGAACAGCTGGAAAGATGAAGACCTTTTTGCAAAAAGATGGATATGAAGATATCACTGCAAAAAATGCAAATGAATTTGATCATGAAGGTGTGGAAATATATTATGCAGGTAATGATTTGAAAAAAGATGCTGAGGCAATAAAAAAGGTGATTGAAAAGTCATATGACAATGTATCTGTGGCGCTGGCTTCTTCAGGCGATGAAAAACTTTCCGAGATAGTTGTTATTGTTGGAAAATAATATTAAAAATAGAAAAATAAATGACCAGCGAAAAGAGAGAGAAAGATTTTTACAACCTTTCTCCAGAAGAAACATTAAAAGAGTTGAATTCAAAGCAGGAGGGTTTGTCATCTGATGAATTGCAAGAAAGAATTGAGAAATTTGGAAAAAATGAATTGCCCCAAGGAAAAAAGAGATCGGCTCTGAAAATCTTTTTCAGACAATTGGCCAGCCCTTTGGTTGTCGTTGTTTTGATGGCGATGTTTTTTTCTTTTTTGATTGGACATGTTGCAGATGCGATGTTCATTGTGTTTGTCATTGTTGTGAACACAATTGTTGGTTTTGTACAGGAGGCAAAATCAGAAAAAGCGCTTGAGAAGTTGAACAAATCAGTGAGGTTTTATTGTAGAGTTTTTCGAGATGGACGAAAATTCAGAATTCAGAGTGAAGAGTTAGTGGTTGGAGATATTGTTGAGATTAGTTCCGGAGACAAAATTCCAGCGGATGGAAGATTGATCAAATGTTATGGGCTCAAGGTGAATGAAGCTGCATTGACAGGAGAATGGATGCCAATTGAAAAGGACATTGAAATAATACACAAAAAATCCGGAGTTTCTGATAGGAAAAACATGGTTTTCATGGGATCTATTGTGGATGATGGACAAGGACTTTTTGTTGTCACAAAAGTAGGAGTGAAAACGGAGCTTGGAAACATTTCAAAACTTGTTAGTGAAGAAAAAGATGTTAGAACTCCTCTTCAGAAAAAATTCTATGAACTTTCTCAAAAGATGTTAGTCCTGATTCTTTTGGCAGTTTTTGTTTTTGCAACAATATATGTTTTGCGCGGTGAATCTTTGTATAATGTTTTCATTACATCAATTGCGCTGGTTGTGAGCGCTGTTCCTGAGGGACTTTTACCTGCGATTACAATTGTTTTGGTTTTGGCAATGAGGAGATTGTCTCAAAAAAAAGCGCTGGTTCGAAAATTGGATGCTACAGAAGGAATGGGTTCAATTTCAGTGATATGCATGGACAAAACCGGAACACTCACGCTGGGAAAAATGAGAATCAGTCACATTATTACAGGAACAGAGGAGCTTTTGAAAGAAGCAGGAGAACTGGATGAAATATATGATCCAAATTCCGCAAGAGCTCATTTGAAAGCTTTGGAAGTGGCGACAATGGTCAATGAGGCGTATATTGAAAATCCTGACGATGAAATATCAGAATATATCATCAGAGGAAGACACACTGACAAGGCTCTTCTTTTGGCAGGGATTAACGCAGGGATTATTCGAGAGAAGCTGGAGAGAAGATATCCAGTAATCCAAAATATTCCGTTCAATTCACTTAACAAATTTGCAGTCAAAGTGTGTCAATATGATGGGGGAGTTGTTGTGTATGCACTTGGATCACCTGAGGCAATCATTGAAAAATCGAAAAATATTAGCGTGGATGAAAAAGGTGAAGAGGAAATTTCTTCAGAAAATGCTCAAAGACTATTTCAGAGAGTGGATGAGTTATCCAATCAAGGATTGAGACTTCTTTCTTGCGCTTGGAAAAAAATGAGCGTTGAAGAATATGAAAAGATTAAGGATAATCAAATTGCGTTGACAACCAATCTAGATTTGATTGGATTTATTGCATTGAAAGATCCTCTCAGAAAAGACGCCAAAGAGTCTGTTGAAAAAGCGCAACGAGCTGGGATTAGGCCGATTTTGATTACAGGAGATCACAAAAACACTGCCAAGGCGATCATCAGCGAACTCGGGATTAAAGTTAGCGATAAGGAAATCTTGGAAGGAAAAGATTTGGATGAAATGGATGATCAAGCGCTTTTGCGTAAAGTGAAAACGGTTTCAATTTTTGCCAGAGTTGTTCCTGAGCACAAAATCAGAATCGTCAAAGCACTGCAAGGAAATGGAGAGGTTGTGGCAATGGTTGGAGATGGAGTGAATGACGCTCCTGCTCTCAAAGCCGCTGACATCGGAGTTTCTGTTGAAAATGGAACGGACATTGCCAAAGAAGTTTCCGACATCGTTTTGTTGGATGACAATTTTTCTGTCATCATCAAAGCAATTGAGCAAGGACGACTTGCAAAAGATAACATCAGAAGAATCATTGTGTATCTTTTGGCGGATGATTTTTCAGAGCTATTTCTGTTCTTTGCGGCGGTCATTTTGGGAATGCCTTTCCCGTTGTATCCAGCTCAGATTTTGTGGATCAATCTGGTTGAAGATGGATTTCCTGATATGGCACTGACAACAGAGAGTGACACAAGTGGCATCATGGACAGAAAACCAGAGAATCCAAAAGACCCGCTCCTGAGTCGATCATATAAGAAGTTTATGTTTTTAGTCTTTTTGATTTCAGGTTTGTCTGCATGCGCAATATTTTGCTACATCGGAAGTTATTTGGGTGACATAGAAAAAGCCAGAACAATGACGTTTGCGTTGATTGCTTTTGATTCGTTGTTGTTTGCATATGTTGTCAAATCTTTTCGAAAATCGTTTTTTTCCAAGGAAAATTTTTCAAACAAAGTTTTGAATTGGGCAATTTTGGCTTCAATTTTGATGCTTCTTTTGGGAATGTATGTTCCATTTTTCCAAGGATTTTTGAGAGTTCAAAACATCGAAATATATGACTGGGCAATCATCATTGGAATCACGATTGTTGAGACAATTATTTTTGATTTCTACAAGATGAGATTGTTCGGAAGGGATAAATAGGTTTTTTGGAAAACATCTTCGCTTTTCGCTTTTCAGCTTTAGACTGATACGCCTTGAGCGGATAACTTTCGGCTTATGGGCCTATTGACGATAAGATATTTTGTTGCTAATATATATCATGTTTTGACATGAGGTCAAAGCTTGTTTGTATTTACGCTAAAAATGCTCCGTTAGCTCAGGCAGGTAGAGTCGTTGCCTCTTAAGCAAACGGTCGTAGGTTCGCCCCAGCATGCGCAGGGCGTCCGGCGAATGCCCGGACGAATCCTACACAAAAAATAAAATAGAATAGTAAGCATCCATAGCTCAGTCGGTAGAGCAGTTGCCTCTTAAGCAAACGGTCGTAGGTTCGAATCCTACTGGGTGCACAAATGAGATTTGAGATGATAGATTTGAGATAGAGATAGGAAAGAAATATGCCCCCATAGCTCAACGGATAGAGCAACAGCCTTCTAAGCTGAAGATCTAGGTTCGATTCCTGGTGGGGGTACATTGTTAAATTAAAAATCAAAAATTGAAAATCAAAAGTTTGGAATGCAGAAATGCAAGGTGAAAGTTTGTGAAGTCTGTGAAGTCCATAAAGTCCATAAAGTAAAAAGTCTGTAAAGTCTAAAGAAAAAATCAAAAAAACACTGTCATCCTGAACAATAGTGAAGGATCCCAGAATAAAAGCACTGATTAGATTTGAGAAAGAGATTTGAGAAGCGCAATACCAAGTTTTTAGAATATTAAAAAACCACTCCGGAAGGGTGGTTTTTTGATAGCATTATTGTTATAGTGGAATAGAAATAATTCCCAGGACCGTCCTAGTTAAATCCGTCCTAGTTAAATATTTTCTAGCTATTTTTTGACTATCTGTATTTTTAGAGATAAACTTTAGCTATAGATAAAAAGTATTTGAATTTTTATGAAACAAATTTCAGCACCAGTTGCGTGGGCAATTATTATCGGCACAACCTTGGTAATTGCGGGTATTATTTTGGTTGAAAATAAAAAATTTAGTTATTCAAGTTTTGTTTCTGATGGATATTTGGAGAATCAAGATGAGGGATTGGTTGAATATTTGGAGAATCAAAATGAGGGATTGGTTGAATACTCAGATAAGAGGAGTGAAGAAATAAATAGAAGTTCAAATGGGAAAAATGAGAGATTAAGAGAATGTGGTTTAGTAAAAAAAATATGTTCCAATGGAACAGTTTTTGAAGAGGTTAATGAGGATTGTGAGTTTCCAGAATGTCCAAATGAGAAAATACCAAATTGGGAAGAGTGGTATGTTGTGGGTTCTGGAAAGATGAAATTTACATTTAAGACTCCTAGTGGATGGAGGTGCTTTGAGGAGGATGTTTTTCATGAAACAAACTGTGATGCTAATGCCTCAGGTCATCCATCTGGAAAGGATGCGATAATTCATTATCGCGGAGTAAGCATTGACAGGAGACTTAAGGAGATAGAAGACAGCGAGACGAAGAAGTATGAAGAATTGAAAAAAATAAAAATAGGAAATTATAACGCTTATAGTTTCATAGAGGTGTATACTAAAAGTGGTGAAAGAAATTATTATGTTTTAGTGGATTTTGATGATGGATATGTAAGTTTTCATCTTGTTAAAAAATCTTCAGGGGAAGAGTTGAGCGAGGAGGAAAAAACTATCATTTCTTCTCTTAATAAAGAATATAAAAGATAATTTAAATATGTTTTTCTGAATATCAAAACCATCCGGAAGGGTGGTTTTTGTGTTAAAATAGAAGTGGTAATTTTTTGGTGAAAAAGTTTGATGAAAAAAATTGTTTCGATCGTTTCCTTTTTTATTGTTTTAATTTCAGTCTTTGTTTTTGTCTTCACTTTCAGAGTGAAATTGACAGGTGTTTTTGGTTTGAAAGAAAGTGGACTGCAAGAAATTCAAGAAGTTGCTCCCAGGAAGGCGAGTGTTTTGTTTGTGGGTGACATGATGTTTGACCGCTGGATCAGACAGGTAACAGAAAGGAAGGGGATTGATTTTGTGCTTGGTGGAGTGGACCGAGTTCTTGAGAAAAATGACTTGGTTGTGGGAAATTTGGAGGGTCCAATCACGGGGAATGAGTCAGTGAGTGTGGGGACGGAGTTTGGTTCCAGGGAGAATTACATCTTCACTTTTCCTCCGGAAACCGCAAGCAATTTGCAAAAGAAAAACATTCGATTGGTGAGTCTTGGAAACAATCACATTTGGAATTTCGGAACTGACGGATTGGCGGAAACAAAAAAACATTTGAGTAATGCTGGAGTGGAATTTTTTGGAGACACTGGGGAAGATGGAGAGAGATTTGTTGTGAGGGAAATCAATGGAATCAAAATCGCTTTTGTGAATTTCAATCAGTTTGCCAGAAAGGGGAGAGAGAATGTGATGGGTGATTTGGAGGCTGTGAAGAGTCTCAAACCTGATTTTGTGGTCGTGTATGCTCATTGGGGGAAGGAATATGAAGGAAGGCCGGAGGAAGAGACTGTGGCGCTTGCACGCGCGTTTGTGGATGACGGAGCGGACGCTGTCATTGGTTCTCATCCTCATGTTGTTCAAACCAAGGAGGAATACAAAGAAAAAATGATCTATTATTCTCTGGGCAATTTTGTTTTTGACCAATATTTTGAAGACGAAACACAGCGAGGAATGATTGTGGAAGTTGAATTTGATTCAAGTGGGAAATTGAATTTTCAGGAGCATGACACAGAAATGGGGCCCAGTGGGCAGACAAGTTTGTTGTATCGGCTCTAGGTCATGGTATAATGTGAATATTAGCACTGAGTAGATTTGATGTCATTCTGATCCGCCAGTAGGCGGAGAAGAATCCCCGAATAAAGGGCACGAGTGTTGAATTACGAGATCCTTCACTTCGTTCAGGATGACATAGTAGTAGCTGGTTTGCGCAAAATTAATTAGACGTAATATAAATAATATGAAGATAGCGGTAATTTCAGACATTCATGATAATTTCCACAATATGGTTTGTGCTGTTGAGGAGATTGAGAAGAGAGATGTTGAATATGTTTTGTGTTTGGGTGATTTGGTGGCCAACGGGATTGCGAAAATTTTGGCGAAATTGAATGTTCCTGTGCTTTTGATTTGGGGGAACAATATTGGAGACAAGGTTCAAGTCATGAACACTGCTTTTGAAAGCAAAGGAAAGTTGACTGTCAGTGAAAAAACATATGACTCAATTGAACTTGGTGGAAGAAAATTGTTTCTTTCACACTACCCTGACTTGGCGAATCCAATTGCTGCTTCTGGTGAATTTGACGCTGTGTTTTTTGGACACACTCACAAGAAATCTCAAGAAAAATTGGGAGATTGTTTGGTTCTCAATCCTGGAGAAATCGGGACTATGGTTGTTTCCGAAGCGAGTTTTGCGGTGTATGACACAAAAACAAATGAAGCGGAGTTCGTTGTTCTTGATGACACCGTGGTTATTCGAACTGACAAGGTTGAAGAGTACATGAAAAATATTTTCTAGGCACTTTGCTAGAGCAAAAATCCTTATGTAGATAACTAGGGATTTTTGTTTTGGCAGAACCTATAACCTTGAGAAAGAGGAGGCGCTTAAATGTTTTTCAAAATAGTTCTTTCGATTTTAGCAATCACTTTCTTGCTTGCTTGTCTGTTATTCTTGTGGGTTTTGCGCAAAGATTTGTGCGACAGGATATATTCCGGGCTGTGCAACCTATTTGGAAGTAGAATTGATAACATCGATTCTAATATTGAGTATAGTCCACAAAGATTACTTTGCGCGTCTGCAGATAAGTCACCGGAATATGTAAATCTAGTGGAGTTACATGAGGAGTATGTAATATTAAGCAAGAAGAGATTTCTTCTGAGTTTAGGAGGAATTAAGTCACTCCACAAGAAAGTTGAAGATGAAGTGATCAAACTCTAGTCATTCAGATGAAAAAAACGGGACGCCCCTGCGTGGGTGCCCCGATTTTTTATACTCCGTGTGCTTTTTTGTAGTCTTTCCATTCTCCATTTGACCAGTTTTTTGGTTTTTCTGTGAGAACAACTTCTTGACCTGGTTGAGGATAGTTGTTGGGTGAATCGTAACTGCTCTTGAAAACATCGCTCAATATGGTGATATTGTTCGAATCATATACGGTTTGCGTGAACACTGTTTCCATTGATCCATCACTTTCTCGTGAAGTGATGTGTGGTCCATCAACATCAACTCTGCGACCATTTTTTGTGCCATAGAATCTGAAGACGAGTTCTCTTGCAGGGATGTTAATTTCATATTGAATCAAGATATGATTGCCGGTATTATTGATGAATTTGAGGTCAGGTTTGGGAACATATACAGTAGAATCCATTCCTTGAGGATCGTAGTAGTGAACGGGATAGGCATGATTTCTTCTGGCTGTGATTTCGAGTCCGCTATAGATTGCAGCTCGAAAAACAGTGGTTGAAACCTGGCAAACTCCTCCTCCATAATCAAGTTCTGTTTTGTTTTTCTTGATGACTAGTTCTTGCTTGTATCCATTCTCTCCGTCTACTGGTCCAAGATGCTCCACAAATGAAAATTCTTCTCCTGGCTTGATAATGAGTCCATTGAATTTGTTGGAGGCTACTTGAATGTTGAATATTCTGTTGTTTGTTGATCCACTGAAATTTGATCTCCCTTCACCAATGAGCTCCACTATTCCCATTTTGTTCACGTCACTTGATTTGATTTCCGGAGATAGTATTTCATAGGGAAGTTCAATTTCGTTTCGGTCAAAATCTTGATTTTGGATGAGAGTCATTATTTTTTCTTTGCTTTTCTCAAGATCTATTCCCATCCCATCTTTTTCTATTGAAAAAGCAGCAGCCTGACCTTCTTTGATGGAAAAGCTGGCATTCACCGGTTCTATGTTGATCTCTTCGGACAAATTTTCCAAAAAAGAAACAATAATTTCCTCATCTGGAGATGATTGCTGAATCTTTTTGGTGTGAAACCCATCAACAGTTCTGCTCAAAAGCGAACACAGAATCAGAGTTGTGTCACAATGTGAGATGTTTTCAATTTTTGATTTGTAGTTCTTTTGATGTTCAAGCGTAGGATTATATTTTGTCCATTTGTTGAATTCATCTTTGTGAATTATTTTTTCCTGATCTTTGATTTTCAATTTCAATTCTTCGAGATTGGAGAAAGCAAAAACAGGGCTATTGAAAAATAGCGTTATTGCAAGGGTAATGATTAATAATATTAGTCTTTTTTTTAACATGAGAGCTAATTGAATTAGATAAGTCCCAAGGAAATCAAAACCACTCTGCAAGGAACAGGGTGGTTTTGAATATAGTGAAATAATTTTTAATAAGATAAAAATATTTCCTCTAGAACCCGCGTACCTGAATTTTTTTTACTTTGTTTACTTCAGCCTTAGGAAGTCTGATTGTTAAAATTCCATTCTTGAGAGATGCTTCTGCTTTTTCTGGCAAAACGTCAACAGGAAGAACAACTGATCTTGAAAATCCTCCCCAATAACACTCTTGGTAGTAATAATTTTCCTCAGAAACCTCTTCTTCACTCCTTCTTTCTCCTTTGATTGTCACCATATCATTATTGATGGAAACATCAAGATCTTCCGGTTTCACTCCAGCAATGGTTGATTTGAGGACAATTTCATTGTCAGTTTGATATACATCAATAGTCAGCTGTCCGTCATCTTCCTCAGATGTTTCAATTGATGTGCTTTCATCATGATGTCCCCAGCTTCCGATAGATTGATCCTCGTGATGCATCATCTCTTCTGGTTCATGATGAGATGGAGGCATGTTAATTCGTGACTCAGAATCATCTGAATTGATTTGCATGTGTTCCATATGATTAGGTTCATAGGCGTCTTCTATTTTTTTGGATCCAGTAAGACGCTCCATGAATGATTTTTTTTGTTTTACCATATTTTTAAGTTGATTTAGCTTTTTTACAAGTTGTTTTAATTATAGAATAAATGTCATGAATTCGCAAGTTTTGATTTTGTGCTTATAAGCATTTTAAAAGCAAATAAAGTCAACAAAAAAATAATGGACATTCGTGTGAAAGAAGAATATTTTTCAGGAAAAAATGCTAAGAGATTGAATGCAAAATGAATCAGTGAGAGAGGGAAAATTATTTTGAAAATGAAGCTGTGAACTTTTTTTGGAACAATTGAGTAATATCCAATAATACTGAAGGTCGTGCTGTGAAAAATGAATAATCCTGCGATTTCGAGATATTCGTTCATTGAAAAAGAGATGAATTTAGATTTGAGAAAGATGAACTCAATGAGTGCAAATCCGATTCCTGCCACAAGAGAATTGAAAACAATTGTTCTTCCTGAAACATGAGACGGTTCTATTTTTTTGAATACTATGATGAACTTGGACAATTCTTCTGTGAAGGCGGAAACCAGAAGAAAGATTCCTGAAGAAGAAAGAATAAAACTTGTCATTGAATCAGTAAAGAAAATTTCTGAATTTCCTAAGAGTGTGATTGTGACAATGGCTTCAATAAAGAGAGAAAGAAGTGCTGCCAATGCGCCATATATTATTGATTCAAGAATGGATTTCATTTGAGATTGATTTTTATTTTTGTATACTTTCATTATACAGAAAGATGAGCAAAAATAATAGCAAAACAAAAAAGGCCCGAAGGCCTTTTTCTATTTCAGTGATTTGAGATATTTTTCAATCTCTTTGAGCCGTGCTTTTGCTTTTTGGAGACTTTCTTTTTCTCGCTCGACCACTTCTTTTGGGGCTTTTGAAACGAATTGTTTGTTTGATAATTTTCCTTCGACGCTCTTGATATATTTCTTTAGATTTTCAACTTCTTTTTCTTTTTCAGCACGTTCTTTTTGTGTATCGATCAGTCCTTCTAGTGGAATACTCACAGTAATTCCATGAGAAGTTGTCTTTGAAATTGAATTTTCTTGACTTGAGCCATATGAAATTTCTTCAACTCCTGTTCGGAGACCCTTGATGATGTTTTCTTGAGTTTTGATTATCTCTTCAAAGTTTTTGATTGAGCATGATTTTGTGTTCACAAAAAGCTTCACTTTTTTTGCAGGCTCAATTTTGTTTTCAGTTTTGAGATTTCTGACAGTCTGAATGATTTCGATTATTGGTTCAAAACTTGCAGCATCTTTTGATGGGGCATAGGAGTCTTTTTTTGGCCATTTTTGAATCAGGAGAAGCTCTTTTTCATCAAGCTCTTTCCAAATCGTTTCTGTCACAAATGGAATGAAGGGGTGCCAAAGTTTCAAGAGATCGCGAAGAATTGTTTGAAGAATTGCAGTCTTTTCTTCTTCATTATTTTCAAATTTTGAAACTTCCAAATACCAATCTGCAAAATCATTTTTTGTGAAATCACCAAGTTTTTCGCTGGCTTGAGAAAATCTGAATTTGTCCAAATCACTAGTCACTTCTTCAATAAGCACATTCATTTTTTGAATGATCCATGTGTCAGCAAGAGTAAGATTTTTTTTGTTGATTTCTTTGTTGGAGTCTTTTGATTTTCCAAGAATGTATCTTGAGATGTTCCATAGTTTGTTCACAAAATTTCTGGAAGATTCAATTTTTTCTTTGTAGATTTTAATGTCATTTCCAGGGGCAATTCCAGTGACAAGGCTCAGTCTCAGTGCATCTGTTCCATATTCTTCAGTCACGTCTATTGGATCAAGAGTGTTTCCGGCTGATTTTGAGAACTTGTTTCCATGTTCGTCGCGAAGCATCCCATGGATATACACATCCTTGAAAGGAATTTCTTCCATGTAATATGTGGTCATGAGAATCATTCGAGCCATCCAGAAGAAAATAATATCGCGTCCCATTTGCATCCAATTGGTTGGATGAAAGACTTTTCGTTCTTCTTCTGTGAGAGTTGAAAAAGTCCAAAGTCCACTTGAAAACCAAGTGTCTAGTGTGTCAGGATCTTGTTTGATTTTTTTCGAATCACATTTTTCGCATTTCTTTGGTTCATCTCTGCTCACAATAATTTCTCCACATTCACAATACCAAATAGGAATTCTGTGACCCCACCAGATTTGGCGGGAAATACACCAGTCACGAAGTTCATTGATCCAACTGAAATATACTTTTTCAAATCTTTCTGGATTGATGGTGATTTTTTGATTCTTATCTCCGCCGAGTCCTGTTGTGACAGCTTCGATCATGAGCTCTTTGAGGCTTTTGTTGTGCCCAGGAATTTTTTTGTTCACATCAATGAACCATTGAGTTTTTGGAAGCGCTTCCACAACATCACCAAATCTGTCAGATGTTTCAACGCTTTGAGTGATTTCCTCTTCTTTTTCCAAAAGAGTGTTTTCTTTTAGGAATTCAACGAATTTTTCTCGTGCCTCTAGGACCGTGAGTCCTTCATAATTCTTTCCGGCTTCTGCTGTCATTTTTCCATCTTCTCCGATCACTTGAATGAGTTCAATGGGATCATTCTTGGCTTTTTGGATTTCAAACATTTCAAAGTCTACTGGGCTGTGAGCAGGAGTGACTCCAACAGCACCTGTTCCAAATTCAGGATCAACCTCATCATTGGCAATGATTTTGATTTCAAGAGGTTTCTTTGCTCCAATATCCACTGTGAAAGTTTCCCCAATGAATTTTTTGTATCGCGCGTCTTTTGGGTTCACAGCCACGGCAGTGTCTCCCAATTTTGTTTCAGGACGGGTGGTTGCAATGGTGATGGGGAAGTCTTTTGAATATTTGAAAGTGTAAAGTTTTCCTGTTCTTTCTTTGTGTTCAAGCTCGTCGTCAGAGCAGGTTGACTGACCTTTCACAGACCAGTTCACAACTTTGTGCCCACGATAGATGAGCCCGTCTTTATACATTTTCTCAAAAACATTGTTCACCATTTCACTTCTTTCCTCGTCGAAAGTGTAGGCGAGACGATCCCAATCGCAACTGGTTCCCATTTTTTGAACTTGAGAAAGGATGGTTGATTTGGACTCTTCTGCGTATTCTCGGATTTTTTCAAGAAGTCCTTCGCGTCCAAATTCTTCTCTTGGATTTTTGTGACCTTTCTCAACAAGGAGTTTTTCTACTTTTGCCTGAGTGGCAACAGCAGCGTGATCCGTTCCAGGAACAAGCAAAACCTTTTTTCCTTGAAGGCGTTGATATCTTGCCATGGTGTCCATGATTGAGTTTTCAAGAGCATGACCCAAATGAAGAACTCCTGTCACGTTTGGAGGTGGCATCATGATGGAATATGGTTCACCTTTCAAATTGTCAGGATTGAAAAATCCTGAATCTTTCCAAGTTGAATAGATCTCATCTTCAGTTTTTTGTGGGTCGTATGCCTTTGAAAGTTCGCTCATATGTATGTGGATTTTAAAATATAATTTTTTTCAAAAAATCTGCGCAAACATGTCATCCTGAACTTGTTTCAGGATCCCTGAGTATAAGCACTCGTAGTGTTATTTTGAGATTCTGAAACAAGTTCAGAATGACACAGTTAAGAGAGTTAAATTGATTTTTACTGGTGATTGTATGGTAGCAATAAAAAGTTTATTTTTCAAGTTTTAACGGGATTTTAGCGGAAATAAAAACAGGGAAGCGATACGTGATCGTTTCCCTGGAATACCTCAGATTATCTTATGGGATGCTTTATACCGTTTCCATTGCTTTCTCAAAGCAAGTGGGGCAGTAAGTATGCGAAATTTTTTTTAATTGATAAAGAGCATCTCGATTTATTATGTGTTTACATAAATCACGATCTTCTTCGCAAATACTACATTTTTTTTGAGTACCGTCTTCAGTGCATCCATGAATTGATTTAAGTAGACCTTTTTTGTGTGTCTGCTCACACTCTACACACACACGCAGTAATATTTCTCGAGATATATCTGTCATCTTTGCCCTCCCTGGCTATAATTCGGCATCCCTGCCTTGTTTTTTGAACTTTATCACTATATTTAGTGATGATTAATATTATCACAAAATCGGGTTTCTGTCAATATGTGGCCATATTGACCGTATTTTACCCATGAAAAGCGCCGTTTCTGGGATTTTAACAGAGTAGCACATTTACATGAAATTTTTGTGAAATAAAATTAAGGGAAGAGCGGCGGCTCTTCCCAGATAAGGCTTCATAATGTGTTACCTATGGTAATTTTGCTTTTTCTGTAGCGAGGCAACTCGGGCAATACCCCACGGATGCACGTTTTTGCTTATGAATCTCAACACAATTCCTTTTGGCTCTGCAAAAAGTGGACTTTTTTTTGCACATTGAGCAGTCCTGGGGCACTCCATTCTCTTTACACCCAAAGATTGAGTTGAGTATGATATTGCTTTTCATGCAGATTGAGCATAGTCGCAACCACGGCAATTGTTTGACCATTTTTTCTCCTCTCTTGAGTTGATTTGATATCACTTAAACAAAGGGATACATAGGAGTATATAAAGCAATAACGTGTTTGTCAATGAATTTTGTTCATTTTGAGACTTGAACTGGCTTGAAGATTTTTCCAGTTTTTTTCACATTTTTGTCGCTCTGAATCATTCATTTTTTCCCAGCGGAAACATCCGGCAATGGCAATCATGGCAGCATTGTCCAAGGAATATTCAAATTCAGGACTTTCGAATTTTGTGTTTGCCAATTCTTTTTCGGTCGCATCTTTCAATTGAAGTTTCAGCTCTCTGTTGGCGCTCACTCCTCCGGCAATGAGAATGGTTTTTGGGTTGTGCTTTTTTGCAGCTTTCATGGTTTTTTTGATGAGAACATCAATGCAAGCTTGTTGAAATTCATGAGAAATTTCAGGAATGAGATTTTCAAATTCTTTTTTTGAATTTTTTTCTTTCAGTTCTTTGACGGCATAGAGCACTGCGGTTTTGAGACCGGAAAAAGAAAAGTTGAAATCAGGAGAGTTTAGCATTGGGCGGGGGAGGGTGATGCGAGAGTTGTGATTTGAGAGTTGAGAATCTGGAGATTCTTTGAATTTCTGAGCCTGGGCGGAAATGATTGGTCCTCCGGGATATCCCAAATCCAAGATGCGAGCCACCTTGTCAAAAGCTTCACCAACAGCATCATCTTGAGTTTGTCCAATGACTTCATATTCCAAATGATCTTTCATGAGAACAAGCTGAGTGTGTCCACCGGAAACAACCAAAGCCAAAACAGGAAATTCTATTTCCGTATTATTTGCGAAGTTTGCATAGATGTGACCTTCGATGTGATGAATTCCCAAAAGTGGTTTTTTCCAAAGATAGGAAAGAGTTTTGGAAAAATTTGTTCCAACCAAAAGAGCAGGGATGAGTCCCGGACCTTCCGTCACTGAAATCAAATCAACATCATCTTTTGTGATCCCAGCATCATTCAAAGCTTCCTCCAAAACAGGGAGCATGTTTTTCAAATGCTCTCTGGCAGCAAGATTCGGAACAACACCGCCCCATTTGGCGTGAAGTTCCACTTGCGAAGAAACGGCATTGGAAAGCACCTCAATTTTATTTTTTTCACTTCTCACAACGCTCACAGCTGTCTCGTCGCAAGATGTTTCAATTCCAAGAATTATCATATGAATTTTAATATAGAAATGTTATTAGTATTTTCTAAAACGTGTGCTCGCATCCCGGGATCCTGAATCAAGTTCAGGATGACAAGGAACGGATGGTGTGAGTTATTAATGTTTTTATGATAGCGTTTTGATTTCTAATAGGCAAGGTGTGGAGCATGTAGCATATAACATGGAGCACATAACATAGAGCATGGAACATAGAGCATGGAGCACATAGCATGGAACACGTAACACATAACATGAGATATGCAATAAAAACTTAAAAATCAAAGTGCAAAAAGCAAAGCGAAATAAAAAAGCAGCCTCATCCGAAATCTCGGCATGTTGGCTGCAATATCTGGTGATTGATTACCTCCTCATCAGATGAATCAGTGTATCGATGGCGAATCTTTCGCCGATTCCGGAATAATCCAGAATAGCGACGGAAACAAAAAATAATGCTATCAGTGCCATGCCACATCCCATGACATATGCTAGAAACACTGAAATCTCTGTGTGGTGATCAGGATTCATTGTTGGAACCCATTCCCCGTTTATTTTTTGATATCCGCGAACACAGTAATCCGCGTGGATTAATGTAGTTCTAATTGCATAGATTGCAATGATAATTATTATGGTCCAAAAAATGGCTGTTCCTGTTGTCATCATGGCGCCCTCCTCAAGCTATTGACTTTTTGCTTTGTTAATATACTTTTATTACTAACGTGGAATGATAGCATATTTTCTGTTATTAGTCAATAATCTTACAATAAATAAAACCGCCTCATAAATGAAGCGGCTTTATTTTTTTCTTGTAGCCCGTAGGGGAATCCTCCTCGCTCCGACTCGGAGCCTGGGCGCTACACACAGAAAGCTCGCACTTGCTCGCTTCCTACTCACGCCCTTCGATTCCCCAAACTTCTATAAAATAAAAAGACCGCTCATTAAAGCGATCTTTTTATTTCACTGTAGCCCGTAGGAGAATCGAACTCCTGTTACCAGGATGAAAACCTGGCGTCCTAACCACTAGACGAACGGGCCATATATAGGCAATATTTAGTTTTTTGTATTTCTCTACAACGAAAACTATATTATCACACGTTTCAAAATTAATCAAGTCCTTGTACAAGATGAGTACATAGGTAACACTTTTGATATTTTCATGGGTGTCTCATAATTGAGTGTTTGATGAGGCCTATGAAAGTTGTATTCAATCAACCATTCAGTTAGATTT
>JAOUHN010000053.1 GCA_029865125.1 Candidatus Moraniibacteriota bacterium
TATACCTTTTCTCACAAAACAACACAAAAAAACAGCCTTTCGACTGTTTTTCTTTCTGTCCTCCTCATCTTTCCCCAAGGGGAGGACAGGAAGAGGGGTTTCGTATTTCATTGATGATCTCTAAAAACTGTTTTCTTAATTCTTATTCATTCATTCCACTTTCTTCAAGCATTCTGGTTGTGCTTTCATCTTGAACTTCCACAGCTTTTTCAATTTTTCCCTTGGACCTATCCAGTGTTTCCACCATGCTTCCGGGACTAAGAGGATTAATTGTTTCTCTTCCTTCCTCTTTTCCATTGCATCCACTCAGCGTGAAAACAATCAACAAAAGAGTCAGAATCCAAAATATTTTTTGTTTCATTTTTGTTTTTTTATTTTTTTATATAACTAACTATAAATTACCCTACCTCCCCTCCTTTGGCAAGGAGGGGATTGAGGGGTGGTTTACTTTAGGTTTTCTTCAATCTTCAATATAACTCCCTCTACATTATCATTAGTGTCATTATTCCAAAATCTTAATACTGTCAATCCCAATTCCTTCAAATACCTACTTCTTTTATTATCATATCTTTTTTGACTCTCCTCCTTATGCTGCCAACCATCCAACTCAACAACCAACTTACTTTCGGGACAATAAAAGTCTACGATGTATCTATTGAAAGAATGTTGCCTTCTAAACTTGCATCCTAACTGACTCCTACGCAATCTGGACCATAAAATCACTTCTTGAACAGTTGACGCAATTCTTAATTTCTTTCTGGTAGACTTGAGTCTTTTTAGATTATTTATTCTTCTCATGAAGTTAAATTAACCCCTCCTCCTGTCCTCCCCTTGGCAGGGGAGGAGGCCTAAATACTTACCTATTCAAAAATAATTTTTTCAATCACCACATCTTCAATAGGATGATCTTTTTCATTTGTTTCCACATCTTCAATATCCTCAACATATTTCATTCCCTTGATGACTTTTCCAAAATTAGTATGTTTTCCGTCCAGCCATGGAGTGCTCGCCGCTGTCACAATGAAAAATTGTGATCCATTTGTGTTCGATCCGGAATTTGCCATTGCAAGAGATCCTTTCACTAGCTTTCTATCATTTTTTTCATCCTTGAACTTATACCCCGGCCCACCAATTCCATCGTCAGACCAATCATCATCCTTTGAATTTGGATCTCCTGTTTGAACCATGAAATCTTTGATAACTCTATGAAACTTCACGCCATCAAAGAATGATCTTTCCGCCAGTTTGATGA
This sequence comes from Candidatus Moraniibacteriota bacterium, assembly GCA_029865125.1. Classification (GTDB taxonomy): domain Bacteria; phylum Patescibacteriota; class Minisyncoccia; order Moranbacterales; family UBA9337; genus JAOUHN01. The sequence goes on from JAOUHN010000053.1 coordinate 1,253, forward strand.
AATTTCCCACCGCTATTGGAGCATCGTCATTGAAAAACTCCACTTCAATGTTGCCGAAATTAGTTTTGATTGTAGCTTTTTGATATTTGTGAGCATATTCCAAATTTTCAGTCTCAACTTCCGAAGATTCGTTGTTGTCAGAAGCATCTTTTCCTTGAATTGGGGCTAATTCTTTTTTTCCAGCTTCTGTCTCAACCTCCTTCGTTTCATCAAAACCTGCTTTCTTTTTGACATCAACAGCCTTTATTGGCCCACCTATCTTTTTATTGTTTCCTTTCAAATCATCTTCTGGGGTCAAGAAACTGCATCCACTTAAATTCATAATTAAAATCATTAATATTAGAATTCCTGCTACTTTCATATCTTTCAAAAAATTAAAACGAAACAAAATTACGCAAACTAATTATACCTCAAATCGCTCATCAATCAACACTTCTCTTTCATTTTCATCTATCCAAGAAAATGTTACCCAGAAAGAATCTTCTGGTAAAATTCCACTCAGCCTCTCAGGCCACTCAACAATCACAATGTTTTTCTTGTTTCCTGCAATTTCTTCCCATCCCAAATCCAAGACACCATTAGCGTCAACACGATATGCATCAATGTGATACACGCAAGAAACCTGTCCATCCTCCAGATCATATTTCTTCATCACCACAAAAGTCGGGCTTGTGTAGGGGCCTTCAGCTCCAAGTTCTTTCAAAAGGCCTTGTGTGAAAGTTGTTTTTCCACCACCCAAATCTCCTTCAAGACAAATCACCTCTCCACCTTTCAATGTTTTGGCAATTCTTTGTGCCAGCTCCTGAGTTTCTTGACTATTGTTAGTTTTAATTTTTCTCATAAAGCTTAGAAATAAATTAGTGATTAGTTTGGCATATTTCCTGGGTTGCTTTGCATTTTCTTAATCATCTCTCTTTGTTGTCTCAACATTTCACATTGATCCACAAATTGAACGTTTTTTGGAACTGAAAAATCAATATTGTTCACGTTTTCACACTTAATGTTAAACGCTCCAAAAAAAACATCTTCAACATCTTCACTCATTTCCGCTTCTTCTTGAGTTTCATCTATAGCCTGCTCTCCACCAAGCTCCTTTTGACACTGCATGCTCATTTTTGTTCCCTGACTTTGACCCTTCATCCAAGTGTGCATGTTTTCTCCATCAAAAACACTGTTCATTTCTCCTTCTCCAAACTGCATTTGCATTCGATATCTTTTTCCTTCAACATAGGTTGTCATCACATTCTCTTGACCTTCACTCATGACACGATACTGACACATCACTCTGTTTCCACTGCGAATCATCTCCATTGCACGTTCCATTTCACTCTTCATCTCTTGCTTTTGCTCTTGCTCTTGAACCTGCACACCTTCCTCTTTGCCCTGTTCTTTTGCAGCCTTTTTGAAACACCCGGAAAGAATCATTACTGAAAAAATCATTATTGTTACTAATAATACTTTTTTCATAGTTTTTAATATTACGAATTACAAATTAAATACGAATATGTAGATAAATCTACCGGATTTTCAGAAATATAATGAACATATTTTTCTTTCATTTTTTAGTCTTAAGCTCCTAGACTCCTGGATTCTCCTGTTCCTAACCAAATATTCCTTTCAAGACATCATTCTTTCCCTTGCCTGTCTTGCTAGAATAGAAAACCAATTCGAAATCTTGTCCAACTTGACTCAAAATCTCTCTTTTTTGTTTTTCCAATTTGCTACTCTTTATCTTATCAACTTTATTGGCAACAATCAAAAAATCATGTCCTTCTTTCTTGAGAAGATCGATCATTTCCAAATCAAACGGCTTCAATCCAACATTAGCGTCAATGATTAGCACCACTTTTTTTGGCTTCACTTCACCATATCCTAGATACCAAATGATCAGCTTTCGAAGTTTCTCCCTCTGCTTCTGAGAAATCTTTGCAAAACCATATCCAGGAAGATCCACGAAATAATATGCATCATTCACAAGAAAAAAATTAATCTCTGTTGTTTTTCCAGGCTTTGAACTTGATCTGGCTAAATCATTTCTGCCTACCAAAGAGTTGATAAGGCTTGATTTTCCAACATTGCTCCTGCCAACAAAAGCGATTTGAGGAGTGGGATCCTCCAAAATGTCATTTGTTCCCACAATCCCTCTCACAAATTCAACTGTTTTTATTTCAAAATTATTCATTATTCCAAAAATATTATTCCAGATATTAAAAAATCCACCTCACTACCAACATTTCCACTGTCATCCTGAACTTGCTTTGCCTCGCCTGGGGCGAGATTCAGGATCCCCTCCTACTAGCACATGCTTAATAAATTAAAGTCCACCTCACTACCCCTAAGTAAAGCAGATTTCAAAGAAAAAGTCTATAAACTCGAGTTAAAAGCTAAAAGTCAATAAAGTCAAAAGATGCCTAAATCAAAAAACTCCCATCAGGGAGCTTTTTGGTTATTTCTGAGCAAGTGAAGGGAATCCTCTTCCTCCATCACTCCTCGCTCTCCCGATAAATCGAAATCGCAGACTCGTGATTTCTCCAGAGCCGGCCACGTCGTTCGCGAACGACGTGGCCGGGGTTCCTAGAAAAGCAAAATCGTTTGCTTTTCTAGGATACCCTTCAATTCCACTTCACACCCAAAATAAAATAAAACTACACTTTGGTAGTGTAGTTTTATTTTATCTGAGCAAGTGAAGGGAATCGAACCCTCGTCTCATCCTTGGCAAGGACGTGTAATAGCCACTATACGACACCTGCTTGACACTTTGGCTTCGACAGGCAAGCCTGCTACCTGGCATAAGCATTTTTTAAAATAGTTCTAGTTACTAGTTACAGATTACTAATTACCAAAACATTGTGGGACCAACAGGATTCGAACCTGTGACCAAGCGATTATGAGTCGCCTGCTCTACCGCTGAGCTATGGTCCCTCGGCTTTATTATAAAAATTAAACCCATGGAATTCATAACAAATATACCAT
>JAOUHN010000021.1 GCA_029865125.1 Candidatus Moraniibacteriota bacterium
ACTGGTCAAAGATGAAAAATTTGAAAACTTCAGAATCACAACCAAAAGATCAAACAAAAACTTTCCTGCGACTAGTGAAGAAGTGAATCGAGAAGTGGGAGCATATGTTTTTGAAAAATCAAAAAAACCTGGGAAAATGAAGGGTGCTGACCTGGAGTGCTTCATTGAAATTGTTGATGACAAGGCTCTTGTGTATGTCAAAAAAATGAAGGGTGCTGGTGGACTTCCTGTTGGTTCAGGAGGACGCGCGCTCACAATGCTTTCCGGTGGGATTGATTCTCCAGTGGCTGCGTATTATGGCATCAAAAGAGGTGTGAAAATGGATTTTGTTCATTTTCATTCCATTCCCTACACTTCTGAGGCTTCCAATGAAAAAGTTCGCGCACTTGCAACTTCGCTTCTTCAATTTCAAGCCAATGCAAAAATATTCATGATTCCATTTGCAAAAATTCAACAAGAAATTGTCATGAACACTCCGGAAAAACTTCGCGTTGTACTGTACCGCCGCATGATGATGAGAATTGCAGAAACACTGGCAAACAAAAAAGGATATCTCGCGCTATATTCCGGAGAATCCGTTGGACAAGTTGCTTCACAAACTCTTGAAAACATTCGCGCCACAGAAGATGCAGTGAAACTTCCAATACTTCGTCCTCTCATTGGTTTTGACAAAGATGAGATTATTGAACTAGCACAAAAAATAGGAACATTTGAAACTTCAATTCTTCCTCACGAAGATTGCTGCACAAGATTTATTCCAAAACATCCGGAAACAAGAGCTGCTCTTGAAGAAGTGCACGCAGCAGAAAAAAACCTCAACATCGAGAAGATGATTGAAGAGGCTTTGAGGGAAATGGACACAGAAAAAATAAAATAGCCCGACAAATTTTCAATTTAAAATTTAAAATTTTCATTCAATTTACAATGAAAAAATTCCAAAACAACTGGCTCATACTTTGTTGACAAAAGCTTATTTTGGAGATAGAATACTGAATAGTTTGAAAATAGAACAACATCGGAGCATGGTGTCAACGGCTAGCACGCATGTTTTGGGAACATGTAGACAGGGTTCGAATCCCTGTGCTCCGACAGAATAAACAAAGAAACGCTTTCTAATTTATAGAGCGTTTTTTTGTTTATTTCACAATAGGTATTCGAAGAGTATTATAATTGCTTAGCTTGTGCAGTTTGTCTCAATTGTTCTGCTAACATTTTAAGATCTTCGTTATCAGCTGCTGGTCCGTCATGAGAAGCGAGCCAACCTTCATATTTTTCATAGAATTCGGTTTTATTGCTTGGAACTTGTCTCCACTCTCCTCGTTTCATATACTCTGTTCCATGCATTGGGATGAGTTTGATGTGAGCATGATCAACCCCTGTTCCTTCCATCACAAGACCCACTCTTCCAACATCCTCAAAGTGATTCAAAAGAATGTTGGAAACTTTCTTGGTCGCCAAAATAAACTCTTGAAGATCTGCATCTGGCATAGCCAAAACATCACTTCCAAAATGTTTTTTTGGAGCAACCACAGAAAAACCTTCTACACTTGGAAAAATTGAAAGAAAAGCCATATACTTCTCATCTTCCCAAAAAACTCCCGGGGTTTTGATCTCCCCATTTGCAATGTCACAAAAAATACAATTCTCCTTATTCATAATTTTAAAGATAAATGATTAGTAAATAAACATAGGCCATGTCATCCTGAACTTGATTCAGGATCCCCCACAATCAGCACACGTTTCAATAGTATCTTGGGATTCTGAATCAAGTTCAGAATGACAAGAAACGTTATTCAAAAATCTATAATTTCTTCCCCACAAAAACAACATTTCTGCCTTCAACAACCTCACATTTTTCCGTTTCAAATCCTGCGTGCTCGAAAAGATTTTTCATGTCACGCACCGTGAATGCATGATGAAATCGATTGAATTTTTGCCCCTCATTGTCAGTGAAACTAATGTAACAATCACTCCAATCCAAATCACTCATTCCAAAAATCTTTCTTACTCTATTTTTGAATATGTTTTTTCGATATTTCGGTTGCCACAAATTCCAAGCTGTGATGATGATGTGACCATTTTTGGCTGTCACCCTGAAAAGCTCTCTGGCAATTTCAAGTCTGAGCTCTTCACTGGGAATGTGATGAAAAACCGCAATTGAGTACACGCTATTGAAATAATTGTCAGGAAATGATAGGCTTGTTTGATGAGGATTGAGTTTCAAAAAACCAATTCGATCACAAACGGCATATTGCTTTTTGGCAAATTCAATCAGCTTCCCTGAGACATCCATTCCCACATAGTCATTTCCGGTATTGCAAAAAAGTTCCAGAAGTCTCCCGTTCCCGCAGCCATAATCCAAAATCCTGTCACCCTTCTTGGAATAATCCTTGATAAATTCCAAGCCACCCCAAAATCTTTTTCGAGTCTGTGAGAACTTTTTGGAAATGAGATCATACCCGCTCTCAGTTTCACCTAATATTTTTTTCACTGTTTCTTTATTCATGATACTCTAGTAAATAGTAATCTGTAATTAGCAACTCGTAATAAATCATTACTCTATAAGTATACTCAAAATACCCACTATCTGTAAACTATTCAAAAAATAATATCATCTTACTTAAACGTTACTAGTTATGAATTACAAGTTACTGATTACTAATAAAGCCATGCAAGAAATCCACAAACAACTAATCAAAGAATGTATTGAGCAAAAAATCTCACGAGTTGAGGATTTTTCAATATTCAAAAAACGATTCTATTCTCAAAACAAACTTCCTCAACCCACCAACGCAGACATTCGAGATATATATGAAAAAATGATTTCAAAAAAAGAAATCAAGAGAAACCCTTCTCTTGAAAGCGCCATGCTTTCTCGCGCGGTGCGCACCCAATCCGGTGTGGCTGTCATTGCTGTTCTCACAAAACCGTCTGACTGCCCTGGGAAGTGCATTTTTTGCCCAACAGAGAAAGGAATGCCCAAGAGCTATCTTTCCAATGAACCAGCTGTCATGCGTGCAATCATGAACAAATTTGACCCCTACAGACAAGTTCAAAGCAGAATCAAGGCTCTGGAACTCAACGGACACTCAACGGACAAAATTGAGCTTATTGTCATGGGTGGAACTTTTTCATATTTTCCAAAAACATATCAAAAAAGGTTTATCAAAGAATGTTTCAGAGCATGTAATGACTATCGCCATGGAACATATAGCATAGAACATGGAACAAAAAATGCAAAAAAGATTGCAAAAATGCCTGTCAAAGAAGAGTTGCTGAAAGAGCAAAAGAAAAATGAAAAGGCTGCGCACAGAATCGTGGGTCTCACACTTGAAACCAGACCGGACTATGTTGATGAAAAAGAAATTTTGAATTTCAGAAACCTGGGATGCACCAGAGTGGAGCTTGGAATTCAATCAATATTTGATGATATTTTGGAGAAAAATAACCGAGGTCATGGAGTGAAAGAAATTGTGGACGCCACAAAACTTCTCAAGGATGCGGGATTCAAAATCAACTATCACATGATGCCAGGACTTCTTGGAAGCACACCCAAGAGGGACTTCGAAATGTTTGAAACACTTTTTTCTGATTCAAGATTTCAACCAGACATGCTCAAAATCTATCCCCTTGTTGTGGTCAAAAACAGCGAGCTCTACAAAATATGGAAAGATGGAAAATACAAGGCTCTCACAGACGAAAAATTCAAGGAATTGGTTGTCAAAATCAAAAATGAAGTCATCCCACCATATACTCGAATCCAAAGATTGATCCGTGATGTTCCCCTTCCATCAATTGAAGCTGGACCAAAAATCTCAAATCTTCGCCAAATCATTGAGAAAGAATCTCAGTGCAAGTGCATTCGCTGTCGTGAGGTGAAGGGAGAATTTGAGCTGAAAGAAAAAATCATCCTAGACAGAATTGATTATTCAGCATCAGAAGGAAAAGAAATCTTTCTCCAGTTTGTGTCACCTGACAAGAAAAAGCTTTTCGCACTTCTCCGACTCAGAATTCCATCTTCTGCCCCTCCCTCTTACCAAGGGGGAGGTTGGGAGGGGGTTCTCTATGAAAACATCCCCGCCCTCAAAAATGCAGCGCTCATCCGCGAAGTTCACACCTATGGAAAACTCACAGCGATCAGCAAAAAAGAAGCAACCTCACCGCAACACATTGGACTTGGAAAAAAACTTCTCAAGGAAGCTGAACGCATTGCCAAAAAAGAATTTGGAGCTGAAAAGATTGCTGTCATTTCCGGAGTGGGTGTACGAGGTTACTACAGGAAAAACGGCTATCGACTCAGAGATACATATATGGTAAAAAGTATTTAGAGCATGGAGCATAAAACATGTAGCATATAACAAAAAACTTTATTATTTAAAAATAAAATATGGACATCAAAAAAATTGTTAATTTCATTTTCGAAATTAATCAATTAAAAAAACAAAAGACTAGTGGATGGAGATTAATTGGAGTAGACGTCCCTCCTTCCAATGCTGATCATACTCTTCGAGCTGCTCAAATAGGATACATTCTAGCTGCGATGGAAGGAAATCCCAATCCCGAAAGAGTCACCACAATTCTAGTTGTTCATGAAAATGGTGAAGCTCGAATTGGTGATCAAAACAAAGTATCCGCAAAATATTACAATAAATCTGAGGGAGAAAATCAAGCTTTTCGAGATCAGTCCAATAATCTTGGAGAGGAAATTGAAAAAAAATGGAATATTTATTTCGAAGAATTCGAAAACAGAAACACTCCAGAAGGAGTCATTGCCAAGGATGCAGATTGGCTTGAAACTGCCTTTCAAGCAAAGGAATATCTTGATCTCGGTCACAAAGACGCACAAAATTGGATTGATAATGTTGAAAAATCATTGGAAACAGAATCTGCAAAAAAACTTCTTGAGGAAATGAAAAACACAAAATTCACTGAATGGTGGAAAGACCTCAAAAAAATGACCTACACAAAGTTAGAAAAATAACTATCCACAGTTCAAAAAATATCTAAAGCATTCTGTCAATATTTTCTAATTTTCTAGAGGTGCTATAATCACAACAGTGATGCATTACTGGGTCTGTTGTAAAATAGATCTTGCAAACAAAATGTAAAACAAAAAGATAGATCAAAAACTCCGGTTCACCCGGAGTTTTTGCTTTTCCTATCTTCATCCTCCTCCCCTTTCCCTCAAGGGGAGGAGTTAGAGGAGGGGTTTTTCAGTCCTCTCTCACCTCTCAACTCACAAATCTCATGTCTAATTACTCTACCGTCACAGACTTTGCAAGATTTCTTGGCTTGTCTACGTCAATTCCTTTCAGGGTTCCTGCGTAATATGAAAGCAATTGAAGCGGAACAACATTCACAATCGGAGAGAGCATTTCTAGTGTTTTTGGAACATAAATCACATCATCAGAAATTTTTGCGATGTTTTTGTCCCCTTTTGTCCCAATAGCAAGGATTTTTCCTCCACGAGCTTTCACCTCCTCAATTCCAGAAATCGTCTTTTCATATACACTGTCTTTCGGAGCCAAAACAACCACTGGAAAATTCTCATCAATGAGCGCAATTGGTCCGTGCTTCATTTCTCCTGAAGGATATCCTTCCGCATGAACATATGAGATCTCCTTGATTTTGAGTGCTCCTTCATAGGCAATTGGCATGTTATATTTTCTTCCGAGATACAAGAAATCCCTATATTTGGAATATTTTTTCATGATTTTCTTGATGTCGTCGTTTTGTTTCAAAACCTCCTCAATCAACTTCGGAAGCTTCTCAAGTTCTTTTGCAATGCGCTGCCCTGTCACAAGAGACATGTTTCTTTGTCGTCCCAAGAATAGTGCAAACAAAACCAAAATGCTGAGTTGCGAAGTGAACGCCTTTGTTGAAGCCACTCCGATTTCAGGACCTGCATGGTTATACACCCCTGCATCAGTTTCCCTTGCAATCGTTGATCCAACAGCATTCACGATTCCCAAAGTCAATGCACCTTTGTTTTTCGCTTCACGAATCGCTGCCAATGTGTCTGCTGTTTCTCCTGACTGAGAAATGGCAATAACCGCCGTTTTTGAATCAATGATTGGTTTTCGATATCGAAATTCACTGGCATATTCCACTTCAACAGGAATCCCAGCATATTCCTCAATCATATATTCACCCACAAGTCCCGCGTAATATGACGTTCCGCAAGAAACAATAATGATTCTTTCAATCTCTCTGAGCTCTTTGGAAACGTCTCTGAGGCCTCCAAGCTTAGCATTTCCATCCGAAACATTGATTCTTCCACGAACCGCGTCAGTCACAGCTTGAGGCTGCTCAAAAATCTCCTTGATCATGAAGTGATCAAATCCCTGCTTTTCAGCCTCTTCAATTGACCAATCAATTTCACTTTCTTCTCGATTTTTTATAATCTTTTCATGCATGCTACTAATTTCATATCCGTCTTTTTCCAAAACTGCCATTTCTCCGTCCTCTAGATACACAACTCTCTTGGTGTGTCTGATGATTGCACTGGCGTCAGATGCAACCACATACTCATCTTTTCCAATTCCCAAAAGGAGGGGACTCCCGTTTCTTGCAATGATCAATTTTTCCGGCTCGCTCTTGCTCACAATCGCAAAACCATATGTCCCCTTCAACATCTTCAGTGTTTTGGCAACAGCGGTTTTGAAATCATATTTTTTCATCAAATCTTCAATCAAGTGTGCCACTACTTCACTGTCAGTTTCTGACTTGAATTTGTGACCAAGTTTTTTCAAATCATCCTTGAGTTCTTGGTAATTTTCAATAATCCCATTGTGAACCAAAAAAATGTCCCCCTTGCAATCACTGTGCGGATGAGAATTTTTTTCACATGGTTTCCCATGAGTTGCCCAACGAGTGTGCGCAATTCCAATGTTTCCCTTCACATCTTTTTTGGAAAGCTTTTCTTCCAATTCCGCAATCTTTCCCACAGCCTTCACTGTTTCAATTTTTTTCCCATTTATAACTGAAATTCCAGCACTGTCATATCCTCGATATTCAAGACGTCTGAGACCATCCAAAAGAATCGGCTCTGCTTCGTTTTTACCGATGTAACCTACAATCCCACACATAGTTTTTGTTCTGTTAATTTTTATATTCAAGATCCCCTTTTTTATCACTTCCCTATTATAAACTGAGGGTGATTACAAGGCAATACACGTAGCATAAAGCACATAACATATCACATAGAGCATACAACATAAAACAAAAATTCAATAAAACACAGCGACCAACCTCTTCTTGTTCTATGTTACGTGTTACGTGTTCCATGTCATGTGTTCTATGTTACGTGTTACGTGTTCCATGTCATGTGTTCCATGTTATGTGCTATGTGTTATATGATTCATATTGACAAACCCACCAAAAAACACTACAATTTTACATTAGTACTTTCAACAAAAGTCGGATAGGCTGACTTTTTAACTCAGACAAGTTGGAGATTTCAATGCCGAAAACAATCAGAATCTTTGCAAACGGTCAGGCAATAAAAGTTTCAGCTTCGCGACTAGATCGCGCGCGATGGACAAGTATCATCAAGAACAAGAACTCCAAAAGGTACACATGCCTCAATGCAGCATGTAGCACTCAAATTCACCAAGGGATTTTATGTGAAAAATGCAATTCAAAGACCAACAAGGAACTCCGAGAGAAGCTCCAAAAAGAAACTCGGAAGCTTCCCAATAAAATTTTCAATCTAGTCCAAAAACTGGCTGCCAAAGGAAAAGGAGCACAAGATATCACGAGAGACATTCAACAAAGATATCCCGCAATAAACCTCCCTACCCCAAAACAGATTAAGGCAGCCATCAGCATCAACCGAGAGCATAGGAAACCAAGAAGAAGGCCTATCAGAAGAAGAAGCCGAAGAGTACAACCCTCGGCATAAACTTACCGAACGCATCAACAAACAAGCGGAGCACCTCTCAGGTTCTCCGCTTGAATTATTTTTAAGCCTCCTAAATTCCCACATTCTCAAAATCCTAACTTCCTAGAATTATCTTTTTTGCCTCTGAAAAATTCCTCACACAATGATCACAAGAATCATCCAACTCACAATCATATCTACCCTCTGGACGACTCACAAGGATTGAGACAATTTCAGGAAATTTTGATTTCACACTTTTCAAATGATCAATTCTGTCGTCAAGAAAAAATATTTTTTCACCGTCAAACTTTTCTTTTTCTCGCCCAAGCAAATCCCCAACCGCAAACTCCTTCACCTTGTCAGTTGTCACAATCTCTGAAACCTTTTTTCCAATCCCCGTGTTTCCAATTTTGATTTTGAGAAAATCACATCCGAATGAAATAATATACACATCATCTTTTGAAAAATTTTCTAAAAATTCATCAACATCTGAAAACAAATATGCGCTTGTGTCCGAAAGAAACTCATGCGCTTTTTTTCTGAGATTTTCTCCGTCAATCCCCAAAATTTCTGAAAGCCTGTCAATGTGACTCTCAAAAACATATCGTTTCAAATCACTATTACTGTCATTTGGAGAATAATCATAGTAATATTTCTTGAAATCCTCCGGACTCACCCCACACTCCTCAAAAACACCAATCAAATCCTCCTTGAACTTGGCGGTGTGAAACAATGTATCATCAAAATCTAATAAAATCTTCATATTAATTGATCACAAATCTACGCTGCTTGTCATCCTGAACTTGATTCAGGATCCCCCTCCACTAGCACATACGATAGGTACTTTGCATTTCATGTTTTATGTTATGTGTTATATGTTTTATGCTATGTGTTCCATGCTATATGTTTCATGTTCCATGAGCTACACTATCTCCTTTATCACGCTCTTTTTGTCGTCCATATCAGAAACAGTCATAATCACTTTCGCAATCTGATCACTATCATGCCTGATGAATGATCTGGTTGCAGCAATTGCATCTCGCACACTCTCCGTAATTTTTCTTTTTTGCAAAATGTCCGCCAAAATCACCTTGTAACTCCTAGCCTCCATTTTGTCACGATCAAATCCAACCACAGAATTCTCGCCTTCGCTTTTTTCATATTTTGAAACCAAATCCCTTGGAAGCTTAGTGCTGTTGAAAATCACATAATCAATTCTGTCTTCACCAATGTATCTATTCACTTCTTTGGCATATTGGTCCAAGTCAAAACCATCTGTTTGACCTTTTTTGTTGGTGAGATTGCAACAATATACCACTTTAGCTTTTGTTTTTTGAAGTGCCTGACTGATTCCATCCACCAACAAATTCGGAACAATGGATCCAAAATGATCTCCCGGTGTGATCACTATCGTGTCCGCTTTCATGATTGCATCCACTGCGCCTTTGTAGGCCTTCACTTTTGGACTAAGCGAAATTTCTTCAACTCCAACATTCTTAATTTCTCGACTATCATCCAAGTGACTTTCTCCCTTCAAGACTTTCCCGTTTTTGAGCTTTATTCTCAGATTCATTTTTTCATTGGAAACCGGAATCACACTCCCTCTCACATTCAAAATCTTTGCTGCTTCCAAAACTCCTTCCGAAAAACTTTTGTTGATTTTTTCAAGAGCACTCAAAAAAATGTTTCCGAAATTGTGACCCTTCAAATCCCCCGCTTCAAAACGATAATTGAAGAGTTCTCGCATTTCTTCTGACTCATCAGAAAGCGCCACAAGACACTGCCTGACATCACCCGGAGGAAGCACTCCAAGCTCATCACGAAGCCTTCCGGTTGACCCCCCATCATCCGCCATTGAAACAATAGCCGAAATGCTAATCGGATATTTCTTGAGACCACTCAACAAAGTGAAACTCCCTGTCCCCCCACCAATTGTAACTATATTTTTCATACACTATTTTGAAATTTAATTCTTCATTGTTAATTCTTAATTTTAAATTGCTCCAAAACCTCTTCTGCCTTTTTGAGCTCGTCTGGATTTCCGATTGGTTGCCACAGCTTTGCGCGCTCAATTTTCACTGGATAATCTTTTGCCATTACCACCAATGTCTGAGGAAGTCCAAATTCAGTGTCACTGATTGGCACCATGTCATAATCAAAAAACTTTTTGTTCAAAACATACAGTCCGGTGTTAATCAGTTTTCTTTCTGGGTCCTCATTTTTTTCCACAATTGAAATTAGGTTTTCATTCTCATCAATGTCAAAAACTCCAAACCCTATCGGATTCTCAGCCTCATGAGCCAATATTGCCAAGTCATTCTTCAAAATGTTTTTCAAATCTTTCGGGTGATACAAATCATCTCCCATCATTACCATAAACCTTTCCCCCAAGATATCTTTGGCTGCATGAATTGCTCCTGCTGTTCCATTGAGCTCTTCTTGAACGGCATATTTGATTTTCATCTCGTTGTACTCATCACCAAAATAGTCTCTGATTTGATCAGCAAAATATCCAACAATGAAAATCACTTCATCAATTTCCTCAGGCATTGCATCTAATTTGTGAGCTAAAACGGGCTTTCCTCCAACCTCAAGCATTGTTTTTTGAGAGTTTTTCGTTAATTCTTTCATTCTTGTACCTTTTCCGGCTGCGAGTATCACTGCTTGCATATATTTCACACAGCACACAACATGTAACACATAACATGAAATGCACTTTGGTTATTTTATTTTTTAATATTTTAAAATTCTTTTTTCTTTGTCATTCCGGAAAACATATTTTTCCGCACGAGGTACGAGTGTGAGAAAAATAGTTTATCCGGAATCTATGCTTAACATAATCTGAGATTACATACTAAGTCTGCGTCTTCTGTTAGTCTAGATTCCGAATAAATTAATTTCTATTTACTCGTACCTCGCAAAGAAATTATACTTTCCGGAATGACATAGTGCAGCTATCAACTAACTATACTACTATATTTATCAACCTTTTCGTAACAAAAATCACTTTCTTAATTTCCTTTCATTTTCAAATATGGCTTAATTGGCCATAACAATAAAGCACCTATAAAAGAAACAATTACCACTATCACAATCAGCATTGAAAAGCCAGCTGAAACAGCTACATATCCACCAATCATAGCTAGCAAGGCACTGGCCACATCCGTCATAGTATAATAAATCCCCCACTCAGTGCCTTCTTTGTCTTTATCAATATGACGAGTAAATATAGCCATATAGGCAGGAAAGGTGAATGCAACTAACATACCATAAATAAACTGAACTAGATACAATTCCCATGGCTTAGAAATAACTAAATACAAAATAGGAACAAAAGCCATGACAATGGAAAATACAAATAAAATCCAAAAATCATCTTTTTCACCTCTGATTTTATCCAAAAAATGAGCAATGGGAATTTGAATTACGCTTTTTGAAATCAAGAAAATTCCAGCCGCCATTCCTGCTACTGCCTCATTTCCACCTTCAATGTAATCACTAATAAAAATAGCAAATATCGGACTCAAAAGACCTGTAGCTCCAACAAGAATCATATCGGAAATAATCAAAAATCGAATAACAGAATTGATGTCTTTCAAAAAATAATCCTTGATATTTATTGATCTTTTTTTCATATTTATTTTTGATATTATGCAATAATTAAACCACAAAGCTAATCAATTTCCCTGGCACAAAAATCACCTTTCTAATTTCCTTTCCTTCAATGTGTTTTTGAACGTTTTCACTTTCAAGAGCCGCTGCTTTTGCGCCATCCTCATCAATTTCTGCGTCCATTTCAATTTTGTCACGCACTTTTCCATTCACTTGAATAACAATTTCCACTTTTTCTTCGACAATCTTTTTTGGATTATACTTCGGCCAGGTACTCTTGAATACTGATTCTTTTTCTCCCAGTTTTTCCCTCCAAATTTCTTCTGCCATGTGCGGTGCAAAAGGAGCCAAAAGTTGCAAAAACTTTTTCATTCCTTCTTTTGGCAATCTTTCATGCTTTGTTGCCTCGTTCACAAAAATCATCATCTGAGAAATTGCAGTGTTGAAATCAAAACCTTCAATATCCTCTGAAACTTTTTTGATTGTTTTGTGAAGAAGTACAGGAAGCTCTTTTGGAATGTCCTTGCAATCTCCTCCACAATCAATTAATTCTTTTTCTTCAAAAAGTCTCCAGGTTCTTTCCAGAAATTTCTTCGCTCCCGTGAGGCCCTTTGTGCTCCAAGCGGTGCTTTGAGAAAACGGCCCCATGAACATTTCATACACCCTAAGAGCGTCCGCTCCATACACCTCCACAATGTCATCTGGATTAATCACATTTCCCCAGCGCTTGCTCATTTTTCTGCCGTCTTCTGCCATGATGAGTCCCACATGTTGAAGTCTTGTGAAAGGTTCTTCATAGTTCACCACGCCAATATCAAACAAAAATTTGTGCCAAAAACGAGCATAAATCAAGTGTCTGGTTGCGTGTTCCGCTCCACCCACATAGAAATCAACCGGTGACCAATATTTTTCCTTGTCTTTGTCCACCAAAGCATTGTCATTTTTCGGATCAATGTACCTCAGGTAATACCAAGAAGACCCTGCCCACTGAGGCATGGTGTTGGTTTCTCTTTTTGCGTCCCCTCCACATTTTGGACATTTAGTGTTCACCCAATCTTCAATAGTTGCCAAAGGTGACTCTCCTGTTCCGGATGGTTCATAGTGCTTAACTTCAGGAAGTTTCACTGGAAGCTCGCTTTCAGGAACGCCAACAACTCCACATTTTTCACAGTGAACAATCGGGATTGGCTCTCCCCAATACCTTTGTCTTGAAAAAACCCAGTCCTTCAGCTTATAATTCACTTTTTTTCCTCCCAATTTCTTTTTCTCCAACCACGCAACCATTTTTTCTCGAGCCTCCTCTGACTTAAGTCCAGAAAATTCTCCTGAGTCAATCAGTGTTCCATCCTCAGTGAAAGCTTTTTCACCGTTTTGAAGAATGTCGAAATAGATTTTTGGCTCAGACAAATTCAAAAAGTCTTGAACTTCGTCTTTTTTGACCCATACTCCATCATGATGCTTTGTGTGCTCTTCTTCCAACTCTCCTCTTTCTCCGTCTTGAAGTTCGATATACACACAATTTCTCATCACAGGATTTCTGTTCACTTGCTTGTGAGCAGCATAGAAGTTGCTGTGAATTTCTTGCCCAACAGTCCCAATGACCTTCATGTTTTTGTATCCTGACTCTTCTTGTGCTTCTCTGAGTGCTGCTTCTTCAAGAGTTTCTTCACCTTCAACTCCACCCACAATGAATGCTTTCCAATTGTTAATCTTCCAGTCCAAGCAAAAATATTCATCCTTTTCCCAATGCTTCAAAATCACATCCACAGTTTTTCTCTCAGTCATTGGCTTGTCTTTCTGAACCTTATTTTTCCCCTCTCCATTGAAAGTCTGTGCAACTGATTGCTTGATCGGCAAGTCATATTTTTTTGCAAACTCTGCATCTCTTTCATCGTGAGCAGGAACGGCCATCACAGCACCTGTTCCATAGTGTCCCAAAACATAGTCCGCCACAAAAACAGGGATTTCCTCTCCATTGAAAGGATTCACTGCCTTAATTCCTTTGATTTCAACTCCTGTTTTGTCCTTTTGAAGTTCAGTTCTCTCCAGCTCAGTCTTTTTCTTAGACGCATCAATATACTCTTGAACTTCATCATAATTACTAATTACTGATTTCTGATCGCTGATTACTGGATTTTCTGGTGCAACCACCATATACGTACACCCGAAAATAGTATCCACTCTTGTAGTGAAAACCTCTACATTAGAATTGAGAGTTGAGAATTGAGAGTTGTGATCAGATTCTGATTTGAGATCAAATTTGATTATCGCTCCTTCAGAGCGACCAATCCAATTTCTTTGCATTTCTCTAATTGAGTTTGACCATTCAGGAAGTTTGTCCAAATCTTCAAGCATTCTGTCAGCATAATCAGTGATTTTCAAAACCCATTGTCTCATTGGCTTTTGCTCAATTTCACTGTCACATCTTTCACACCTTCCGTCTTCCAAGTCTTCATTTGCAAGTCCTGTTTGACACCCAGGACACCAGTTGATTGGCTCATGAGATTCAAAGGCCAATCCACGCTCAAACATCTTCAAAAAACACCATTGAGTCCATTTGTAGTACTCCGGATCCGTCGTGTCAATTTCTCGATCCCAATCATATGTCATTCCCAATTTCTCAATCTGACTTTTGAATGTAGCAATGTTTTTCTCAGTAGCCACTCTTGGATGCACCTTGTTTTTAATAGCATAATTTTCAGCAGGAAGACCGAAAGCGTCCCACCCCATTGGATGAAGAACGTTGTGACCCTGCATCATTTTCATGCGCGCAAAAATGTCAGTAGCGATGTAGCCCTTTGGGTGCCCCACATGAAGACCTTCACCTGAAGGATATGGAAACATATCCAAAATGTAATATTTCGGCTTTTTCGCATCCTCTCCAACCCTATACAATTCATCCTTATTCCACTTCTTCTGCCACTTTTTTTCAATTTCTTTGTGATTATATTTCGCCATATTTTTCCCGTTGCTTGTCATTCTGAACTTGATTCAGGATCCCCAAATAATAGCACACATCAACAGTGCTTTGAGGCTCTTGAACTCACTATAACAAAGTAACGAATATTTAAATTCTTTTGATAACGTACCCTTACTGTAACGCACTTCTGGCTTTTTTTCAACCATAAATCCTTGACTATCATCAACGCCATGCAGCAACAAAGCCACTGCCCCCATCCGGGAAGCAGTGGCTCTTTTTATTTTCAAGAATATCATTTCACAAATGGATTTGGTTTTTTGAAGGTGATTTCTGGGATTATATTCACCTCACACTCAGAAATATCATATTTCTCCTCATATAGCGTGCTGACGCAACAAAACTTAGCTTTTTCATAATCAAATCCTAACTTTTCACTGACACTCATCACATCTGCCTCTGAAGTCCCCTCAATCTCTACAAACGGCTCAAGATATGGCCATTCATCAATCATGATCTCCACTCCGTCCAGCTCCCAAATCTCTCTTTTTGTTTCTTGATATGATTTTTTCCTGCATCCAATTGATTGCAACAACAGCGTTGCGCTTTCAAAATCATCCACCTTCAACTCAATTTCCTTCTGATTTTCAATCTTGTCGCCATCAACCGTTTTGAGTGTCATCGTAATTCGGCCTCCTTCATCTCTCACTCTCAACCATGCACTTTTCATCACATGACTCTCAGGAAGATGAAACGTTTCTCTTTTTTGCAAAAGCTCTTTTTTCACAAGTTTTGCACCAACGTTTTTCAATTTTTTTCTCACTTCATCCTTATCCACATTTTCAAATGTCGCCTCATATTCAATCTTCATCCTTTGTTTTTTCATTATTTAGTTATTTTCTTAACAATCCTTTTTCCAATCCAATACACCGCCCAGATAATAAGCACAAATGGAATGAGTGCGGGAATTCCAACAATCACAAATCGAATCAGTCCGTCCACAAATCCTTGCATGTTCTCAACCAGCTCCCTTGATGATGCCTTAATCACCTCCCATGGCCTCCAACCTTCTCTCACTGGAGAAATTTCTGTGTCCTCACTGAGGCTCACAGTGATCGTGGACATATCTGTTTGACTCTCCATGAATCTAATTCTTCCCTCCAGTCTTTCAATTTCACTTCTGACTCTTGCAATTTGTTTTGTCACAGCCAACACATCATCAATTTTTCCAGCTCTTTCCAAAATACCCACAAAACTATCTTCCTCTGCTTTTTTATTTCTAAGCTGAATTTGAAGATCTGCGTATTGCTCTGTCACATCTTGTCCTGTTGTTGATTCAGAAACCACCTGAGTAGCAATGGTTTTCAATTTCTCAATGGTTTCTTCAAATTTCAAAACCGGAACTTTGATGGTCACACTGCCACTTTTTTGTCCCTTCACTCTTTCATAGAAATTAGTGGAAAAAACTTCTCCTCCCTGACTTTTTGCAATCATTGACACTTCTTTAGAAGCTTCTTCGGTGTTTTCCACTTTCAAGTTCAAACTACCATTTTTGATGATTTTTTTGTCTGCAACAACACTGGAATCAGACACAGCAATTGTCTCATTCGTCAAATCATACACCGAACCTCTCTCCATCATCATGCCTTCAGAATCAGACATTAACTGAGGCATCCCTATAGTTGAAACATCAGATTCTTCTTCATGTATCATCACATTCCCACCTTTTTTCACTCCCAAATTTTCACTCCTTCCAAAAAAAACGCTCCAGACAGACAGCAACAAAAGTGTCACGAAAATAAGTCCCGCTATTTTCAGTGCCTTTTTTAGGCTCTCATTTGTTTTTCCTTTTTTCATATATTTTTGTTTATTTATTCAAGTTATTAGAAAAAATTTATTGCAACACACATGAGATTCCTAAGAAAACTCACTGTATTTCTATTATATTATCTTTACAAGCTATACACAAACAAAAAACAATTCTTTTAAATACTGTCATTCTGAACTTGCTTTACCTCGCCTTGAGCGAGTTTCAGGATCTCCCCATAATCATCACACGCTCCAATAATATTCCGGGATTCCGGATAAGTTGATTTCTAAGGATTCGTCCTGTCGTTCACGAACGACGGGACTCGTACCTCATCCAAGAAATCATACTTTCCGGAATGACACCAGAAAAACATACACAAACAAAAAAACGACTCTAATTTAGAGTCGTTTTTTTGTTTTTTCAAAAGTTCTATCTCCTTCTTGAATATTTGCTGGCAATTTTTGACCAGGTCAATCCTTTTTCAATT
>JAOUHN010000022.1 GCA_029865125.1 Candidatus Moraniibacteriota bacterium
TATTGGCTCAACCAAAGATTGTGAAATTACTGCCATGGCAAATGAAGAGAAAAAATTCTATGGTCTTCAGTTTCATCCTGAAGTAGATCATTCTACTCAAGGAGGGAAAATTATTGAAAATTTCGTCCTCAACATATGTGAGTCTGAAAAGAATTGGGAAATCAAAGATATCGTCAATCATCTTATCACCAAAATCCAAAAACAAGCTGAGAGCAAAAAAGTTTTTGTTCTTGTTAGTGGAGGAGTTGATTCAAATGTTGCTTTTTCACTTCTCACCAAAGCTTTGGGAGAAGATAGAGTGAAAGGGCTATATATCGACACAGGATTCATGAGATACAAAGAGTCAGAAGAAATCATGGAAAACTTCAAAAAAGCAGGGTTTAACAATCTTGAAATTGAAGATGCCAGTGAAATTTTTTTCAAAAGATTGGAAGGAATTTTTGAACCTGAAGAAAAACGTCATATCATTGGTCAAACATTTTTAGATGTCAAAGAAAGCGTGAGTGAAAAACTTGGATTGGATCCAGAACACTGGATGCTTGGACAAGGAACAATCTATCCTGACACCATTGAGTCAGGAGACACGAAAAATTCTGACAAAATCAAAACTCACCACAATAGAGTGGATGCTATCACCAAACTCATTGAAAAAGGAATGGTCATTGAGCCACTTATTGATTTCTATAAATATGAGGTACGCAAAGTAGGAGAACTTCTTGCTCTTCCTCAAGAACTCATTGATCGTCACCCTTTCCCAGGTCCAGGTCTTGCCATTCGTTGTTTGTGTCACAAAAGCTCTGAGAAAGAAGATGTAGACAAGGGCAAAGAAAAAATCGCCAACATTCTATCAGGAATAAATCACAGTCTTCTTTCAATAAAATCAGTTGGGGTTCAAGGAGACAACAGAACATATGCTCACCCTCTTGTTGTGTGGGGAGAAAAAGACTGGGATAAACTAGATGATCTCTCAGTGACAACCACCAATAATGTCCGAGAAGTTAACAGAATGATCCTACTTCTCAATCCAAAAGAAAAAAACATTTTTGAAATTCCCAAAAAAGATCTTTTCCTTACCAAAGAAAGGATTGAAACGCTCAAAGTTATTGACAATATTGTTTCAGAAAACGTCAAAACCTCGGGATTATATGACGAAATCTGGCAATTCCCTGTTGTACTTCTTCCTGTCACTGATGGAAGCGACAAAGAATCAATCGTTCTCAGACCAGTCAACACAAGAGATGCGATGACCCTAGATTTTTTTCGCATGCCACAAGACGTAATTGAAAAAATTGTCAAAGAAATTGAAGCTACTGGAAAAATTTCTCACATATTCTATGACATTACCAATAAACCACCAGGAACAACTGAGTGGGAATAAAAAAAATAATCTACACTCAAAATAATCTTTATGCAAAATCTACAAAATTTAGATGAGCTCCTATTAAAAGTAAAATCAACCAAAGTGAGAGAAGATGATGAACACGGACGCTTTCAGGTGAACAAGCAGGATTACAAATCAATTCTTGTTCGAAATATTCCCTTTCTTTTCACTTGCGATGAAATCAACAAGCTGGTTTGCAAAAAAAATCATTCCATCATCATCAATGACGGAATCATCACAAAAGTTGCTCCATCTTCAGAAATCGACGATGTAGATTTTGATGTGGTGTATGACGCTGGAAAAAGAGGTGGGATTGTTGTCACTCCAGGATTCATCAACACCCATTCTCACATTCACATGTATCTCATGCGAAGTTCAATGATGCTTGATGAAGAAGAAACTCTTGAAAAAACAATCGCAGCTATGGGAGAGTGGCAAAAAAATGAAACGGATGAAACCTATTTATGCAGCGCTATTGGAGACATCACTGAACAACAAAAAAGCGGGATCACCACAACTCTGACGCATGGACCAAACTTTCACACAGCTGAAGCTGCAGCCAAGGCGAGTGCTCACAATCTCATCAATGCTATAAGTGCGGTGAGTAACTCCAAAAAAGAAAATACTCCGGAAATGGTTGAAGAAATCCTCAAGAAAAAAAATGAGTTCTATTCAACTCCAGCTATTGCCCTTCATTATCTATACAAAACCACTGATGAAATTCTGAAAAAAATTTCCAGAATTCAAAAAGAATACAACGCGCTTCTCACTTTTCACATGTCAGAAAGTCAAAAAGTTGTAGAAGAAAGCCAAGAAAGATTAGGAATGAGTGAATTTGAAATACTCAAAAAATATGATTTTCTAAACGAAAATTCAATTGCTTCTCACGCAATTCACATCAAAGATGATGATATTTCTGAAATGGTGAATGCTAAAATTGGAATTGCCCATCTCCCCACTTCAAACACCATTCACAAAAGCGGGGTTTTTCCTTTTTGGAAATTTCGTGGATCTGGAGGTTTTAACAAAATTTCGCTGGGAACTGACAGCGTGGTAAGCAAAAATAGACTTGATCTTTTGTCTGAAGCCTACCAAACCAGAATCACTCATCTATATTCCAGAACAATCAAATTCGGATCTCTGTTCAAAATGATGACTGTCAATGGTGCTTGTGTTTTGAACCTAAAAGACAGAGGAAAAATTGTTCCGGGCATGAGAGCAGATCTTGCTTTTTGGAAACTGAAAGATCGAGGATTTATCCCTTTTGATCAAGAAAACCCAATGACTCTTCTTGGAAATCTCATTACTCACGGAGGAAGAATGGTGCGCGATTTAATGATTAATGGAAAATTTGTCATCAAAAGCAGACATCACCAAATGATTGATGAATCAAAACTTCTTGAAGTAATTCAAGAAAAACATATGGAAATGAGGGATCGAGTAAAGAAAGAATTTAAAGAAAAATAACCGAAAGAAACTTCCCGCTTTCGGGAAGTTTCTTTTTTTGTTATACTAATATTGAAACTCTTGAGAAGTTATTTTTGAGTTTATTTTTTTAAAGCTTTAACTGCAATTTTATGGTATTTTTTTGGATTATAGTTTTTTCACTCACCTTAACATTAATGATCAAAGGAGCGGATTGGTTTTTGGATAGTGCTGAAAAGATCGGTCTTTCTTTTGGACTTTCTCCTTTCATTGTTGGAGTCACAATCGTAGGAATGGGAACCTCTTTTCCAGAGCTTTTTGCTTCTCTTATGGCAGTATTTGAAAATACCAATGAAATCGTAGTTTCCAATGTAGTTGGTTCTAATGTTTCCAATATTCTTCTAATCATCGGTTTTTCAGCTATTGCAGGAAGCGGATTAGCGGTGACAAAAAATCTGATTGATTTGGATTTACCTATGCTCGTGGCTGCAACAGTTATGTTTTTAGGAGTTTCTTATGATGGAATCATTACGGTTGGAGAGTCTGTGCTTTTAGTACTTGCTTATCTTGTATATTTTATGTATACGATATTTCACAAAGAAACCATCAGAGAAAAAGATTCTGTTTCCAAAAAAGATATCACCAGCGAACTCAACACTAAGGCTCATCAACAACTTACAAAAAAAATCACGATTTCTTGGAAAGATTACGCATGGCTTGTCATTGGGATTTTGTGTCTCATATTCGGAGCAAAGTTCATGATTCAGTCCGTTATTGCCCTTTCTGAGATGTTCAAAATCAGTCCGGCACTCATTTCCATTACTGCTATTGCTATTGGAACATCTCTTCCTGAGCTTATTGTATCCCTCAAGGCCGCTCGAAGTGGAAAATCAGAAGTGGCTATTGGAAATATTTTTGGATCCAATGCTTTCAATTCTCTGATAGTAGTTGGTATTCCAGGATTATTTGGAACACTTGCTATCGATGAGCAAACATTTTGGATCGGGATTCCAACTATGCTTGTTGCAACAATAATGTTCACTATCTCCGGAATTTCAAAAAAAATTCACAAATGGGAAGGCGCTATGTATCTCATGATTTACATTCTCTTTATTGGAAAAATTATTGGATTTCTATAATCATATGAAAAATTATGCATTTCAAGATTTACCCCAGGAAATGCAAGAAATTATTCTTGAACTAAACAAAAGCACGAGCAAAAAAGAATGCCTTAAAAAGGCATATGACGCGATGATTTCGAGATATCGCGGCCACAGATGGGCCACAATCACTCACCTTTCCAATCTTTTTGATTATGATCCCGAAAGTCTGTGGAACAAAAAGATTCTCATTTGCACCAACATCAATCATCTCATGAAAATCTTGCTCATCAACAGTAAATTCTTTGAAGAAAAAGATGTTGAAAAAAAATGGACGCTGATTTGGTTTTTTTCTCCCCATCAATACCTGCGGGTTCATCTTGAAAATCCTGGACACATCAACGTTGATGTTTGGGGAAAGGCCTATGGAGTGAAGTTTGGAGAATATTCTCATGGATTCAAGCACTAATGCCCGAACAGGGCATTTTTATTTTATGAAATTTTCATTTTATTTTTATTAAAAAAACAATTTTACATAACTACCTTTATTGTAAAATTAAAATGGATGTACTATTAAAAAACAAAAAAAATATGCAGGAAGAAAAAGAAGAAAGCTGCTGGGATTTCATGCAGTGTTCTCCTGAGGAAAAATCACTTTGTTCAGCATACAAAAACAACTTCGGAAAAGAATGCTGGCTCATTGCTGGATCAGCCAGTCGAAATCCTGATTGCATCAAGATAAAAAATCACGTTTTTGAATGCTGGGATTGCCCTTGGTATAAAAAAGTTAAAGAAAAATAGGAAATTTCGCTTATTTCAAAAACAAAAAATCACCTCAACATATTGAGGTGATTTTTATTGCTATTTTCTCAATTCTTTATTCCAATCTACAACTCTTTAGATTATTTTTTGAATTGTTTATTTTATTTTTAAGCTCGATTATCCTCTCTTCTCTCCCGGTCATCAACTTGTTCATTTTTCTAAGTGTTTCCAATTCAACCTCCAATCTCTCTTCTGTTTCTCTTTGACGAGAAATATCATGAAATGAAACCAAGACAAATTTCGTGTCACCGATTGCAACTTTTTTCAAAAGATTATCCGCAAATATCAACTTCCCCTCCGCACTGATAAACGAGCAATCACAACACGACCTCTCTCCTTTGAGCGCTGTTTGAATGTTTTTTTCACACCTATCTTTATATTCACTTGTGTGAAATGTGGTCAATTCTTTCCCTAACATATCCTCTTTGGGATATTTCAGAATATTCAATGCCGCTTCATTGGCATCAACAATTTTTCCATCCATATTCAACAAAAGCAATCCATCCAGAGTAGCATTGAAAATTGCTTCACATTTAGTCAACTCGTCTTTATAATTTCTTTCATCGGTCATAAAATTAAAATTAACAAATTATTCTAAGCCATGCCAATAATAACAAAAAAAGATGAAGATAAAATAAATTAATACTAAAATTTATTTTATCTTCATCTTTTTTTGACTCACCATTTGCTAGCTAAGATTGTCCTCGCTGTCAAAACCAAATATTTTCACCAAGATCGAACTTTTGAAATCATGAAATTCTTTGATTCTCAGCCAATAACACGCGGCAATGAAACTAAGTGAACCAACAACAACGGAAATCGAAAATTGTGAAAACACTTCCATAAAGGTATTCAGATCAATGAAATTTCCTAGAAAATGTCTTGTAACATAAATCATCATTCCTGAAAAAATAGAACCTAAGATAATTTTTGAAACAGAATCAATAATCTTTTTATCATCCAATCCCCCAAAAAACCTTCGAAGAAAATAAAATAGGAGTCCCATATTTACAATAGTAGAAATTGAAAATGCTAAGGCTAATCCCATAACCTCAAATTTTTTGATAAGCAAAACAACACACAAAATGTTCACTGCTTCACTGAAAAGAGCAATGTAGAATGGTATTTTGGTATTTTCGAGTGCATAGAAAGATCTTGCTAAAAGAGGAATCAAGCTTTGCGCAAAAAGACTGATTGACAAAAATCCCAAGACCCATAAAGTAGCCTCTGTATCCTCCCAATCAAATTCACCCGCGCCAAAAACAATTCGAACAATCTCTGCGCGAAGCATGAAAATGAAAACACTGGCTGGAATGACAAAGAAAAGAACTCTTCTGAAGGTTTTTGAAAAAACATGCACAAACTTTTTTCTGTCCCCACTTGCAACGGACGCACTAAGAATTGGAAAAGCTGCCATTGAAAAAGATATCCCAAAAAGACCCAGTGGGACACTTTGAATATTGTTGGCAAAATTGAATATCGCTAAACTTCCTGAAGCCAAAGTAGAAGCAAAAATAGTGATCACTAGCAAATTGATCTGAGTGACTCCCACCGCTAAACTTCGCGGAACCATAAGACGAAATACTTTGTTTAGATTTCTGTCTTTCAAAAATTTTCTTGGATTCAAAATATAACGAAAACCAGACATTTTTACTGCTGGATATTGAATTAACATATGAAGCACTGCTCCGAGAATAACACCCCAAGCAAGACCAATTGTTCCCCATCTGTCCACGAATAACAAAGCTCCGATTATAATCCCAATATTATACATTATTGGCGCAATAGAATACACCAAAAATCTCTTAAACGATACAAGCACCCCACCAAAAATTGCACTCACTCCCAAAAAAACGGGGCTTAGAAACATGATTCTTGTAAATCTCACCACTTCATCCAGCTTCTCACCTGAAAATCCAGGTGTAATAATTTTCATCACTTGCGGAGCAAAAATAGAAAACAAAATGGAAATAAACACAATGGAAATCACCTGAAATGTCATGAGACTCGAGGTTAATTTCCATGCTTCTTTTTCCTTTTCTTTTGTGACAAGCCCGGTGAAAACAGGAATAAAAGCTGCACTAAGAGCTCCCACAACTAGCAAATTATAAATCAAATCCGGCATTCTAAAGGCAGCATAATACACATCCAGTTCATCTCCCGCTCCAAATTTAGCTGCCAAAATTCTGTCTCGAAAAAGACCCAAAAGGCGACTCAAAATTCCCATCACAGAAACAACCAAAGCAGCCCCTGCAACAGAGTGAATTGGACTTCCATTAATTAATTTTTCTCTAAAAAAACTTATAATAGACATGCGCATATCAATAAAAAACGGTGCACCCCCTCAAAAAAACACCTCTCTAAATATATTATGAATCAATCAAATAATCAACGATTTTGCCGCATAAGCAATCCTGCGACTTTTCTTTTTATTTTTCAAAAATCTTCTCAGATTTACTCTTCTTGTACAGATTTATGATTACAAAAGAAAGTATTGTCAAAGTCACAATGAGCCATCCGGACCATTTGATATATTCACTAATCTCTTTATACATATATCCATAAAAATATCCCATTGAAACCAAAAATCCACTCCACACAACTCCTCCAAGAGCTGAATATTTCAAAAACTTATAGAAATTCATCCCCACAATTCCAGCCGCTGTGAATGTTGCCCAACAAAGACCTGTGGTTGATTTGACCATGAAAATCGTTTTTCCTCCATGTCTTTTGAAATATTTTTCCATTTTCAAAATCAAGTTTTCTGTGATTCCAATGTATTTTCCAACTTTTCTCACAAAACTCATTCCCCATGTGTGCCCTGCCCAATAAAAAAGAATATCACCAATAATGTCTCCGAGCATTGAAAAAACAAACACCACAAAAACATTAAAAACTCCCACACTTGCAAGCATTGCCGCTATGATAGTAGCAACTGGACCTTCAATTATCATAAGTGGGAGAATCACCCAATATCCATAGGTGCTCATGAAGTGAAGAATATTTTGTCCTGTTAATTCCATATTTTTTTGAAAAATTAATTAATTATAACCCGTGGCGAACCTTATTCAGATTATGTTCATCCAGAGTTTTGGAAAAAATTGTTTCTCCTGTTTTTTGACTTGTCAGAAAATAATTATAATCGGTTTCATCGGGATACACAGCTGCTTCAATTGAAGAAAGTCCTGGAGCAGCAATCGGTCCAGGTGGAAGACCGGGATATAGATAGGTGTTATAGAATGATTCTATTTGAGTGTCCTCATACGAATATTGTTCCTTGCTTTCACCGAGAATATACGCCAAAGTAGCGCAACTTTGAAGTGCCTGACCAACCTCTATTCGATTCCAAAATATTCCTCCCACTGTCTTTTTGTCTTCATCTGATTGAACCTCTCTCTCAATCAAGCTTCCCATGATCACAATTTCATGCAAACTCTTTCCTTGTTTTTTGATCTCATCTCTCAAATCTTGAGAAATTTTCTGATCAAAATTGTCTAGCATTTTTTTGATAATCTCTTCAGAGGTTGCATCAGTAGCAAAAAAATATGTGTCCGGAAAAAGATATCCTTCTAAAGTAGCTTTTTGAGGAAGATCGCTCAAAAAATCATAACCGTATTTTTCTTCAAAATATGACGGGTTTTGAAATAATTCCAAGAAATCATCCACTGCCAATCCATTGCTTGCCAATCTTGATTGCATTTTTTTTGCATCCCATCCCTCTGGAAAAGTAATTTTTTTCTGATGATCTTCTATTGCCTCCTTTGGTCGAGTAATCAAATAGGCAATTTCTGGAATTGTCATTCCAGCTCCAATTTCATATTCTCCTGCCTTTATCTCACTGCGCAAATTCTCTTTCCACACAAAAAAAGTAAAATATATTTCCCCTGCAATAAGACCGTTTTTCTCCAATGATTCTCCAACATCAAAAAGATTTTCTCCTGCAAAAATCTCAAATTCAACCACTCCTGACTCCAGTGACCCCACTGAATGATTAACTCGGTTAAAGAAAAAGAAAACGCCTAGCACCAAAACTAAAAGCAAAGCAACCACAAAAATAACAATTTTATTTTTTGACATCGATTTTAAAATAAATAGCAATTTACTTACCCCCCATACTGCACTATCACCTCTTTCTCAACAGAAATTTTTTGTATCTCGATTAATTTCAACTTAACTAGCATAGCAAATATCATCCTAGTTGCAAATACGAGAACTGGGGATATGAATGAAATAGCAGAAAACGTCATCAAAAACAGCACAATAAAGATTGTCCATGGAATGAAGACAACATATTCTGACTCTATGTTAGTTTTAAAAAAGCTATTTATCTTATTGTTTATTGCTTCAGAAAAAACATCAAATATTTCTTCATCTCCTCGCACTTCTCTTCCTACCATGGTTGAAAATCCTTCTCGTCCTTGTTCGAGAGCCAATCCGCTCAAGCTATCTTTTATAGCTTGGTTATCAGGGAAAAAAGATTGCTCCAACTCCTCTTCTTTAATATCTATTTTACTCAAAACAAATTCATCCACAGTCATATTTTCCAATTCACTTGCACGAAAACTACTGTCAAAAATGGAAACAGTATTTGCAATCAATCTTCTTTCTGCTCTTCCTAGGCTAATTTCAGGAATCAGATTTTCAACTCCGGAAGAAATTACATTATTATAGAATTGACCCGCAATCATTATTGATGCCAATATCACTATAAGTGCTCTGGCAGAACGAATAACCCTTCTCACTTCAATGGAAATTATCATCTTTTTTTCCAACGTTATCATCCTGTGAATCACAAAAAATATTCCCACTGCAATAAAACTCAAAACAAGTTGAAAAAAGCTAAAAGAAAAAAACAAGCTCATCAAAAATGAACCAACCATGATTAGAGTGATCCACATCTTTTTTTCTATAACAATACAACTAATCACAAAAACCAGAAACCACAAAAAAAGACACACAAACAAAATAACCCAGCTTT
This sequence comes from Candidatus Moraniibacteriota bacterium, assembly GCA_029865125.1. Lineage (GTDB taxonomy): Bacteria > Patescibacteriota > Minisyncoccia > Moranbacterales > UBA9337 > JAOUHN01. The sequence continues at coordinate 9,707 of JAOUHN010000022.1, forward strand.
GCAAACTATCTTTCAATGCAATGCCATCCACCACCCACCACAGCAAAGTTGCAACCACCACATTTAATCCTAGCAACGAAATATCTCGGGTTTTGACTTTTGTTTTTGTTTCCATAAATAAAATAAAAATTTATAACCAGCTTCTTTCATTTTAGCAGAAAAAAGATTATATAAAAAATATTTCTGTGGATTAGACAAAAACGCTCACATAAACTATCATTGATATTAGTAAAACGTCACTTTTAAATAGCTTTGATTAACGTGCAAAATAATGGAAAACAATTTATTAGCAAGAAAAATATTCTTTTGGTTTTTAGTACTTCTTTTTCTCATCACTGCGCCAATAATATCTTTTTATGCACTCGGATATAGATTTAGTTTTGAAAAAGGAATTTTCGTATATTCCGGATCATTCACTATTAAATCCACCCCCCAAGAATCTGAAATTCATGTCAATGGAAGCATGGTTCCCAAGGGAGTGATAAATTTCTTGAATTATTCCTATCACATCGATGGAATAAAACCAGGAACATATTTTCTTGAAGTAAAAAAAGACAAATATCAAACCTGGCACAAAGAATCTCCGATTCATAGCGGTCTTTCCACTGAATTTTGGAATGTCTTTTTGGCAAGAGAAGACTACACAAAAAAACAATATGAAACGAATCTTATTAATGATTTTTTCATTTCTCCAAAAGAGAATAACATTGCAACTGTGCATAATGACACAGGAATGACAGTTCGTGTCTTAGATTTGAAAACTGAGGACACTCAAAATGTTTTTGTTGCCACTGACTATCTCTTTCCTATCGCAGAAAAAATTAACATCGAATGGTCTCCTCGAGGAGAGCTGCTTATCATTCCTGCAATAAATAATGAAACTGGGGAGCGAAATTATTTCATCGCTGGCTTGGAAAATGAAGAAATCGTAGATCTTCAAATTCACACAAAAGAAAAAGAGATCAAAGATGTTCGATGGGACCCTTCTGACAAGAACTTTATTATATACATCGCAAATGACAACTTATACAGAATCAATATAAGGAACAATGAAGAAAAAAATCTTATCACTGAAAATGTAGGAGGTTATGACATTAGTAATAATAGAATATATTACATTAATAAAACCAATGGGATCATAAGTGAAACTGGAACAAAAAACACTGATTCAGAAACTCAAATAACATCCACATCACTGGAAAATATTAACTTTGAAAACACTAAGATCATCGTATATGACAAAGATCGCATCGGTATTATCACGGGAGACAAAGACCTGTATGTTCTCAATAATGGAAAAAGCTTGTTTTTCAACAAAATTTCCAACAATGTTTCAGGGCTACATTTCTCCAATGATGGAAAGAAGATGACTTACTGGACAGAAAATGAAATTTTTGTTTATTTCACAACAAAATGGGAAACTCAACCGGTCAGAGAAGAGAATCAAATCATTCACATCACTCGCTCGTTCAACAAAATCAACAACGTTCAATGGCTCAGAGATTATGAACACATCATCTATTCTGCTGGAAATACCGTGAAATTAATCGAGATTGATCATCGAGATTATCGAAATCTTTTTGATATCTTAGAACTAAACAACCCTCAACCAAAAATCGTATATAATCCATCGAAAAGCATTCTATATTTCACAGATTCTGAAAATGAAAACTTTGTCGATTTCAATCTTGGCGCAATCAATCTTCTTGAAAGAGATGATGAGGAGCTAAAATTTAATTAATAAAAAATAAATGAAAGAACTGCTTGAACCATATACATTCATCATATTAATAGCAATAGTCTCGTTTTTTGCAATTTCTGTGATTCTTGGCATTGTTGTATTACTGAAAGTCAAAAAACTTGAAAAGAAAAGTAAGCATTTCTTTTCCGGAAAAAATGGAGGCGATCTTGAAGAGCTTCTCAACAAAAACATAGAAAACATTCACAAAATGGATGATGATATTCAAGAGCTATTTAAAGCATCCAATGAAATATATGATCTTTCTTTCAGTGGAATTCATAAAATTGGCTTAGTCAGATTCAATCCTTTCAAAGATCTTGGCGGGGATCAAAGTTTTTCCATTGCTCTTCTTAACGGTGATAATTCAGGAATCGTGATTTCTTCCCTTCACACTCGAGAAGGAACTCGCATATATTCAAAATCAATCAAAAATTCAAAATCAGAGAAATATACTCTAACTGCAGAAGAAGAAGAGTCTATTGAAAAGGCAAAAAATATCCCAAAAAAAGAAGAAAAGAAAGGAAAATAATCAAATTATCCTCTCTCGCCATCAAATCATCTTTGAATCGGCTTCAAGAATTTTGGTTTTTTCGCTTATTGCCTTTACATTACCTTAACTTAATGTTAGATTGAGTCTAGAACTTAATTCAAAAAAGTTCACTTTTTCATATAATAATAACGAATAATCTAGAGAAATAATAATAATGACTCAACCCAAAGAAAAAACCTCAAATATTGTCAAAATTCCATCAACGGTCACCGTAAAGAAATTCGGTGAACTTTTAAATTTGCCCATTTCAGACATCATCAAAGAGCTCATGAAAAATGGGATCATGGCCAATATTAATGAAGAAATTGACTTTGAAACAGCAAATATCATTGCAGCAGATCTCGGAATTGAAACACAAGAAGATTTAGCGGTTTCTGATGGAGAAACAATCACATTGGAACATCTTTTGGAAATCTGCAGAAAAGAAAAGCTTGCCAAGGAAAATTTAGCTAGTCGCCCCCCTATCGTAACTGTTTTGGGACACGTTGATCATGGAAAAACCACACTTCTTGACACAATAAGAAAAGCTAGTGTTGCTGAAAAAGAAGCCGGTGGAATCACTCAGCACATCAGTGCCTATCAAACGAAAAAAAGAGGTCAGTTGATCACTTTTGTTGACACTCCAGGACATGCAGCTTTTTCTGCAATGAGAGAGCGTGGAGTGAGTATTGCAGACATTGCAATTCTTGTTGTTGCAGCCAACGATGGAGTTCGTCCTCAGACAAAAGAAGTAATTGAATATCTAAAAGACAAAAAAATTCCAACTATTGTCGCGATTAACAAAATCGATGTTCCGGAAGCTGATCCGCAAAGAGTAAAGCAAGAATTAGCTGAGCTTGATATTCTAGTTGAAGAATGGGGAGGAAAGTTTATCTCAAATGAAATTAGTGCTAAAAAGAATATAGGGATTGATGCTCTCCTAGAAAGCATCTTGTTGGTTTCTGAAGTCGAAGAATTTGTTGCTGACCCCAAAAGAGATGGGCTTGGAGTTGTCCTAGAATCACACCTAGATCCTCAAAGAGGACCTATTTCAATCGTATTGGTTCGAACAGGAACATTCAAAGTCGGTCAAGACATTGCTGCAGGAAATTCATATGGAAGAATCAAAAGAATTGAAGATTTCTCTGGAAAAAGCATTGAAATAGCTCCTCCATCCACCCCAGTGGTGATCACTGGTCTCAATGAAGCCGCTAATGTAAATGACATTTTGCAAGTTGTCAGCAAAAAATCACTTTCACAAATCAAATCAAAAGCTAGTGATGAAATCTTTAGAGGAGGAAAAGCAGGCGTGAGCAAACAACAGCTCTACAGTAGCATTGAAGAAGAAAAAATAAAGAAACTGAACGTAATCATCAAATCAGATGTTCAAGGTTCACTCGAAGCTATTGAGCAAATTCTTTCAGCAATAAAATCAAGTGAAGTAGCAATTAACTACATTGACACTAATGTTGGAAATATCACGGAATCTGATGTCAAAATCGCTGAAAGTTCCAACGCTATCATTTATGGATTCAATGTTACTGCCACTTCTGTTGCCAAAAGAATGGCTGAATCAAAGGGAATTGAAATCAAATCTTTCAACATCATCTATGAGTTGATTGATGATATAAAAAATTCACTCGCTTCCCTTCTTCCACCGGAAATTGTTCGAACTGATTTGGGAAGATTGAAGGTTTTGGCTATATTCAAAACCGGAAAAAAAGATATGATTGTTGGAGGAAAAGTGATTGAAGGAAAAGTATCCAGAAAATGCCTTATTGACGTGAAAAGAGAAAAAGAACTCATTGGATCTGGAACTCTCACAAATCTTCAACACAACAAGAAAAATGTTGATGAGGTTTCAAGCGGAAGCGAATGCGGACTCACATTTGAAGGAAGCACTAAAATTGAAGAAGGAGATGTCTTGGAATTCTTCACAGAAGAAGAAGTAAGACGAAAACTATAACTATATGTCACTACGAACTCAAAAAGTAAACTCTCTTATTAGCCAAGAGGTGTCTAATATCATTGCCAGAGAAATTGACCTTAAGCCAGGAGTTTTTGTCACGATTGCTAAGGTTGACACAACCCGAGATTTGCGCTATTCTCATATATTCATTAGTGTTTTTCCTGAATCAGAAATACATTATGTTGAAAAAACTCTAGAGCATGAACTGAAGACAATTCAAAGAAAGCTTAACCAAAAGCTTCACATGAAAATACTTCCTAGACTAAAATTCAAGATTGATACAACTGAGGCAAGAGCTGATGAAATTGAAAAATTACTAAGACAAATTTAGTAGCAACACTTCCAACAGTGTTTTGTTTTTCAAAAACTGACTAAAGATAGCCATGATTATGCGCTTTGAAAAAGAATTCAACACACTTAAATATATCATCAAGAAATCCAACAGGGTTCTTCTTTTTGCCCACACAAGACCGGACAGTGATTCAACAGGAGCAAATCTAGCTCTCAAATATCACCTCCTTGGCCTTGGCAAACATGTTGACATTGGATGCTTTGATCCCTTCCCTAGTTATCTCGAAGGGCTTTTTAAAAGCGAGCAATTTCTTCACCCGGACAAAATTGATTTTAATTCCTATGACGCGATCATTGCCAGCGACAGCGTTGAACGAGGATTTGCAGATGTGAAAAATCAAATTTCAGAAGACAAGGTTATTGTTCTCATTGATCACCACCCTGACATCAGCTTTGAAGGAGATGTCACAATCATTGATGAAAATTATTCTTCAGCATCAGAAATCATTTTTGATTATCTTGAATTTTCCAAAGGAAACATCGACACCAAAATTGCCACATTTCTTTTGACTGGGATCTTGGGAGACACCGGAAATCTTCAACATTCAAACACCACTTCAAAAGTGATGCAGGCAACTGCCACTCTCATCAACAAAGGTGCTTCTGTTTCAAAAATAGTCAATTCAGTTTTCACTAACAGCAAAATCTCAACGCTCAAACTTTGGGGTCGTGCTTTTGATAAGGCCAAAATCAATCCAAAAAACAAAATGATTGCCACGGTCATCACTCAAAAAGACTTGGATGATTGTGACGCCACCTATGACGACATTGCTGAAGTGGCTTCCATTCTCAACACTGTTCCAGAAACCTCTTTTTCATTGGTTCTCTCAGAAAGAAAAGATGGGATCATCAAAGGAAGTCTCCGAAGCGAAGAATACAAGGGAGTAAACGTCTCTGAAATCGCCCACACTTTCGGCGGAGGAGGACACAGGCTTTCCAGTGGATTTGAAATCAAAGGAAAAATTGTCGAAAAAAAATTCGGTTGGGAGATTATGTAGTTTTTTTGAAAATCAAAATTTGCTTGAATAACCAAATTTTGCTAGCAATTGGAGGAATTGATAGCAAAATCAGTTATTTAAAAGCAAAAAAGAGGAGAATCGACGTGAAACCAGTTACAAGAAATACTTCCTTAGGGATTGTGTTGCGATATTTTCGAGTTACTAATATCAAAGAATTATTAGTCTTATTGAAAATTTCCGACAATCCATTTATGGGCCAATCAACGTTGTGGACAGAGCAAGCTGTTTGGAGAATAAACAAGTTGCTTTATGAAACATTATCTACATTTGAAATAAGCCGAGATAGTCCCTTGGATGATCTACTCTGGTTAACTGAGACGAAAAGCGTATACGACCTATCCATATTTTTAGGATTTTCTCGTTCAACAGTTAACCAGCAATATCAAAGAAGTGGATTATCTCGCAAATCTATTTCAAAACTCCAAGAGATTCTCGCTGAGTCCATTGCTGCTTTTTCGCAAGCACTTTCAAGCAAGCCTCAGCAGTCACATGTTGATTCGCCAAAGCGCATTCCGGAGAATATTCCATTGGACACTCCAGAAAGTGAAGGATATGACGTCTCAGATGGGGCCATGAGTCCTGAGCCATCCGTGATTCAAAAAGCAATGACTAACAGAATTGAGATTAACTCAATTCTGGAAATCAGAAATCGCTTCACGGGTGACATAGCTTCTCTGCTGTTGGAAAAATTTTTACTTGCAAGTTTTGCAGATGATCCTAGTAAAGAGAGGGTGATTCTCATGACACTGCAAAAAGAAGAAGAATTGGAAGACCTGATGGTGACAGCGCATTACCTAACTTTCCGATATGATGAGATGCTCTATTCTTTTCACATAGAAGCCATGTGGGAAAACAGCATGAAAAGTGCTGAACATCTAGCCTCAAACCATCTCAAATCCATCATGAAATGGTAGGGTAGCTTCTCCATCCTCCTCCTTTTTGCTTCCCCAGAAACCCCAGAGTTTTGTCACAAACAATGCCTCTGGGGTTTTTCTTTTTTCAAAACTAGCCCCCTTTCCCTATTTTTGCTAGAATGATAATACTTTTATCATTAACCTCGACTTTCTAATAATATGAACATTGGATGCCACAC
>JAOUHN010000023.1 GCA_029865125.1 Candidatus Moraniibacteriota bacterium
TATTTTTTCCTTGATGATTGTGATTGTGGGATATGACATTAAGTTCATGGAAATCCCAATGTTGATTTTTTGGTTTTCTCTGGGAGCTTTGGTGGTGCTATATTTGTCGATGGATTGGAAAAATTTCGAGATGCTTTCCAATGAAACTTTTTGGGGATTCATGACAAGTAACGGATTTTTGGGAGGAATTGTGGCAGCGGCATTTTTCTATTTTCTGGTTTTTGTTTCAAAAGAGAAATGGATGGGAATGGGAGATGCATACATTGGGTTTTTGGTCGGGTTTTTGGTCGGGTTTCCAAGTGTGCTTGTGGGACTTTTAATTTCTTTTACGAGTGGGTCAATTTTTGGTATAATATTGATGATTCTCAAGAGGGGAAATTTGAAAACTCAAATTCCATTTGCTCCATTCTTGATTCTAGGAGGAATTGCCACTTTTTTTCTTGCCAAAGAGTTTGGAGATTTCCAATACCTGAGCCTTATTTGGTCTATTTAAACTTAAATATGAAAACACAAATTTTAAAAAAAACGAGAAAAGGATTCACTTTGATAGAGGTGGTTGCTGTGATGGGGATTATCACTGTAATGATGATGGCAACTTTGGTTTTCATGGGTCAAAGCAGAACGGATAAGGAATTGGATGCAGCTGCAAACAATGTGTATGCTTCTATTCGAGAGGCTCAAAACTATTCTCTGACCGGTGAATCAGTATATAGCATTAATAGCGAATGCAATAGAATTAAATTTAGCTACCAAAATTCAGATAACAGCACAATGATTCAAAATACAAAAGAATCAGGAGAGGCTTGTACGGACGCTTTGTCAGAATATACGCTGGAAAATTTGGTTGTTTTTTCTAATTCAGGATCAATTAGCTTTGTGATTCCTTCAGGGAAATCGGACGTTTCCGGGATATATTCAATCACACTTAGTAAGAAAAATAGGTTTTATAATGTGTGTGTGTATCCAGGCGGGGTAATCTCAACAATTTCTAATGCGGCGTGTCCTGTTAATCCATAAGTCAAAAATATGGCAAATATAAAAATAAACAAAAAAGGTTTTTCAATAGGAGAGGTGATGCTGGCAGTTTTCATTGTTGGAAGCACATTGGTTGTTGTGACAGGAGTGATGTCTCGCAGCTTGTTGATTTTTTTCAATGACAGAGACTCTGTGATTGCGAGTAATCTTTCACAGGAAGGAATTGAGTTGGTGAGAAACATTCGTGATAATGACTTTGTTGTTGGAAATGATTTTGGTGATGGATTAGGAAGCACTCCTGGGCCAGAAAATTATATTATTGAAAGAGGAGGACAATTAGTCAGTGCAAACAATAATGAGTATTTGGATTTCAATGAAACTGAGGGGTATAATCACACATCTGGAGGGTCAGAAACTGAGTTTAGTAGAAAAATCATTATTGAAGGAGAGAATGATGAAAGAGAAGTTACAAGTATGGTGATATGGAGAAGAGGAAATAATTTTCCGACCCCAGATTCCTGTACGTTTTCTGAAAAATGTGTCATGACAAAGTCAGTTTTGACTGACTGGAAAAAACTTTAGTTTTTTTTGTGACTTTATCAAAATTAAATTTGAAATAATACAATGAATATAAACAAAAACACAAAAGGATTCACTCTCATCGAGGTTATGATAGCGATGTTTATTTTTGTTATTATGATTTCAGCTTCGATAATATCACTCATGAATGTTTTTGGTGCATATGGGAGAGCAAAAGAAGTTCAAGGGCACATTGACAACTCTCAGTTCGCAATGAATTTGATGATGAAAAGCTTGAGAACAAGTAGTTTGATTAATAATACTGGAACAGAGATAACTATTTTTGATTATTCTCGCAATGAGTGTGTTCAATATAATTTTGATTCAGGTAGCACATCTCTTCAGACCAGAGCGGTTACATCAGATTATGAGAGCTGCAAAACAGAGGGATTTGGTGGTGTGGAATTTTTATCAATGACATCAGGAGATGTTACTGGAAAATTTTGGGCAAGTGAGTCAGATGCAAATAATAACGTAGGAAGTGTCACTGTGTTACTGATGATTAACAAGGGAGAAAAGACCGAGGTGGATATTCAATCTTCCGTTTCCCTTAGAGACTACAAGGTTTCAGGAATAGAATTAGGAGTTTAAAATATATAAAATATGAAAAATAAAAATAAATTTACAAAAAAAGGGTCAGTATTGGTTTTCACTCTTTTTATAATGTTTATAGCACTGATCATTACTATGGGAATTGCAGTTTCTTCTGTTATTGAGACTAAATCCGTGTTGTCTACTAAAAATTCATCAGCTGCTTTTCAGGTTGCCGATAGCGGGATTGAGGCAGTTAGCGCCAAGCTCAAGGAGCTATATGTGGATCCATTGGTAGGAGCAAGTTCCACAATCGATGATGTTTGTGACAATACGGGGCTTCTTAGTGACTGTGTTTCAGGGAGATGTGTTGGAGATGGAATGGAATTTGAATTGTATTTTTATGACATAAACAGAGATGAATTGGGTTGTTCGGATTTGATTGATGATATTGATATTGTGAAATCAGCTGGAACATATCAAGGAACAATTCGTGCTGTGGAGATCGATTTGCAAAACTAGAACAAGTTTAAAATATAGCATCAAAGAAAGCCCCTTAATTTTGAGGGGTTTTGTGTTACAATTGTAGTGTGAGAGTATTGAGATGAATAGGAATTTTTAAAATATAATGAAAATAGGCGGTGTGGTGTATATTGAGTAAAATTTAGCAAAAAGGAATTGTGTAGCGTGATTTGTTTCATGTTACATACTCCATGGCATATGTTTTATGGATAAAAAGGAAATCAAAAAAAGAATAGACAAGCTTAGGGCAGAGATTGACAAGCAACGCTATGAATATCATGTGATGGATAATCCAGAAATTTCTGATGTTGTGTATGATTCTTTGATGAAAGAATTGGTGGAATTGGAAAGTAAATATCCTGAGTTTAGATCTGAGACCAGTCCATCACAACGCATCGGAGGGGTGGCTTTGGATAAGTTCAAAAAAACGAAACACAAAATTCGTCAATGGTCATTCAGCGATGTTTTTGATTTTGAAGAACTTGAAAAATGGGAAGAAAAGATTGAAAGAATGATTATGAAAAAAACCGGAGCAAAGAAGGATTTGAGTTACTGTGCTGAATCAAAAATTGATGGACTCAAAATAATTTTGACCTATGAAAATGGTGCTTTGGTTCGAGCTGCGACCAGAGGTGATGGGGTTATTGGAGAAGAGGTGACTCAAAACATCAAGACAATAAACAGCATCCCTCTTGAGCTTAGTCACCCAGTTGATTTGGTGGCCGTGGGGGAGGTTTGGCTAGGAAAAGGAGAGCTGAAGAGATTAAATGAAGAAAGAAGGAAAAATGGAGAGCCACTTTTCGCAAACACCAGAAATGCAGCAGCAGGTTCAATTCGACAACTCGATTCAAAAATTGCTGCTTCTCGAAAGTTGAATTCTTTCATATATGATATAGACTATATCGGAGACACAGAGCATGAAACACATAACATGGAACAAAAATTCAAGGATACAAGAAAACAAAAACGAGACTTCAAGAGTCAGACTGAGGAGTTGGAGTTGTTGAAAAAACTTGGATTTAAGATTAATGAGGATTATCGAGAATGTAAAAATCTAAAAGAAGTGGAGGAATTTTATCACAGTCAAATCAAAAGCAGAGATGGGTATGATTATGATGTTGATGGAGTGGTTGTGAAGGTTAATTCCAAGGAACTTCAGGATTTGTTGGGATACACCGGAAAATCTCCTCGTTGGGGAACAGCGTATAAGTTTCCAGCTGAAAAAGTGACTACTGTGGTTGAGGATATCGCAATTCAAATCGGAAGAACGGGTGCACTGACACCAGTTGCACATCTTCGACCTGTGAGAGTAGCAGGTTCAGTGGTTAGTCGCGCAACACTGCATAATGAAGATGAAATTAACAAACTAGATGTTAGAATTGGAGATACGGTTGTGATCCAAAAAGCAGGCGATGTGATTCCTGAGGTGGTTGAATCAATCAAAGATCTTCGAACCGGAAAGGAAAAGCGATTCTCAATGCCTAGGGAGTGTCCGATTTGCGGGAGTGAAATTCGAAGAGAACAAATCAAAGAAAAGAAAAAAGGAGAGGTTGATTTTTCTTCTGCTCATTATTGCTCAAATAAGAAATGTTTTGCTGTTGAAAATCAAAAGATTATTCATTTTGTGAGTAAAAAAGGTTTTAATATTGACGGGATGGGAGATAGCATTGTCACTCAATTGATCAATGAAGGAATTATTTCTGATGTGGCGGACATTTTTGACATTAAGAAAGGAGACCTTGAGCCACTGGAGAGATTTGCTGAAAAATCATCTCAAAATCTGATCGATGCTATTGAAGAGAGTAAGGTCGTTGAACTCTCAAAGCTTTTGTTTGCTCTTGGAATTCGACATATTGGAGAGGAGACGGCTGTTTTGCTTGTTAACAATATCTCATCAGTTTCAGAGGGCAAAATTGAAACCCTGGAAGACATCATCGAATTGTTTCCAAAAATTACAATCGATCGCTGGGACAAAATCAAGGGAGTTGGAGAAAAAGCAGCACAAAGTATGTGTGATTGGTTTGGAAATGATGAAAATATATTAATTCTTCAAAAAATGAAAGAAAGAGGTGTTTCCGTCATGATTTCCAAAAAAGAACACGTCGGAAGTAAGCTGAAAGGGCTTACATTTGTGTTGACAGGCGAATTAGAAGGCTTTACAAGAGACCAAGCAAAGGATATGATAAGAAAAGAAGGAGGAAGTGTTTCTTCTTCAGTGAGCAAGAAAACAAGCTTTGTTCTGACGGGAAAAAATCCTGGTTCAAAATATGAAAAAGCAAAGAAATTAGGAGTGAAGGTTATTGATGAAAAAGAATTCTTGGGGCTTGTAGAATAATGCACACAGTGCATTTTCTGAAATATTTTTTCAAAAAAATGCTCGGGCGCGATTTTCTAACAAAAAATGCTTCATCTCGTTTACATACGTATATTGATTGTGCTGACTTACGCATTTTTCGAGAAAAGCGCTCTCCCTCGATATTTTTTTGAAAAAATATTTCAGAAAATGCAGAATAGAAAAAATAGTAGGAATTATTTTTTTAAGGTGAAAGTTGTGAGTGTAGCTGATAAGAAATTTTATTATTTGGATCACTAATGTGAATTTTTGTTTCATGTTATATGGTCCACGTTATGTGCTGTATGTTGACTAAAGATGAAATCAAGCACGTTGCTGTTTTGGCACGCATCGGAGTGAGTGATGAGGATATTGAAAGATATCAAAAAGATCTCTCTTCAATTTTGGATTATTTCAAAGAGCTGGAAGGAATCAATACTGACTCAGTGGAAGAAATCGGGCACATTACAGGAAGATTCAATGCCATGAGAGGGGACAATGTTTCTGATTCTACGGAAAAAGAAAAAGAAGATATTTTGAAAAATGCTCCAAAAGAAAGAGATGGGCAATTTCAAGTTAAATCTGTTTTTTAGTGTGGATGCGCAGTTTTTTATTTTCTGAAATGTAATTTTTGCAAAAAAATGCTCGGGCGCGATTTTTTAACAAAAAATCACTACATCTCGTGACACAGTAGTTCGGAAGTGTGTATTGAAAAATCCGTGATTTTTTGAAAAAAGCGCTCTCCCTCGATATTTTTTTGAAAAAATTACATTTCAGAAAAAGTTGTAGAATTTTTTTAAAGTATAGTATTGTTTGGATTATGTAATATGCTTTGTTGTATGTTATATGCTCCATGTTTTATGAGATATGATCAGAGAATTACACGAGAAGCTAGTAAAAGGTGAGATTACCTCAGTTGAATTGACTGAGAAATATTTTGATGTGATTGAAAAGAAAAATGGTGAATTAAATGCCTTTTTGACACTTACGAAAGAAGAAGCTTTGGAGCAAGCTCAATTTGTTGATGAAAAAATCAAAAAAGGAGAAAAAATTGATTTGATTGCTGGAATCCCAATGGCACTGAAGGATAATATGTGTATGGATGGGGTGCGAACAACTGCATCTTCAAAAATTTTGGATAACTATATTGCTCCATATGATGCAACTGTGGTGAGGATTCTGAAGGAAAAAGGTGCTGTGATTTTGGGAAAGACTAATCTGGATGAATTTGCAATGGGGTCTTCTACTGAGAACAGTGCTTATGGTGTCACGAGAAATCCAATTGATTCTGAAAGAGTAGCAGGAGGATCATCTGGAGGAAGTGCAGCAGCAGTAGCTGCTGATATGGCCGTGTATACTCTTGGATCTGATACGGGTGGATCAATTAGGCAGCCTGCTTCTTTTTGTGGAATTGTGGGGCTGAAACCCACTTATGGAAGAGTTTCAAGACATGGTCTTTTGGCAATGGCTTCTAGTTTGGATCAAATCGGTCCTTTTGCAACTTCAGTGGAAGATGCAGCTATTATTTTCTCTCGAATTGCGTGTGAAGACAAAAAGGATGCCACTTGTGCGCCTAGTGCAGAAAAAAACTTTGAAGACTATTTGAATGGTGACATTAAAGGGAAAAGGATCGGAGTCGTGAAAGGTCATTTGGATGGATTGGATGAGAAAATCAAAAAAAGATTTGCAGAGGCAGTTGAAAAGTTCGAGAGTCTTGGCGCCGAAGTCAAAGAAATTGTTTTGCCGCATAGCAAATATTCTCTTTCAACTTACTACATCATTATGCCTTGTGAGGTGAGCTCGAATTTGGCGCGACTGGATGGGATTAGATATGGTCTTAGTGTGGATGATCAAAAAGACTCAAAAATGGGAAATTTGTTGGAAACTTATTTGGATACAAGAAGGGTTGGTTTTGGGGATGAAGTGAAAAGAAGGATTATGCTTGGAACATATGCTCTTAGTGCTGGGTATTATGATGCGTACTACAAAAAAGCTCAGAAAGTGCGTGCGCTTATTAGGAAGGATTTCGAAGAGGCTTTCAAACAAGTAGATTTCATTTTTTCGCCAACTGCTCCTGAAGTAGCGTTTAAGATTGGAGAAAAAACAACTGATCCGCTGAAAATGTATCTTTCTGATATCTACACTATTTCAGCAAACATGGCGGGAGTTCCTGCGATTTCTTTCCCAATTGGGACTGTCAAAGAGGATGGAAAAGAGCTTCCAATTGGAGGACAGTTGATGGCTGCTTGGTTTGATGAAGAGGGGATGTTGAACGCAGCTCACACATTTGAAACTAACTAAACAAAAAAAATAAAATATGGAGATAGAGTTTTTTTTCAATACACTAGAGTTTCTGGGAGGTCTTTTTGAAGGCTTGTATAATTCTAGACTTTTTTTGTTTGTAAAGTTTTTCTTGGGAATTTATACTCTTGTTTTGTTTGTTGATTTGGTGTTGCTTTTGGTTGTGAGGGGGCTCGGAAGTGATATTCGAATTGGACTTAAGGGAGCTGAATTTCCAACTGAGTCAAAAGGAAAATTTTTGAAGAAATGGTCGGGAATCACTTCTCGATTGAATAGTGACAATGTTTCTCAATATAAAGTTTCAATTCTTGAGGCGGACAAAATTGTGGAGGATGTTTTGAGTAAGACTGGATACAGCGGGGAGAATATGACGGAAAAATTGAAAAATGTGACAGTGAGTCAGATTGGAAACATTGAGGATCTAAGAAGAGCGCATGAAATTAGAAATGATATCATTTATGATAAAAATTATGATATTGACCTAGAAAAAGCTAGGGAGGTATTGAATATATACGAAGAATATTTGAAAGAAATTGAGTTATTGTAGAAATCTTTCATCGAAAATAAACATAAAATGAAAACAAAATTCGACATCTTTGTCGGACAGAAAAAAATAGCTGAAAAACCAGAAGATCAGAGCTTGTATGATCTTAAAAGAGCGCAGGCAGCTGCGAGCAGCGTTTTGTTTTCAAAAGGAAGAGTTCAAAGTAAGTTTTTTACTAATGAATCCGGATTGTATGATATTCCCAATAGGCAAAAATTCACGAAAGATGGGAGAGTGATGACAAAAAAAACCAAAACATGGGATGGACTAAGTAGTCGTATTGTGGATGAATATACTCATCACAAAACAATTCGCGCAGGAAGCTTTCTGTATCGTCAATATAGGAAAGCAAAAAGAAAATGTGGAGAGATGAATGAAGAGGTCAAAGATGGCACCAAGGCATTTGTGAGTAGAATTTCATTTGTTCATATCTGGAACACCTCTATTGTGATGTCCGTTTTGGCAGGAATGTTTTTCATGTCTATGGTGTATAAATATCTAGGACAAAGCGCTTCAGCGCTTGAGTCAATTGATCAGACTCAGATTGCATATGAAAGAACCATGGAAAATTATAAAAACCAAAAGGATAAGAAAAATGAAGAAGCTGAGGAGGTGTGGAATCCGGAAAAAGAAGAGGAATACATGAAGAGTATCATGAGTGTCATGGAAAAAAAGAAAGAAGAAAGCTTTGAAAAGGAAGTTTGGGACATGGTAGAGGGATATCCTATTGAAAAAATGATCCCATACATTTTAGAAAAGGATAGAACCGTAGCAGCTTTTTTGATTGGAATTGCCAAAAAAGAAAGCAACTGGGGAAAGAGAAAGCCAGTTCTCAATGGAAAAGATTGCTATAATTATTGGGGATATCGCGGCATCAGAGACAAAATGGGAAGCGGAGGACACACGTGCTTCGATAGCCCGAAAGATGCGGTGGATACGGTAGCAAAAAGATTGAGCACACTTGTTGACGAAGATTTAGACACCCCGTCTGAGATGATAATTTGGAAATGTGGAAGTAGCTGTAAGGGACACAGTGATTATAGTGTCAAAAAATGGATTAGTGATGTTGATATGTATTTCAAGCAACTAAACGAAAAAGATTAATTTTTTTTAAAAAAGATAAGCAAAAAAGCGCTAAACAAGGCGTTTTTTTGTTTGTGGATAAGTTGGGGATAAACCATTGACAAAACGCTCATTTTTTGCTATGATTAAGCTTACGTTGGTAAAAAAACCCCAGCGTAACTAAGGTTAAAAATACAATAATTTAGAATAAGTCTTTGCTTTTTATTTTTGTTTTGAAGCATAGATTTTTTTGTTAACTAAAAATATGGGTGAATTAATAATCAGTAACAGTGAGGATCCTTTGTCGAGTAAGCTGAATTATAAAATCAGCAAGGAAAGAAAGAAAAATTTAATATTATTTGGAATAGTTATTGTGCTTATTATTGTGGGATGTTTCTATCTTAATAAGCAAGATGTTGTTTCTGGAGCTCAAGCTAATTTTGAAGTAAAAGAATTGGCTCAAAAAGAAATAGAAAATGAATCTGTTAGTAGAAATCAAAAGGAAGAGGTAAATGTGATGCTAAATGACTTTACGGCTCAGATTGCTCAAAGAGATATTGAAAGAGAAGAGCTTGAAAGTGAGTTATATGAAATGGTGGGAGATTATCCTGTTCGTGACATGGTCCCATATATTTCTAAGTATGACAGAGAAGTGGCAGCCCTTATTGTGGGTATTGCCAAAAAAGAAAGCAATTGGGGGAAAAGATCTCCTTTGAAGAATGATGGTGAAACATGTTATAATTATTGGGGATTTAAAGGAGCTGGATCTGAAGGGATTGCCATGGGGCACGGATGTTTCGGAACTCCTGAAGAAGCTGTTGATGCCATTGGAAAAAGAATTGAAGAGCTAGTGGCTCAAGGGCTTAATACTCCTTCAAAAATGATTGTTTGGAAATGTGGTAGAAGTTGTGATGGACATGCGCCAGGAAGCGCTCAGAAATGGGTTAGTGACGTGAACATCTATTACAGTCAAATCGTAAGAGGATAAATTCTAGTGAAAATGAAAAATATCAACGCAGCTCAATTTCAAGAAATGATGAATCAGGATCAAGCTGGTCTTGAAGTCATCGATGTTCGTGAGGAATATGAGTTCGAAGAAATCAAAATCAAGAATTCCAAGAATATTCCTTTGGGAGAAATCCCTCAAAGAAAAGAGGAAATAGACTGGAACAAGAAAGTAATCCTTGTTTGCCGCAGTGGCGCTCGCAGTGCCTATGCAGCTGATTTTCTTGGTCAAGAAGGAAAAGAAATGTTCAATCTTGACGGGGGAGTCGGAGGGCTACAATTGATTGATTGCAAATGCCTGGAGCGATAAGCTTCAGGTTTTTTGTTTTTCAAGTCCATGCTCCAAAGCTTGTTTTTGTGTGTGACAGAGGTTACTATGTAAATATAACAAGATCTAAAGAGAGAAGTGTTTATGAGTTATCAAGAATTTTTGGAATCAAGTTTTTTGGGAAATACGGGTCAGGAGTATTTATATGCTTTGGGAGTTTTGGTTGTAGCGTTGATATTTTTTAAGGTTTTTCAGTTTGTTATCATCAAGAAACTTGAAAAGGCTACGAAGATGACACAAACAGATGTGGATGATTTTTTGATTAGCCTTGTGAAAAGCGTGAGGCCACCGTTCTATTTCATCATCTCAGTGTATATTTCGTTGACATCGATCAACACAACCCCGGTCATGAGAAAGATAATTAATATCATGGTTCTTTTGGTTGTGGTGTATGAGGCTGTCATGATTCTTCAGAAAGTGATTGATTATATGGTGGAAAAAATAACCAAAAGTGAGGATGGAGAGGAAGATAAGGATAAGGAAATTGTGAAATTGCTTGGAAATATTTTGAAAGTCGTTTTGTGGGTCATTGCGGCACTGTTGGTTCTTGCAAACCTTGGAGTGAATGTAACTTCTGCAATTGCTGGTCTTGGAATCGGAGGTATTGCAATTGCAATGGCAGTGAAGGATGTTTTGTCTGACATGATTGCTTCATTCGCCATCTTTTTGGACAAACCTTTCAAAGTTGGACAAAGCATCAAAATCGGAAAAGATGCAGGAGAGGTGAAAAGAATTGGAATTAGGAGTACAAGAATCAAAACTCCTCAAGGAGAGGAAATGGTTGTGACCAATCAGGATTTGACTAAGGCAAGAATTCAGAATTTCAAAAGAATGGAAAAAAGAAGAGTGAAGCAAATGATTGGTGTTGTGTATGGACTCAAATCGGAGACTCTGAAAGATATTCCAGTTTGGATCAAAGAAATTGTGGATGCAACTGAAAATGCTGAGTTTTCAAGAGCACATTTCACAACCTATGGGGATTTTAGTTTGAATTTTGAAATTGTATATCACATTGCTACTGATGATTATTTGATGTATATGAATGCGCAACAGGAAATCAACTTGGCGATATATGAAAAATTTGAGAAAGAAGCCGTCGAATTCGCATATCCTACCCAAACGGTAATCGTTGAGAAAGCCTAGGACATAAGACACATAACATAGAACACATAACAAAAGGCAATAATAAAAACATGTCATTCTGAACTTGATTCAGAATCCCGGAATAATACTGGGCGTGTGCTAAAATATTGAGATCCTGAAACAAGTTCAGGATGACAAACAACAGAAGTATTATGTCAGTAAGAACAAAAATAATCTTATTATTAGTCCCAATAATTGCACTGTTAGTTGCGGGTGGCCTTTATTTCCTAAATAAAGGTCATAAAAAAGTGGTTGTTGAAAATGAGGCGCTTCAAAAAGAAGTTGAACCTCAGTCGCTCGTGAGCGACGGGGTAAAACTGAATGACGAAGCAGAGCCCTTGAATGATATAGTGGAAGAGAAGATTGAAGAGGCGAAAGAAGAAGAGAAGATTGAAAAGGTGGTTGAAGAAAAGAAGGATGAAAAGGAAGATGTGAAAGAGGAGAGTGAAGAAGAGATTGATTTTGATATTAAAAACAAATTAGTGAGTTGGGGTTACACAAAATCTAGCACAAGAACAATTGACACGATCGTTGTTCATTCTTCATATAACGCTCTTGGAGGAGATGAATATGACACGGATTTACTCATCAAAGAATACAAGGAATATGGAGTGAGCCCACATTATTTGATTGATCGAAAAGGTAAGGTTTACAGATTGGTGGAGGACAAAAATGTTGCCTATCATGCAGGGGTGAGTGAGACTCCGGATGGACGAGAAGGGGTGAATGCTTTTTCAATTGGCGTTGAGCTCATCAACAACAAAGAAGACGAATACACAAAGGCTCAATATAGCTCTCTTAATAATTTGATTGACTATTTGGAGGGAAAGTATAAAATGAAATACATTCTCGGACACGATGAAATTTCCCCAGGAAGAAAGACTGATCCCTGGAATATGAACTGGAAAAAAGTGGATAGGTAGAATTAGTAACTAGTAACTCGTAACTAGTAATCAGTAATGTTTGTCACTGCGAACTTGATTCAGAATCCCAGTATAATATCACTGGTGCTAGCACTTGGGGATCCTGAAACCCGCCCTAGGCGAGGCAAGGCAAGTTCAGGATGACAATTAACAGTGCTTTGAATTAAAATGATGAACGAAATTGAAATTAAAATTGAAGATAACAAGATAACTCTGATTCTCAAGAATGAAGATCAAGTTGTTGATGAGTTGAGTTGGAGTGAAAAACATAATTTGAGCGGCGAGCTTTTGGGGCGTATTGATGAACTGATCACAAACAATAATGTTGAAAGGAATGATGTGAAAAATGTTTGGGTAAACACGGACATTGATGAAAAATTCACCACAGTTCGAATTGCAAAAGTAGTGGCGAACACTTTTAATTACGTTAATGAGAGTTGAGATTTGAGATGGGAGATTTGAGAAAAATTATGAAAACTCAAGACTTAAAAATCAAAACTCAAATCCACAAAGAAAAACTTAAAGCTACAAAAAACATGTCATCCTGAACTTGTTTCAGGATCCCGAGATAATATTGAGCGCTTAAGAAAATTATACTTTCCGGGATGACAATAGGAAGGGTTAAGTAATAAATGATGATTAAATGATATGGTTGAAAAAAAGAAATACACTAATCTTGAGTTACTAGCGCCGGCGGGGAGTCCGGAGAAGATGAAATATGCGTTGGAATATGGGGCGGATGCTGTGTATTGCGGGGTGCCTGATTTTTCTTTGCGCGCACGCATCAATGCATTCACTTTTGATGATCTAAAAGAGGGTTCTAAGCTCGCTCACAAGCTAGGAAAGAAGTTCTATGTGACACTCAACATCTATGCTCACAATCAGCACTTTGAGAAGCTGGAGGCGCATTTGAAGCGTTTGAGTGAGGTTGAAATTGACGGGATTATTCTCAGTGACCCCGGGATTCTTTTGATGGTGAAAAAACACCTTCCGAATGTGGAAATTCATCTTTCCACTCAGGCTAATGCTACCAATTGGCAAGCGGTGAAATTCTGGGGCGAGCAAGGAGTGACTCGAGTGGTTCTTGCTCGTGAAGTGAGTCTCTCAGAAATCAAAGAAATCAAAAAGAATGTTCCTGAAATGGAATTGGAATATTTCGTGCATGGAGCAATGTGCATGAGCTATTCCGGACGTTGCATCCTTTCCAAATGGATGAGTGGAAGAAGTGCAAACCTTGGGGATTGCTCACAACCTTGTCGTTGGGCATTTGATGAAATTCAAACAGAAGGAGACACTGAAATCAAAGAAATGAAAGTGACTGACAGAACAAAGGAGCATGAAATTGAACTTGAAGAAGATCAGCACGGGACATATTTTTTCAACAGCAAAGATATGAATCTTCTTTCTCACTTGAAAGAATTGGCGGACGCTGGAGTGGAATCTTTCAAAGTGGAAGGAAGAAACAAAAGTGTGTATTATCTGGCAATGGTGATGCGAGCATATAGAAATGTTTTGGATGCAATTGTTGAAGGGCGAGAAACAGATGAAGTGATCAAAAAAGAACAAGAAAATCTGGACAGTTTGGTTCACAGGGGCTACACCACAGGATTTTTGCTTGCGCATGAACCAGAGCACAATTTTGACAACGCTCACAGCGGAAGCAAGCATGAGTTTGTGGGAGAAATTATAGGCATGGAACATGGAACACATAACATGGAACAAGAAATGCAGAATGCAGAAGGAAATTTATACGAAGTGAAGGTTCACAATGCTATTCGAAGTGAGGATGAAATTGAACTTGTGAGCAAAACCGGAAATGAAAAAATTGTGATAGAAAAAATGATTGATGAAAAAGGAAAAGAAGTGGATTCAGCCCACGGCGGCCACGGCGCAACCTATACTTTTCAAATCAACAAAGATAACATTGAACCACTATCGCTTTTGAGAAGAATTCTAGAATAAATTTATGATTAAAACTAAAATTGTAGGACATAAAGGAGCGGCGGGTTATGCTCCAGAAAATACATTAACTTCGTTTCAAAAGGCGATCGATGTTGGTTGTGATCGTGCGGAATTGGATGTGCGATTAACCAAAGATAATCAGGTCGTGGTTTTTCATGATAAAGAAGTTTCCGCTTTGACAGATGGTGAGGGATTTGTGAATGAAATGACTTTGGATGAGATAAAAAAATTGAATTGTGGGGATGGTGAAAAAATTCCGACATTACAGGAAGTTGTGGATTTATGTAAAGATAAGATTGATTTGCAGATTGAATTAAAAGCAGAAGGTACGCCTGAATTAGTGAATGAAATTGTTGTAAAAAATGAAATTGAAGATCAAGTTGTAATCACTTCTTTTAAGGAAAATTTTCTCAAAGAAATCAAAAGCCTCAATCCAGATTTAAAAGTAGGGCTTTTATTCTACACGAATGAAGCAATGTTAAAGATATGGGAATTGACAGAAGAAATCCCCTTGGATTTTTTTGCTCCTCATTCTGAGATGGTCACAAAAGAATTTATTGAAAAGGCACACGATATTGGGAAAACCGTGTATGCCTATCGAGTCAATGAAAAGGATTTGGGTGATAAGCTAATCTCAATGGGCGTAGATTCTATAGGAACAGATTTTCCTAAGTTGTTTATTAGCAGGTATAATGATTAAGACGCCGTCGCTTTTGAGGAGGGTGGTGAAATAATATTTTTAAAAAAACTAATTATGGATTTTGAAAAACTGAAAATTAAGGACTATAAGCATTGGGAATTATACCTTCACGATCCGCATTATTATTTGGGAAGTGTGTATTTGTGGGCGAAGAGAGATGATGAAGTTGATTTTTTGGAAACAACGGAAGAGGAAAGAAAGGAATTTTTTGAGATTGCAAGAGATGTGAAAAAAGTTTTGGTGGATTTGTTTGATGTAAATGGGTTTAATATTGCTAATTTGCAAAACAAGGTGAATCATTTGCATGTGCATATAATTCCAAGATATAGTTCTAGTAGAACCGTTGATGGTTTTGAGTTTGTTGATGAAAATTGGGGTAAAATGTTTTATCCTTATGATGAAGAAATTAAAGTTCCTGAAACAACACTTTTAAAAATAGTTGACGAAATTAAATCTAAATTGAAGTAAAGTAATAAAAATATTAAAAAGAATTAAAATGGAAAATTTAAATGATATTGAACAAAGATTAAATTTAATTGAAGAGAGAAATAAGAGAGTTGAGATGGATAAGGCTTGGGAGACAAGTTGGGAAAGAAGGGTTGCTATTGTGATCCTGACTTATTTTGTGATAGTGCTATTTTTCTTTATGGCTGGACTATCGAAGCCTTTCATAAGCTCGATTGTTCCTGCTGTTGGCTTTGTTCTCTCAACACTATCGTTATCTTTTTTGAAGAAGAGATGGGTTGAAAGAAAGGCCAAGAATTAAGATAAAAGCCGACGTCACTTTTGAGGAGGTGTGTTTGACCCACCCATTGCTTTAGTTGGATAAAAGGAATACACTTACTTTTAGGGATAATATATATTAATAACAACTAGTTTTATGGGTAATTTTGGAAACAATAACCGAGGTGGAGGAGGTTATGGTGGAAACAGAGGCGGTAGAGGAGGTTTTGGAGGCGGACAAGGCGGAAGAAAATTTGGTGGGGACAGAAGAGGAGGAGACAGACCGGAGATGCACAGAGCTGTTTGCAGTAAGTGCGGAGACAATTGTGAGGTTCCTTTCAAGCC
>JAOUHN010000024.1 GCA_029865125.1 Candidatus Moraniibacteriota bacterium
AGTGAGACCAAATCAAATAGTAAATCTGAAAAAACTTTTGAAATATAGGTTATTTAGTCATATTGACAGAAAAGAATTTGAGAGATTGCTGGATGTTTCAGAAGAACTTGAAGGAGCTGGTTTTGACAGGAGAACCGTGAAGAAAATTGTTAGAAAGTTGGATCTTTTGTTGATGGTAGGATATGGATCTTAAGTTGAGTTTTTGAAAGTTAAAAAAAAGTAGAATATGTTACCACTGGATATTATTAAATTGGCATCAAGATCATTTAGAAACAATAGGCTCAGAACCTTTTTGACGGTTTTGGGTATTAACGTCGGTATCGGAGCGATTTTTTTCTTAGTTTCTTTGGGATATGGTGTTCAGAAAGTGGTTTTGGAACAAATTGCAACCAGTGACTCCTTGTTGTCTTTGGACGTTATTTCTGAGAATAATCCTGGTGGAATTGTGACTAGTGAAGATCTGGAATCATTGCAGGGAGTGGACGGAATTGCAAGAATCAGTCCGGTTATTCTTCAAAAAAATACTATCAGAGGAAATGGTTTTACGTCAGAAGCAAAAGTGAGTATCATTGATCCGGACTTTTTCAAGCTTGAAGGTATTAATGCTTATAAAGGAGAATTTTTTGGTGAAGGAGAGATGGAAAATATTGTTGTGACAACAGCTGTTTTGAACCTTCTTCGAATTGATGAAAACGATTTTTTGGGAAAAGAAATTGAAATTAGTGTTGTTGGAGCAAAAGAGAATGTCAATGATACAGACAATTTTGTTGAGCGAAAATATAAAATCGGTGGGCTAATTGAGAGCACCTCGCAATCTAATATCTATGTTCCAAATAGCTCTGTGACTGATTTGGGGTTCACTCATTTTAGTAAGCTCAAGGTTAAGGTTAAAAATGATGGAGAAATTAATCCCGTTAGAAACACTCTGATTGAGAAAGGATATTTTGTTTCTGCGATTTCTGACACTGTTGAGCAAACCAGAAAAGTTTTTGTTGTGATCAGAAGGACACTGCTTTCATTTGGTTTCTTAGCATTGGCTGTTAGTGCGATCGGAATGTTCAACACTATGACTATTGCTCTTTTGGAAAGAACACAAGAAATTGCGATCATGAAATCATTGGGAGCGTCACCAGCGGACATCTGGAGTTTGTTTTTAGCTGAATCAGTGTTGATTGGATTTTTGGGAGGACTCATGGGTGTGATTAGTGGTTATGGTCTTAGTGAGTTGGTCAATTTTGGAATCAAGCTTTTGGCTAGAAATTTTGGTGGAGTTGAGGTTGATTTGTTCTTCGTGCCGTTGTGGTTTGTGGCGTTTGTTATTATCTTCTCAACAGTAATCGGTCTTGTGACAGGATTCTATCCATCCAAGAGAGCTGCAAAATTAAAACCACTTGAAGCACTTAGATATAAATAGTTTTTTCATAAGTTGGATGTGTGGTATAATTCAATTTAGATGATATAAATAGTTAAATTTCTAAATAAGAGTGAAAACTGACAAAAAAATATTCGAAATAATAATTTTTGCAAGAGCTGGTCAGGGAGCAAAAAGTGCTGCTGAAGTTTTGGCGCAAGCTGCTCTTTTGGAAGGAAAACAAG
This sequence comes from Candidatus Moraniibacteriota bacterium, assembly GCA_029865125.1. GTDB lineage: Bacteria > Patescibacteriota > Minisyncoccia > Moranbacterales > UBA9337 > JAOUHN01. Next base: position 1,597 of record JAOUHN010000024.1, read on the forward strand.
TGCAAGCTTTTCCATATTATGGTCCGGAGAGAAATGGAGCACCGACGAAGGCATATGTGCGAATTTCAGATGATCCAATTCGAACGCATGAGCCAATTTTGGATCCTGATGTCGTTCTTGTTTTAGATGATACTTTACTTGGAAGTGAAGATGTGACAAGTAATTTGGATGAATATGAATCATTGATTGTGAATACGAATCTTTCCAGAAAAGAGGTTTCTGAAGCAGTGGGAGGATTTGATGGGAACATCAAAGCTGTTGATGCGACGGATATTGCAATGGAAGTTTTGGGTCAAAATAAGCCTAATGGGATTATGCTTGGAAAGCTGGTACAGGTTTCAGGGGTTGTGAAGTTGGATAGTTTGGAGCAGAAATTTAGAGATATTTTTGAGGCAAAAATTGGAGAAGAGCTTACAAATAAGAACATTCGAGCTATTCAGAAAGGACACGATAGTTTCTGAGATTTGAGATGTGAGATTTGAGATAGAGAAAAATTTGAATTTTAATTTTTGATTTTTGAATTAAAAAAATATTTATGGAAAAAGGGGCAACAATAAAACACGATATCAAAAAAGCATCCAAGACAGGGACATGGAGAAATGTGAGACCAGAAATTGAAGTGTCTGGTTGTATTGGTTGTGCAACATGCGTGAAATATTGTCCAGATGCTTGCATCTCTCTTCGAAAAAGAAAAAAAGACGAGTTTATTGAAGGAGGAAAAGCCACTGAAAATGTGGCTGAGATCGGATATGAATTTTGCAAGGGATGTGGAGTGTGCGCCGAAGTGTGTCCTGTGAAAACGATCTCAATGAAAAAAGAATAGAAATCAGAAAAGAGATTTGAGATATAGGATAAGGAAAAAAAGCTTAATTTTGAAAGGATATTGTATTAAAATTAAATTTATCATGAAACATATTAACAAGAAACAAGATACTAAAATAGCTTTGACCGGCGGAGCGGCTGCAGCGGAGGCGCTTCGGCAAATTAATCCTGATGTGATGCCAGTGTATCCGATCACTCCTCAAACCCCAATCATTGAAGGGTTTGCCAAGTTTGAAGCGAAAGGAAAAGTTGACACTGATGTGATTACGGTTGAGTCTGAACACAGCGCGATCAGTGCTTGTGTGGGTGCTGTTGCTGCTGGAGCAAGAACAGTGACTGCAACAAGCTCTCAGGGTTTGGCGCTCATGAATGAAATTTTATATATCGCCAGCGGGATGAGACTTCCGATGTTGATGCTTGTTTCAGCAAGAGCACTCAGCGCGCCAATCAATATTCACGGGGATCACAGTGATGTGATGGGAGCACGCGACACCGGATGGGTGCAGATTTTTTCTGAGAATGCTCAGGAGGTATATGACAACACAATCATTGGAATGAAGCTTACTGAGAAAGTGCATGTTCCGACTATGGTTATAATGGATGGTTTTGTAACGTCTCACAGTGTTGAGAATCTTGAAGTTTTGATCGACAGATCGGTGAGATCTTTTGTTGGAGAATTTAAATTCAATCAGAGTTTATTGGATGTGAGTAATCCTCACACTTTTGGACCGGTTGGTCTTCCAGATTCATATTTTGATTTCAAAATAGAACAAGAAGCTGCAATGGACAAAGTTTTTGAGGAATATGAAAATGTTGCGGACGGATACGGTGAATTGTCAGGAAGACATTATGAGCTTTTTGAAAAATATCACACCAGGGATGCTGATCATGTAATTGTGGCAGCAGGGGCAACTTGTGGAACAATTAAAGATGTTGTTGATGAGATGAGAGAAAAAGGAAAAAAGGTTGGTCTTTTGAAAATCAAAATGTTTCGACCATTTCCATATAAGCAAATTGCCAAAGCACTTTCAGGTGCAAAGAATATTTCAGTTTTGGATAAATCAATGGCGTTTGGCTCAATGCCACCGATTTGCAGTGAGATTGTCATGAGTGCTCAAATCTCAAATCTCAAATCTCAGATCTCATCGTATGTGTATGGACTTGGAGGAAGGGATATTTTTGCAAAGGATATTGAAAATGTTTTCGAGAATATGATTAAGGGAAAGAAAATGAAAGGAGTGCAATATATAGCATAGAGCACATAACATGAAACACACAACATAGAACACATAACATGGGACATATAGCATAGAACATAGAGCATAGAACAAAAATACTTAAATTTCTAGCTTCGTAAATTCTAAAATTCTTAACCTCCTAAATTCTTAATTATAAATATGAATAAACAATTAACTAAAAATTTTGCCCCGGGTCATGGAACTTGTTCTGGTTGTGGGATCCCGGCTATTGTCAGGAATATTTTGGATGTGTCAGAAGATCCTGTTGTTGTGGTCAATGCGACAGGGTGTCTCGAGGTGACTTCAACCTTGTATCCCTACACAGCGTGGAAGGTGCCATATATTCACAATGCTTTTGAAAATGCTGGTGCAACTGTCAGTGGGATTGAAGCGGCATATAAGGTGCTGGAAAAGAAAGGAAAAGTCAAAGGAAAAATAAATTTTGTTGTTTTTGGAGGTGACGGAAGCACATATGACATTGGACTTCAGGCTCTTTCTGGGGCTCTTGAGAGAGGCCACAGGTTTTTGTATGTGGCATATGACAATCAGGGATACATGAACACAGGAGGGCAAAGGTCAGGCGCAACTCCATATGGTGCAAACATGACCACCACTCCAGCAGCTAAGGGTGACATTGGAAATGAATTAGACAGGAAGGATATTATGGAAATTGTTGCAGCTCACGGAGTGAAATATTTGGCTCAGGCTAATGTTTTCAACATCGAAGACATGAGAGCGAAAGCGAAGAAGGCTTTTGAAACTGATGGGCCAAGCTTTTTGCTTGTGCTTCAGCCTTGTACGAATTCATGGAAATTTCCAGTTTCTGACTATGTCAAAGTTGCAAAACTTGCTCACGACACAAATTATTGGACTTTATATGAAATTGAAAATGGGCAGTATAAAATCAATCAGTATATCTCAAATCCAAAACCGATTGAAGAATTTTTGAAAACTCAAAAAAGATTCAAGCACCTGCTTCTTCCTGAAAACAAAAAGGCTCTTGAGAAAATTCAAAGAGATGTTGATTTTAGATTGGAAAAATTAAAAAAGAAAACAGGAGAGTAGTTTTTTTTGGAGCCTACAATCGGAATCGAACCGATGACCTACGCGTTACGAGTGCGTTGCTCTGCCTGACTGAGCTATGTAGGCATGATTAGAGGAGAGATTTGAGATAGCGATTTGCGGAAACAATAAAAGAATATCAAAAATAATTTAATTAGCCAAATTAATTAATTAACCAAGATGAAAACATATATTTGTGAAATTTGTGGGGATGCATATTTAGGAGAAGACAAGCCTAGTCAATGTCCTTTTTGCGGAGCTGATGACAATTTCATTGAGGATGGAGACATTGCAAATCCTGTTGTAATTCAAGATTTTGATTTGTCAGAAAAATCATTGGAAAATCTTCAAAAAACTCTTGATCTCGAAAAAAGAGCTAGTGCGCTATATTCTTGCATGGCTTCGAAAGCGGATTCATATGAGGTGAAAGCGATGTATAAGCGACTTTCAAAAGTGGAGCTTGAGCATGCTGCAATTGTTTGCAAAATCATGAAAATTGAAATGCCAGAAATTACTCCTGAAGATTGCAGTAGTGATGATGTTGAAAATTTTGAAGAAACAATTAAACTTGAAGAGCATGCTAGCGGATTGTATCATCAATTTATGAGTGATGCAGATGAAAAACCCATTCAAAAAATGTTTAATGCATTGGAAAGAGTTGAAAAGGGTCATATCGATTTGATTAAAAAATATGTATAGTTTGTAAATATTTATTTTTTGTTAGAGAATTGTAGAATTTTTTGTATTAATGAATTCCTGATCTTTTAATCTCCTAGCTTCCTAAATTCTTAACTTCTTAACTTCCTAATTATACAAATATGGTTTGGATATATACATTGTTAAGTGTTTTGATTGTCAGTCTCGTTTCTCTTTTGGGAGCAGTGGGCTTGTATTTCTCGACAAAAAAACTTGAAAAAATTCTTATTTATTTGGTAAGTCTTGCAGCCGGAACTCTTTTGGGAGGAGCTTTTCTACATCTTATTCCTGAAGCAATGGATAATGTTGGAGATGAAGCGCTTATATATGTCTTGGTGGGATTTTTGTTTTTCTTTGTTTTGGAGAAAATAGTTCACTGGAGGCACTGCCACAAAGTTGCATGTGACGCACATCCTCATGCTTTTTCATATGTGATTTTAGTGGGAGACACAATCCACAATTTCATTGATGGTGTGGTCATTGCTGCTAGTTTCATGATGAGTATTCCCTTGGGTGTCAGCACAACAATCGCGGTGATTTTTCATGAGATCCCACAAGAAATTGGTGATTTCGGGTCACTCATCTATGCTGGATTTTCAAAATCAAAAGCATTGCTTTTCAATTTTCTTTCAGCTCTTGCAGCTGTTTTGGGAGCAGTTATTGTTTTGATCATTGGAAACGGTTTTCTTGAGATTTCAAAGTATATGATCCCAATTGCTGCTGGAGGATTCATCTATATCGCAGCAGTAGATCTTTTGCCTGAGATGCACAAAATAAATGAAATCAAAAAATCTTTCAAACAACTTTTGGTTGTCGTTTTGGGAATCATTATTATGTGGCTTCTATTAAGAATTTAGAAATATATAAATTTAAGAATTTGGGAAGTTAGTAGTAAGTTTTTTTCTTGCAATGTCGGGTGTTTTGGTGTTACTGTCTATGTAGTAACTTCAAGCTAATAGCCAAGTAGAGCTACAAAGGAGGCCGAAGATGATGGAATCATGTAGTATTTGTGGAAATCCGACTGACGCGGAAGACTCAATGGAAGATGATTGCAGGGCTATTTGTGGGGATTGTTTGGGGGAATTTAGAGATGAAAAACTACTATTTCAGTGTAGTTGCGGTTATCATAAATTTTTTCCGAATAACGATGAAGGAGTGGTAGTACTTGCAATGGAGATGTGCGGTGGTTGTGACAATTTTAATCTTGATGATGAGCAAACTATGATTAATAGTGTTTGCAGGATGCATGAAGACGGGAATGTTGAATTTTTCACCTCAAAATGCTCTCAGTGCAAACGTCAGCCAGCGGTGATTGCCCAATGATTTGGTAAGAAATTATTTCGGGGAGACCGTGAACTCCCCTTTTTTTATATCTGTATTCATGCTTTAATTTAAATATAAATACAGTTAGAATTTTCATATATGTCCAAGGAAGTCAAAAAAACATTAGAAGAGCTGCAACAAAAAATCGCGCTTTTGCGTGATCGTTTTGATTTGGAAAAGAAAAAACAAGAGGTCATTCAATTGGAAACATTGTCTCAAGAAGAGGGTTTTTGGGATGATAGTGTGAGTGCGAGCAAAATGATGCAGAAATTGGAGAGACTCAAGGAAGACGTTTCTTTTTTTGATGACACGCAAAATCAATTGAATGATTTGAGTGAACTTTTGGAAATGTCAGAAGATGAAAAGGATGTTTCTGAAATTGAGAAACAGGTGGCAATCATTCAAAGTGAAATTGAGATACAGGAATTCAAGGCTCTCTTGGGAGGAGAGTATGATGAGAATGACGCGATTTTGACAATCACAGCTGGAGTTGGAGGAGTGGATGCTCAGGATTGGGCTGAAATGCTCATGCGAATGTATCTTCGTTGGGCTGAAAAAAGAGGATTCAAGTCGATTGTCATTGATGAGTCTCGCGGAGGGGAGGCAGGAATCAAAAGTGTGACCATTGAAATTGAAGGCGCATATGTTTTTGGATATCTCAAAAGAGAGGCTGGTTCTCACAGATTGGTGCGTTTGTCACCTTTCAATTCTGACAATCTTCGTCAAACATCATTTGCTTCAGTGGAAGTGCTACCTGTCATTGAGGATGCTGGGGAAATCAAAATTGATGAGAGTGATCTTAGAATTGATACTTTTAGATCTTCTGGTGCAGGAGGGCAAAGTGTCAACACAACTGACAGTGCTGTGAGAATCACACACACCCCAACTGGGATTGTTGCAAGTTGCCAAACAGAAAGATCTCAACTTCAAAACAAGGAGCGTGCCATGAAACTTCTTCTTTCCAAATTGCACAAAAAACATATTGAAGAAAAGGAAGAAGAAAAAAGAAAAATGAGTGGAGTTTCAAGTAGCGCTGACTGGGGAAGTCAAATTCGGTCATATGTTCTTCATCCATATAAGCTCGTGAAAGACCATCGTACAAAATATGAAGAAAAAGACACGGAAAAAGTTTTAGACGGAGAAATTGATGGATTCATTGAAAATGAATTAGTCTCAATAACATAGCATGTAATATAGAAAAAACATAAAATAAAAACGTTAACTTTCTAAAAATAAAAAAATGAGAATAAATCAAAGTAGCGGAATGGAGCCATATGGAAACGTGAGTGGAGACTCAAGTGTTGAGGCGTATAAGATTGGAGATGATTTCATTCAAATCAAATTCTATCCATCAACCGGACTTTCTCGCACAAACTATCTGTTCACTTACGAGAGTGCTGGAAAGGAGAATGTTGAAAGAATGAAAGAGATGGCCAAAGAAGGTCGAGGCCTCAATCATTTTGCCAAATATAGCATGATAGGAAAATACAGTAAAAAGTGGTAGGTGATTAGAAAGTTAAGAGTTTGCGAAGTTAAGAATTTATGAGATTTAGAATTTGATAAGATCTCCATTTAATTTTTTCTTATGATGACATAAGCACTGCTGAAAGAAGCAGTGCTTTTTGATTGATGAAAAAAAATATCCAAGCTCCCGTGTTTGGGTTCCTGGATATTTTGCTGGTGCTGCCAGTTCTTTTTTATCGGAATATGAGTTTGGTCAGATCTTTTTTTGATAAAGTTTGCCTCAATCGGAAATGACCAAAGATGGGACTTCCCCTGAATTGATCTTTTAGTGCGCAGATCTTCTTTGAATTTATCCGAATATGAGGAATTTTGGATCTATTGAAATCATCAAGATTTCTTGGGGTTATTCCGTCCATGAATGGATGAATTCTTGCGTAACTTAATGTTGCGCAAAAGATTATCTGACCTCCATTATCAATATTTTCCGTGACATCTGCTAGAAGGAATCCACGGATACTAGTTTCTGTTGTGAGTTCAGCCTGTTTTTTCGGGTTGATAATCAGTGTGCAGAGATGATTTTTATATCTACGAAGAACGAATTTGTTTGGCATATCTATATCTCCCGAGGTGGTATTTAAGAACATTTTTGACCTACGCTTCGCTCGTGAGATTAGCATGAATTTCTTGAAATATCAATAGGGTGATGGTTTAATTATTTTAACTTTATTTCATCTTGTTTGTGATAGCATGGATATTGTTTAGAAGTGGCTTTTTGTTAGTTCTGTGGGATATGCTTTGTGTTTTGTGCCCTATGTTGCATGCTCCACAAGATGATTTGTAAATTAGTTAAAAAAATACTATAATAATAGAAGTAATAAGAAAAAAATCTTTCAATAAAAAAACAAAAATGAGCAAAAAAGTTGGTGTGCCTATATTAAAATTCAATAAGGTGAATAAGGTTTATTCTGAGGATTTTTTGGCGCTGAGAGATATTAATTTGGAAATTATGCCGGGTGAATTTGTTTCCATAGTGGGGCGCAGTGGTGCTGGGAAATCAAGTTTGTTGAAGTTGATATATGCAGAAGAAAAGCCAACTACAGGAGAATTGTATTTCAATGGCGAAGATGTTTCATTGATAAAAAGAAAAAACTTACCATATTTCAGAAGAAATATTGGAAACGTATTTCAAGATTTCAAACTTCTTCCACACAAGACTGTTTTTGAAAATGTTTCATATGCTTTGGAAGTGGCTGGAAAGAGTAATGAAGAAATTGAGGAAGAAATCCCAGAGGTTTTGACGTTGGTGAATTTGAGTTCAAAGGCTGATAAATACCCAAATCAATTGAGTGGTGGTGAACAGCAAAGGGTTTCCATTGCGAGAGCATTGGTTCACAATCCGGTTTTGATTGTTGCGGATGAGCCAACTGGAAATCTGGATCCAAGTTCAAGTATTGAAATAGTAGAATTGTTGCTCAGAATCAATGAATTAGGAACGACAATAATTTTGGCAACGCATGATAGGGATATTGTGAACAAAGTGGCAAAGAGAGTGATTACGCTGGATGGAGGAAAAATAGTTAGTGATAAAACAAATGGAAAATATTTAATATAACCTTATTTTACACCAAATAACTCTCTTTGAAATTTTTGTTTAGAGATTTATGTTGCGTGTTTGACATTTATTTATGAAGTTGTTGAAACTTTTTAGGGCTTTCACAGAAGGAATGCGAAATTTCTCCAGAAATAAATGGTTGGCTTTTGCGACTGTTTCTGTTTTGACTTTAGCATTGTATGTCGTGAGCGCTACTGTTTTTTTGGGTCTTACGGGAAGAATGATTGTGGATAAGATTGAGGATAATATTGATATAAATGTATATCTAAATCCAGATGTTTCCGAAGAAAACGCTTTGGAAACCAAGGTTCTTTTGGAATCTACAATGGAGGTGGAATCTGTGACATATGTTTCCAATGACACAGCTTTGGAGAAGTTTTTGTCTGATTCCAGTGGGGATCCATCTATTTTGGAAGCTGTTGAAGAAATTGGAGAAAATCCATTGCTTTCATATTTGATTGTGCACGCATCTGATTCTAGATATTATGAGTCTATTGCTCAAACACTAGAAAGTGAAAGATTCAAAAATCAGATTAGTCATATTAACTATGGAAAAAACAAGGAAAAAATTGAGAGATTAAACAGAATAACTTCTTCAGTGGAGAGAGTTGGACTGATAATCGGAATTATTTTTGTTGTTATCTCCGTACTCATCACGTTTAATACGATTAGATTGAGCATGTATTCCAGACAGAAGGAATTTGAAGTGATGAGACTTGTGGGAGCTTCGAATATGTATGTCAGAATGCCATCTATATTTGAAGGTATTTTCTATGGAACGATCTCTTCTTTTATTGCAATTGTGTTGATTTTTGTCAGTGCTCAGTCCATTACTCCTTTAATGAAGGGTATTGCTACTGAGGGAATGTTGATGGGATTTTATTGGCAATATTTCTGGTTGATGCTTTTGGGAATCTTGGTGTTTGGTGTGTTTATTGGAGTGGTGAGTAGCTTTATTGCAATTAGGAGATATTTAAAAATATAACATTGAAATTATATGGCTGACCAAAAAAAGAAAATCTTGATAGTTGAAGATGAGAGGCCAATTGCAGGTGCACTTGAAATGAAGCTTAATAGTTCTGGTTTTGAAACAATTGCAGCATCTAATGGTGAGGATGCATTGAAGGCTCTTGATGATGGATCATTTGATTTGATTTTATTGGATTTGGTGATGCCAAGAATGAATGGATTTGATTTTTTGAAAAAAAAGAAAGAGTTGAACAAAGAGACTCCTGTTATAATTCTTTCAAACTTGAGTCAGCAGGAAGACATGGAAAAGGCAATGGAGTTGGGTGTTTCTGATTATTTTGTGAAATCAAACATGGCTATTTCTGATATTGTTGAGCACATTAAAAAAATACTTGATCAAAAATAAAAATAAAATATGAAGGAGGAGAAAATTATACATATTTTAGTTAGTGGAAACTATGTTAGTGATGATGTTGTTTCAAAAGCAAAAAAGGATGCTGAGAATAAAAATCAGTCGGTTTTGGATTATCTTTTTTCAAATGAAATTGTTACAAAAGATTTGGTAGGACAAGCTATTGCAGAGTCATATGACATTTCATATGCTGATTTGAATTCCATCAAACCTTCGCGTGAGCAGGTTTTCAAAATTCCTGAAGAGATTGCCAGAAAACTTCGAGTAGTACTTTTTGATGAAAGTGAAGAGAAGGTTGTGATTGCAACGGATGATCCAATTAGGGCTAATCTGACAAATGAATTGAAAAACGTTTTTGCTTCCAGGGATATTGAAATAGCTTTTTCTTTGTCTGAAGATATTGATGAAATCCTGGTTTATTATCGAGATGTTTTGTCCAAGAGATTGAGTGAGGTTGTTGAGGATGGTGAAAGAGTGGCTCCTGCTGTCATCACTGAAATTTTCGATGACGCGGTTATATATCAGGCATCGGATATTCATTTTGAACCCCAAGAGAAAGAGGTTGTGATTCGTTTTCGTGTTGATGGTGTTTTGAGCGAAAAAGGTCGCATCTCAAAAGAGTTGTATGGAAACATTCTAAATAGAATCAAGGTTATGGCTCATCTCAGGATTGATGAGCATTTCGCTACTCAAGATGGATCAATTCGCTACATTAGCAAAACAAACAAGAGTGCTATTGATATGCGTGTTTCAGTGGCACCTATTCTAGACGGAGAGAAAGTGACCATTAGGCTTTTGTCACAATACACTCGTGAATTGTCTTTTGCTGACTTAGGCCTTTCGGTTAATCATCAGCAAATTGTCAAAAAGGCTTCTAAGAAACCTTTTGGGATGATTTTGGTTACAGGGCCAACAGGATCAGGAAAAACAACAACGCTGTATTCTATTTTGAAAATGTTGAACAATCCAGACGTGAACATCACAACAATTGAGGATCCTGTGGAATATCGAATTCTGGGAGTGAATCAGATTCAAGTGAATGCGCAAAAAAACATTACTTTTTCCAAAGGATTGAAATCTATTGTGAGACAAGATCCGGATATTATTTTGGTGGGGGAGATTCGTGACAAAGAGACGTCTGAAATTGCTGTTAATGCAGCATTGACAGGTCACTTGTTGCTTTCTACTTTTCATGCCAATGATTCTGCAACATCCATTCCTCGTTTGATTGATATGGGAATCGAGCCTTTTCTTTTGGCTTCCACCCTGGAAGTTGTTTTTGCGCAGCGATTGGTGAGAAAAGTTTGTGAAAATTGTCGTTTCAGTGAGTCGCATGAAATTTCTGCTCTTGAGAAAGATTTTCATGGAATTTCTCGTTATTTTTCTGATGAAAGCGTCACATTATACAAAGGGAAAGGTTGTGAGATTTGTGGGTCTACTGGATACAAGGGGAGAACAGGAATCTTTGAGTTTATTGATATAGACAAGGAAATGAAAGAACTTATCATGAAAAATCCTTCATCGGATCAAATTGTTGAACTGGCCAGAAAAAAAGGAATGCGAGGTCTTTTTGAAGATGGAATTGAAAAGGTGAAAAATGGAATCACTACTATCGAAGAGGTGTATCGTGTTGCTGAACCATTGGAATAGTTTTATTCAATGCAGTTAACTGCTGCATATCTAATAATAAAGATATATTTTAAATCTTTGAAGGAAAAAAAAGAAAATAAAAAAATAGAAAAATCAAAAAGACATGGGTTTTGGGTCAGGCTTAGTGTTGGAAGTGAAAAAGATTATTTTGTTGAAAGTTTATCAATGTTGATTTCTTCCGGGATGAATGTTGTCAGTGCTCTTGAGGTGATCAAAAGAGAGGTTCGTTCAAAGATCATGAAAAAAGTGATCAATGAGTTTCAGGGTGATATTGAAGCAGGAGTTCCACTTTGGGATTCAATGAATAGATCAGGAATTTTTTCTGAATATGTCATTTCTTTGGTTAGAGTGGGTGAAAAAATAGGAGGACTTCCAGAGAATCTTATTTTAATTTCAAATAATCAGCAAAAGGAAAATATATTCAAATCCAGAATGCGTTCAGCAGCAATGTATCCTATGATAGTTTTTCTTTTGGGTTTTGTGATTGCTACTGGAATTGCATGGTTCATTTTGCCAAGACTTGCTACGGTTTTTGCTCAATTAGATATTCAACTTCCTTGGGCTACGAAAATCTTGATTTCTTTTGGTGAATTTTTGGGTGAATATGGAAATGTTTTCATTCCTTCTTTTTTGATTTTTGTAATCATTGTTTTTTTCTTTGTTTTTGTTTTCAAAAAAACAAGACATGTCGGTCAAGCAATTATTCTTTCTTTGCCAGGAATCAGAAGATTGATGCAAGAAATGGAATTATCTAGATTTGGTTTCATTTTGGGATCTGTTTTGGAGGCGGGTCTCACAATTGTAGACTCCTTGGAGTCATTGTCCAGATCAACAACTATTAGGAGATATCAAAAATTGTATGTTTTTTTGAGGAAAAACGTTGAAGAAGGAGAATCTTTTCAGCAGATTTTTGAAAAATATCCAAAATCAGAAAAATTAATCCCAGCATCTATTCAGCAAATGATTATCACGGGAGAGCAATCTGGAAACTTGCCAGAAGTACTTCAGAAAATTGGAAGAATTTTTGAAGACAAAACAGAAATTACCACAAAAAATCTGACCGTTATTTTGGAGCCAGTATTGCTGGTCATCGTGTGGCTGGGTGTGATTTTTGTGGCACTTGCAATAATACTTCCGATTTACAGCTTGATTGGGGGATTAAGTTAGAATATGTAAATTTTTAATTTAAAATTTAGAAATGAATTTTTAATGTGAAAATTTAAAAATTTAAAGCCCAATATTTGCAGAATTGTTAAAAGGTTATTTTATTGAAAAATTGATTTATTTTAAATTGAATGAAAATTGAAAATTATAAATTGAAAATTTGCAGCAATAAGGGTTTTACTTTAATGGAGGTTCTTTTGGCTATGGTTGTGGTCACTATTTTGGCAGGATTTTCGATTCCAGTATATCGTTATTTTCAAACTCAAAATTATTTGAATATTGTGAGGGATGAAATCGTTCATTCATTTCGGCGAGCACAAATCTTGTCGCAAGCAATGGAGGATGACATTTCTTGGGGTGTGGATGTCAGAGTTGGGCAAATCACATTATTCAAAGGAACCAGCTATGCATCAAGAGACGGTAATTTTGATGAAGTGTATGATTTTTCCAATAACATTTCTTTTTCTGGGCTAGGAGAAATTGTTTTTGAAAAATTCACAGGCGAGCCAAATGTGACCGGATCTGTCACTGCCACATCCGTTTTGGGTGATTCTGTGGTTGTGACTGTGAATGGGAAAGGGATGGTGGAATATTAGTGTGCTTAATTTAAAATTTTCAATTTAAAATTTAAAATGAATTTTTAATGATAAATTTTAAAATATGAGTAAATGATTTTATTTTGAATTTAGAATGACACGTGTGAGTTTGGTTAATAATTTTCTAAAATTGAGTAATTGAAAATTGAATGAAAATTTTAAATTTTAAATTAAGAATTTGCAGTAAGAAGGGGTTTAGTTTGGTGGAAGCATTGCTTGCAGGGGCTGTGTTTATTTTGATTGTGACGGTTGTGGTGGGGACGGTTATGTATGGAAGAGAAAGTGCTTCTTTGGCAGGCAAAAGAAACAGGGCAAGTTTGTTGGCTGAGGAAGGATTGGAGGCGGTGAGAAATATTCGAGATTACAACTTTTCTTTGCTTGCTAATGGGAATTACGGATTGGTTGTAAGTGGCAATGAATGGAGGTTGTCCGGTTCTTCTGACACAAAGGATATTTTCACGAGACAAATTAATATTTCTTCTCTTGACAGCAATCGAAGAGTCGTGACTTCAACTGTGACATGGCAGCAAAATCAACAACGCACTGGAAGTGTGGTGCTGTCCACATATCTCCACAACTGGCATGGAATAAAATTGATTCCAACTTGCGCTGTGTATTGTCAGGATAATGGTTATGATGATGGAGTATGTCGCGCAACACCACCTGTTTTGTGTGAAATTAATGGTGAAATATATGAGCCAGAAGGAGACACTTATTGCACTGGAGGTCCTAGTGTGGATACATGCTGTTGCGCGCCGTAGTATTAAATTTAAAATTTTTAATTTAAAATTTAGAAATGAATTTTTAATGTGAAAATTTAAAAATTTAAAGCCCAATATTTGCAGAATTGTTAAAAGGTTATTTTATTGAAAAATTGATTTATTTTAAATTGAATGAAAATTGAAAATTATAAATTGAAAATTTGCAGCAATAAGGGTTTT
>JAOUHN010000054.1 GCA_029865125.1 Candidatus Moraniibacteriota bacterium
CTTCTTGAAATCAGCACCATCAAAGAGCAAGTGCAAACACTCACTGATTTCATGCTCGCAATTAATGGAAATGATTTTGTGACAAAGGATGCGGATGGCAACGTTCTGTTGAATGGAAAACTGAAAGCTGAAACACTCGAAGGAGGATACATTACGATTAGTGTGGTTGAGGGGAATGCACCAATTATTGGAGAGAGCGAAATTTGTTCTGCTGTTGTCATTGATGTTGATGAGGACAATGTGGATGACTGCAGTGGAAATGTAATTCCACGCGACAGTGATGAGGATGGAAAAGATGATGTGACTGGAGATGAAATGCCTCTTGATGAAAATTCCGACTGGATTGACGACGAAACAGGTGAGGGGATTGTGAACAACGGAACTTCTGCAGTTGTTGAAACTGAAGCGGTGGAAGCTAATTCAAAGATTTTTGTTACTTCGAAAAATGTGATGAGTCAACCACTGTCAGTCACCCAAATCAATCCAGGTGTGGGATTCACAGTTGAAGTGGCACAACCATTGATGGAAAAAGTGAAATTTGACTGGTGGATTATTGACGTGGAAGAATAAAGGAAAAGTGTTAAGTTTTACAAACTTGTGTAAATTTTATATACTAGTTGTAAGTAGTGTATTTTTTGATATTTTACAAAAAATAACAAATAGAATAAAATATACTTTGAAGTGTTAATTAATTTAATTTTTAATATGTAGAAATTCATATGAATGTAAATCTAAATAGACCGAATAGCGGTAGACCAGGGGCTAGCTTTTCGAATGTTAATCCAAGAATTTATCAACAAGGAGAAAAAAAAGAAAATCCAAAAGCAATGGCTGGAATTTTTGACAAACTTATAAGTTTGAGTTTATTCATGACATTTTTTGGTCTTCCAATTTTTTTCACAGGACTGACTTTTCAAGGAGTTGTTTTTGAAAAACAAATCTATTTCTATTTTTGGGTGTTGCTAGCGTCAGTGGCTTGGGCCTCCAAGAGTGTTATTTCAGGGGAGATGAAAATCAAGAGAACTCCGCTAGACATTGCAATTGCAATTTTTTGGCTAGCAGGACTCGTGTCTACTTTGTTTTCTGTGGATAAGTGGCACAGCTTCTGGGGATTTTTTGGGGATCCTTCTAGAGGATTGCTCAACATTACTGCTGTCATTGTGATGTATTATGTGATTCTCAGTAACTTCAATGCCAAGAGACTTCGTCTGATGATGACAGGATTTGTGTCTGCTGTGGGTGTTGTTTCATTGTGGACATTACTGACTATTTTTGGTGTTACATTCTTGCCAGCAAAATTGAGAGAGTTTTCACCGGTTAGTCTCACAGGAACAATAAGTGGATTGAGATTATTTCTGGGTGCTTCTATTCCAGTGATTTTGTCCGTTGTTTTCAAAATGAATGAGGATGGGGCTTCAAAAAGATCAAAGAAGGTTTTAACTCCTTTGATGTTGATAGTTGTGGCTTTCAATATTTTGATTTTGATTGCTTTGTATGACAAAATTTCAATGCTAATTATCTTGCTTGGACTCGGATTCACTTTGGTATATGTTCTTGCAAAAATTGTGAGACCAAAGGAAAATATCACATGGGTACCAATGCTTGTATTTGTTTTTGGAATCATTGCATTGATGGTTGGCCCTAATGATCTTGCTAGAATTAACATTCCTTTGGAGGTTAGTCCAAACTCAAAAATTTCTTGGGAAATTGCTAAGGGTGGACTGAAAGAAGACGCGATTTTTGGTTCTGGTTTGGCTACTTATGGATATGATTTTTCTGCCTACAAGCCACAGGAGTTCAATAACAATATGTTTTATAACCTTAGGTTCTATCAGGGATCAGGATTGTTTTTTGAATCGATTTCAACTACTGGAATTTTGGGAACAGTGGCTTTGATATTTTTGACTCTCACATTTTTTGGAGTTGCAATGTATCTTCTTACAAAAAACAAAGAGAGAAATAAGATTTATTCTTTAGGGTTGATTTCTTGTTCAATCATTTTGATTGTGAGTAGCTTCCTTTTTAGACTCGAAGGAACAATATTGATTTTGACAGGTCTCATAGCATCATTGGCAATGGCCGCTCTATTTTTTGAGGGTGAGACAGAAGGAGATTATTTGAATCTTTCTTTGAAAGCTTCTCCAAAATTTGCTTTGGCACTTGCATTTGTGTTCATTGTTGTAAGTTCTGTTGTTGCGGTTTTGGTTGTGTTTATTGGAAAAGTGTATCTTGCTGATATCTATGCTGGAAAAGGTTCGAGAGAAACTGAAATTTCTGAGGAAGGATCAATAAGAATGATTACTAAAGCATATTCGCTTAATAAAAGAGAGGCTAGATATTCTTTGAGAGCCAGCCAAGAATACATGGCATTAGCTAATTATGAAATTTTGAATTCAGGAGAGGCTGTTGATGAAGCGAAGGTGAAAAAAATTCAGGCTTATGCAAACAAATCAATTGAATTTGGAAAAGATGGAGCAGCAAAGATGCCAAATGATGTGTTAGCTATTTCAGTTCTAGCGCAAGTATATGAAAGTGCCGGAGCATATGCTCCAGAGATGCTTCCTCTTTCTGAAGAGCAATATAGAAAAGCTCTCGAGCTTGAAAAGCACAACCCTGTTTTCTATCTGAAAATCGGTCAATTCAAATTGAGTCTAGCTTCACAAGAAGAGAATGAAGATGAAAAACAGAGATTATTGGAAGAAGCAGAGGAGAACTTGAAAATGTCAATTGAGAAAAAGATGGATTTTGCTCCTGGATATTACAACTTAGCAATTGCCTTTGAAGCACTAGGAAAAACTGATGATGCAATTATTGCTAATGTGAAAGCAATAAGTGGAGATAGCAAAAATGTGGGGTATCTATTTAATCTTGGAAGAATATATCAAACTCGAGGAAAAGGAGAGGATGAAAGCAATGCAAAAAAAGTTTACAACTACATTCTTGCAGTTGATCCAAATCATGTGAACGCCAACTTCAATCTCGGAGTGTTATTTGAGAAAACAGGTGAAAAAGATGCAGCAATTGAGAGATATCAAAAAGTTCTTGACTTAGTTTCAGAAGGAAAAGATGAGAACGTGAAAGAACAAGTTCAAAAGATGATCAATAACGTGAAATCCGGGGTTAGTAATTTGAAATCTGTACCAGCAGAGGAGCCTATTGTTGAAGAAGAAGTTAAAACAGAAGAAGAAAAAACTAATTTGATTGGTCCAGAACAAGTTCAAGGAGACAGAACTACTACAGAAGAAACCCCAGCTCCAGCGGAAGAGACTCAGAACTAAAAAGACTAAAAAGTAAAAAAATGAAAACATCCAATTGTCTAGTTGATGAAATTAGGATTTGGGTGTCGAAAATAGTATGGCTTTAGAATTCACTGATAGTAATTTTGAAAAAGAAGTAATCGAAAGCGAAGGAGCTGTTTTGGTTGACTTCTGGGCACCATGGTGCGGACCTTGTCAAATGATGGGACCTGTAATTGATGAATTGGCAGAAGACACAAAAGGGAAATTCAAGGTTGGAAAGGTCAATGTTGATGAAAACTCTGACACCGCTTCAAAATATGGAATCATGTCAATTCCATCAATCAAGATTTTCAAAGGAGGAAAGGTTGTCAAAGAATTCACCGGAGTTCAAGACAAAGATTCTTTGAAGTCAGAGCTTGAAAGTGCATAGTGAAAAAATGAAAAATAGACTTGAAAAAAGCAATCCTGCATTACTGCAGGGTTGTTTTTTTGTTGACAACCTCTTGACTTTTGGAGGAAAATATGGTAATATCTCTTGAAGTTCTTTAGGTATATTTTCCTTCAAATTTTCTGATATATAAGGAGATGGTCATGAAAATTTGA
>JAOUHN010000055.1 GCA_029865125.1 Candidatus Moraniibacteriota bacterium
AGATTCGTTTGCAAAAACTGCCAAAGAAAGTTTATATTGCGACAAGCAATTAGGGGCAATAGTTGTGAGCGAAAGATTACATGGGAACCTTTTTCTGTCATTCGTGATGGTAATAAAATTAACTATCGCATTAGTCGGAACGTAAGTATTCAATTAAACTGTCCCAAGAGGAGGTTTGTGTTGACTATTCATCTCAAAAGAGATGATTTTGGGCATCATGTTCAAGTTATTATATATTTTGTAAAAAATGCAAAAGGCCCCCAGATTTTTGTGGGGGGATCAGGATATTTTTGAGTGTGAGAATAATGAGGGGGGGGTCGCAGCGAAAACGCCGCGACCTCTGATTTTTTTATGCCAAATTGATTGAGTTTTCTCCTGCTATTCTTTTGATGCTTCTCAGGATGTTATCAGTGATTTTAATGGTGTAATTCGTTTCAAGTTTTTGATTTCCGATTTGAACGAAAATTTTGGCGGTTCCAAATTCACAAGAGTCAAAAATTGAAGAAAGTTTTTGCATTGTTTCTTGGTTGGTTGAAGAGGGAAGGGAGACGATGAGTTTTGAAATGGAATCAAAATTTTGTTTTTCAGAAATTTCTTGCACTGATTCTGCTTGAGTTTCAGCTTGTTGAATTTCTTTCGATTGAATTTGTTGAGAAGGAAGACTGCCATTTTTTCTTTGAGTTTCAAGAATTCTTTGATATGTTTCCACTTCTTCTTTGTTGATGAGCTTTGCGTCATCAGCAAGAAGTTTGAAACTTCCATCTTTGTCAGAAATTTTACCTTCAGCCAAGATGATGTTATCTTCTTTCCAAATGGATTCTGTTTTTTCAAGAATGTATGGAAAAACCAAAATCTCCATCTTTCCTTTCAAATCTTCAATGCTGACAAAAGCCATGTTTTGCTTTCTTTTAGTGATGATTTTTTTGACACTGCTGATAACTCCTCCGATTTGAACTTGTCTTCCAACGTGTTTTTCGGAAAGACTTTTGATGGGAGTGGCAACATTGTCGAAATATTCTTGAAATTCTCCGACTGGGTGATCGCTAACATATAGCCCCAAGAGTTCTTTTTCCCATTGAAGTCTTTGTTTTTTTGTGGAATGTGGTTTTTCTGGAAGTAGAAGTTTTGGCTTTTCAAGAATGTCTTCTCCAAAAAGACTGGTTTGGTTGGAGTTTTTTTCTTTGTGAATACTTTTTGAAAAATTGATGATGAGCTCAATATTTTCAATAATTTGATTTCGCTCACCAATTCCTTCCAGTGCTCCAACTTTTGCAAGAGCTTCAATTGATTTTTTGTTGAGGTCCTTGGTTGTGACTCGGTCAATCAAATCTTCAAGACTTTCAAATGGTCCGTTTTTCTTTCGTTCCGCAACAATTTCATGAGCAACTGTGTGACCAACGTTTTTGATGGCATTGAGTCCGAATCGAATACATTCTGTGTCTTCATTATTTTTCACTACTGTGAATTCTTCGAAGCTTTCATTGATGTGAGGAGGAAGAACCTCAATTCCCATTTGCTCTGATTCGTCAACCTCAATTGCGATTCTGTCCGTGTTGTCTTGATCAGATGTCATGAGAGCAGCCATGAATTCAGCAGGGTAGTGGGCTTTGAGAAATGCTGTTTGATAGCCAATGAGGCCATAGCAAGCTGCGTGACTTCTGTTGAAACCATATCCCGCAAATGGCTCAATGAAAGCAAAAATTCCTTCCGCTGTTTTCTTGTCAATTCCATTTTGAAAAGCGCCTTCAATGAATTTCTTTTTTTCTTCTTGAATGAGTTCCATGATTTTTTTCCCCATGGCTTTTCTGAGCATGTCAGCTCCTCCCAGAGAATATCCTGCAAGTTGTTGAGCAATCTGCATGACTTGCTCCTGATACACTGCTACTCCATATGTTTTGTTCAAAATGGGCTCAAGTTTTGGGTGGAGATATTGAATTTTTTTTCGTCCATGTTTTCTATCGATGAAATCAGGAATCCAATCCATTGGTCCAGGTCGATACAATGCAACCATCGCAATCACATCTTCCAAATTTGTGGGTTTCAATTGTTTGAGATATCTTTTCATTCCAGAACTTTCAAGTTGAAACACTCCAGTTGTTTTGGCTTCCTGAAGAAGTTGATATGTTTTTTCGTCCTCAAGATCAATGTTTTCAATATCAATATTGACTCCTTTAGTGTTTTTCAGAATATTGAGGGTATTTTGAATGATGGTTAAGTTTTTGAGTCCCAAAAAGTCCATTTTCAAAAGACCGATTTTTTCCACCACACTGTATTTTGTCGAAGAGGCATATTGAGTCACTGTTCCTTCTCGACTTCCTGTGATGTTTTGAAGTGGTGTGTATTCTGTGACAGGATTTTTTGTGATCACAACTCCGCAGGCATGCATGGAAGCATGACGTGCCACTCCTTCAAGTTTTTTTGCACTGTCAACTAGTTTTTTTGCTCCAGCCTCAGTGTCATAGAATTGCTTGAATTCAGGGACATCATCAAGAGCTTCTTCGATGCTGGAAAACATCGGAATCATTTTTGAAGCTCTGTCGCAAAACTCATAGGGATAATCAAGTGCTCTTCCTGTGTCTCTGATTGCAGCACGCGCTGCCATTGTTCCAAATGTAATAATTTGAGCTACATGGTCATTTCCATATTTTTTTCTGACATAATCCAACACCTCATCGCGTCTGTCGTCGGCAAAATCCATATCAACATCGGGCATAGACACTCTTTCTGGGTTCAAAAATCTTTCAAAAAGAAGATCATATTTGATTGGATCAATGTTTGTGATTCCAATGAGATATGAAACAAAACTCCCAGCAGCACTTCCTCTCCCTGGACCCACAACAATTCCTTGTCCTTTTGCCCAGTTCACGAAGTCCTGGACAATGAGGAAATATGAAGGAAACCCCATTTTTTCGATAATGGATAGTTCGAAATTCATTCTGTCAATATGTTCTTGCGTGATTTCTTCTTTTTTGAATTTTTTGTGAAGTCCATCCTCCGTCATTTTTCTGAGAAATGTTTCATCAGTGTGACCCTCTGGAACTTCAAATTGAGGCAATTGAGTTTCTCCTAGGGTGATTTCAAAGTTGCAAGCGTCAACAATTTTTTGAGTGTTTTCAATGGCTTCTGGATTATCTTTGAAAAGCCTGATCATCTCTTCTTGTGATTTCATCGAAAGATCGTAGTCTAAAAGTTTCATTCTGTTTTCTTCATGAACTTTTCGGTTGGTTTGAATGCAAAGAAGAATATCTTGACTCTCAGCATCGTCTTTATTGGCATAGTGAATGTCACCTGTGGCAACAATTGGAATGCCTTCTTTTTTGCTGATCTCAATCATTCCCGCATTGGCAATAGTTTGTTTTTCGAGAGTGGGGAGGTGTTGAACTTCCATATAGAAGTTTCCTTTTCCGAAAATTCCCTCATATTCCTTGGCAACTTCAGTGGCTTTTTCAATTCCATGATTGACAACCGCTTGAGGAACTTCCCCTTGAATGCATCCGCTCATCGCAATGAGTCCCTCACTATATTTTTTGAGAGTCTTTTTGTCGATTCGAGGCTTGTAATAAAATCCGTCAAGATGTGCAATGGACACAAGTTTCATGAGGTTTTTGTAGCCTTTTTCATTTTTCACAAGAAGAGTGATATGATATCTGATTTTGTCTTGTTCG
>JAOUHN010000056.1 GCA_029865125.1 Candidatus Moraniibacteriota bacterium
CATTTCAAATGAGCTTCAGGGACATCAGGATTATTTCTTTGACTCAAAAGAAACTCACCTCTTTCATTTTCCACAAGACCCAAAACAATAAGTTTGGTTTTTTTCATATCAAAAAAACAATAAAAGTATCTTATGATGATATTATATCATCCAAGAAAATAAAAATCCATCTTTTTACAAATGGATTTTTTGGAAAATGAAATCATTATTCAACCGGCAATTCAAACCAAAATGTACTTCCCTTACCTTCAGTGCTTTCGAATCCTATTTTTCCACCGTGCTTCTCCACAATAGCCTTGGCGATATACAACCCGATCCCTGCCCCATCAGGATAAGATTCATATGCATTCGATGCACGAAAAAACAATCCAAAAATATCACCTTGCTCCTTATTCGGGATTCCAACACCAACATCTCTTATTGCCACTCTAATCACTCCGTTTTTCCTCAAAAAATCAACATCAACAACTCCCTCTTTTGAGCTATATGTAATTGCATTGAAGATTAAAATATCCAAAACACGTCTTATTTTTTCCGGATCTATCCTGACCTCTTTAATATCTGATCTCGATACATTCACCCTGCATTTGATTTCTTTCAACTCACACATAGGATTAAATTGCTGAATCACTGATCTAGTCAAATCATCCAGCATAGTTTCAAGTAATTCAAGTTTCATCATTCCTCTCTCAATATCCAAAGCAACATTCATATTGGAAATAACAGCAACTATCTTCTTTTCATTTACAAGTGCTTGGCGAATCAAAGCTGCTTGCTCTTCTTTCAATTTTCCAAGATCACCAGAAAGAAGGCTTTCAAGAGTCCACGCGATTCCCGTCAATGGAGTTCTTGTGATATGACTCAATGTGTTAATGAATCTTGATTTTAATTTATCAAGTCTTATGTTTTTTTCCTCCGACTCTCTTTGCGCTGTGACGTCCTGAAAAACTTCCATCATAGCATATTCATCTTTGTATTTCATTCCTGTATATGTAATTCTAAGAATCTTATCAATCATGCATGATGAGACTTCTCCTTCTTCCACCCTTCCAATATTAATGCCATTTCTAAGCAAGCAATTGCAGGGTTGTTTTTTATTTTTTCCATAAACCTCCCAACATTTTTCTCCGGTAACATCCCTCTCAAAACTATCTCTCAATTTTTTATTTAGAAAAAGAATCTCCCCTTTACTATTAATAATATGCATTCCAAAAGGAATGGAATCAATCATAGCCTGGTTAAAATTATTTGATTCCAATAAATCTTTCGTTTTTTCTCGAACTTTTCTTTCAAGAATTTTTTGATAATGCTTCATCATCAACCCATAAATCAAAGCACAAAACAACAATAATCCACCCACAATCAACACTTGCTTCATCCAAATTGGAAAAATTTCAATTTCCATAGAGGTTCCAGGAAAATAACTATCCATTGATTTGTAGTAAGCACTTTCTCGATCATCTTTCATTCTTTTTATCTGTGCATCAATAGCCGGAATAAGCACACTATTCTTGTTAGAATTTTTTGCAAATGCAAACCTAAGTTCAACTGGATTGAAAACAATCCCTGTTCTTATGACGTTATATTTGTCAGCATTACTGATACCAAAAATCCTATTCACAACCCCAGCATCAACCTCTCTGTTGTTCAATTTTTCAAACACATCTGCATACACCTCCGTATCAATAAAATTAGCATTAATATTAAACCCATCTAAAAGATTCTTAATCCCCAACGGTCCAATAAAATGAATTCCACTCTGCATGACTGCAATATTTTTTCCTTCCAAATCAAAAATTGAATTCACCTCAATGTCTGGTCTAGTGTAAATCTCTGCCCAATTCACCAACACAGTCTCATTGGAAAAATCATATACTTCCTTTCGATCTTCAGAAACAGCAACATCTACCATAATGTCAATCTCTCCTTTTTCCAATCTATCCAAACCTTCAGACCAAGTTCCAAAAACATATTCCACTTTCCAATTCTCTTCTTCTGCAATATCATTTACAACATCCGCCCAAAAACCCTTGATAACACCGTCATCATCTCGATATATTTTCGGAGCATTATCATACACCCCAACTCTCACAACCTCAGATTGATGAGTCTGAGCATTTGACTCAATTGGACACACTAAGCTCGAAAAAATAATCACAACACAAACAATTTTCACAAAAACACTAAAGACTTTTTTTATTCTCAAAAATTTCATATTTTTATTACTACGCATATTTATTTACACTTCCTAAATATATATTAACAAAATGATATGAACTTTTTGTGAATTTTTAATAATCAAAAAATCCATCTTTTTTATAGATGGATTTTATTTTTTAAACAAAAAACTATGCAGACAATCGACGGCGAATCAATTTCACAATCCACCAAACAAGAGTAATCATCGCGACTAACGCGACAATCACAACCAAAAGGAATCTGACCATTGTTGGAGTTGAAAAAGATTCAAAAATTGATTTTTCAAAATATTTCTTGAGCCCCGGCATGACAGTCACTGTTCTGGCAATCTCTCTCAGCGGAAAACTTTCCGTGTCTCCAACCACCAAGACATATTTCCCCTGATTGCTGAGATTTGAAACCTTGATGACATATTTCCCTTCACTCACCCTCACTCCTTTTGGATGAAGCTCATCCTTGTTTTCGTCACTGAAATATGGTCCTGAAAAATAGTTATCCCCAGCGTGTTCCTCATAGTACTCCGTCCACTCGAAATTTTCTCCATCCAAAAAAACACTGAATCCCCCGTTTCCCTCCCTGGAAATTTCAGCAGAAACATCTTTTGAAACTCCAGGCACGTCCGGAACCAGAATTGCCACATAAAGATCAAAGGGATTTTCACTTTCAAGTTCATAGAACGCAGGCTCACCCACAAGCTCACCATAGAAAGCTTGTGAAACTTCCGGGTTTTCAATCACAACATTCTCACTCTCAACCAGCCTTGGCTGATGAGCACTCACAACACCTGCACACAAGAAAGGTAAAATTAAAATAAAAAATTTCGATATTCTCATTTGATTTTCATATATTAAAGTTAATTAACTACCTCATCTCCGTCACTTGTCATCCTGAACTTGATTCAGGATCCCCTTATATCAGCACACGTGTCAATAATATTCCGGGATTCTGAAACAAGTTCAGAATGACATGTTTGTAAAAAAATTTCTAAGTATTTTCATATTTTTTTCAAAAAAATTAATCGCTATTATTATACCAAAAACACATGAAATTTTTGTGAAATAACAAAAACCACCTCAAAATAAAGTGGTTCTTTTCTGTGCGGAAGGGACAGGATTCGAACCTGCGTAGAGTTGCCCCTAATCTCCCTCCGGGAGACACTTTCTTTGCGGAGAGAACAGGATTCGAACCTGCGTAAGGTTTTACCCCTAATCTCCCTCCGGGAGACGCCTTAATGCGGTGAGACTGGGATTCGAACCCAGGGTACGATTACTCGTACATCTCCCTTCGGGAGACACTTTCTTTGCGGAGAGAACAGGATTCGAACCTGCGTAGAGTTGCCCCTAATCTCCCTCCGGGAGACGCCTTGATGCGGTGAGATTGGGATTCGAACCCAGGGTACGATTACTCGTACATCTCCCTTCGGGAGACACTTTCTTTGCGG
>JAOUHN010000025.1 GCA_029865125.1 Candidatus Moraniibacteriota bacterium
TTGGTCTCACTCTCACTCCTTCCCATTCGATGAGATATTTCATGACAGTGTCAATTCTCATTGTATCTTCAACATCAGAGCGATACATCACCTCAACAACTTTAATAATTTCTTCCATTTTCTGAGAAATTTTCATCGCCGTTCTTGCGTCCATTCCAACACCTCTTTCCTCTTCAGGCTTGTCCAATCTTTTCAGGAATATATCCGGACCAATAGTATTTAGAACTCTTTGCTTGACACCATCCTCCAATCTGTCAATTTGATTCTCCTCAAGATCCGTGATGAATGATCTTGCCAAAATTTTGGCTTTCATTGGGGTGATCAAAACGCGAATCTGCTCTTTGCTGAGACCTTGAAAACTCTTGAGCATTGACTCAAACTGAGACATCTCCTTGAGACTAACATTCTTGATTTCACTAATTCCTTTTTCAATATCTTTGAACTCCTCTTTCTCCACCTTACCATCTTTCATGTAGATGATGTGGTTTCCCCAAACAGTGTGCTCTGGATTGTGAGAAACCATGACAATGGTCTTGTCCTCAGCTCTCAAATCATTCAAAAGCTGCATCACGTTCGCTGCTGACTTTGAATCAAGATTTCCCACCGGTTCATCCGCAAGAATAAGTGGCTGGTTATTGATGATGGATCTTGCAATACCGATTCTTTGTTGCTGTCCTCCAGAAAGCTCCGTTGGAAGCTTGTGTGCATGCTCCTTGATTCCAAATCTCTCCAAAAGAACCATCGCCTTTTTCTCGCGATTTTTTTTCCCTTCACTAATGAAAATTTGAGGAATGGAAACATTTTCCAACACTGTTAGTGTTGGAATTAGGTTGTATGATTGAAAGATCATTCCTGTTGTTTTTCGATAGAAATTCGCCTTATATATCGAATCAGTGATCTTTGAAATATCCCCACCATCAACAAAAACACTTCCTTCGTCAGGATTTTCCAATCCGGAAATTGTGTTCAAAAGACTGGATTTTCCACAACCAGACGGACCAAATATGATTGCAAATTCATTTCTTTTGATTTCAAGATTGATGTTGTGCAAAGCTTGATAGGCATTAGGCTTTCCCTTGTTATATGTAAGATTAACTCCTGTGAGCTTAATAATAGCTTCTTTTTGTTCTTTTTGAGGCATCTTTTCTTTCTTATAAAAAAATTCAATAAACAATGTTTACTTCAATGAGATTATTATAACATTTTTTTGAAAAATATGAAAAAACACTTTTACATATCATCCCGGAAAACATATTTTTCAGGCTGAAGAATTGAAGTTTATAAAAATAGTTTATCCGGGATCCACTCTTAATCAAACTTCAACCTATCGTTATCAGCTACGATCAATAAAGGATGGATTTCCGGAATGACAATTTAACTTTTAAATTTTTCAAATAAAAAAACAGGGCGGAAAGTCATTATAACTTTCCTACCCTGATTACTGGAGTCTACCAGCTGTTGGAGTCTGCAGTGAGGCACGCTCCAATATCATCTTGATCAGGTCGCATAGGTGCTTTACTTAATTTCAAGAGTGAGTCTCTGATACACAGCACAAACCCACCTGAAATTCTTAAGCTCTTGTCACCATTTAGACTCTCGACCATTCTTCCTTCCATTTCACCTATCCTGTCAAGCATGAAATTTTTGACATAATCTTGATTTAAAAGGAATGGATCAGCGATCAATTCTGAGGACATAAATCTCCTCAGCTCAGTCAGGCTAAGTTCTACTAATCGCTCTTTTTCATCACTTTCTCCAAAATAGCTTTGATGGGATCTTTTTTTGAAAACTTGTGTTACTTTTACGCCCTCACAAATTTGTGCCACAACTCTTTCCATCTGACGCCTTTTCTCAGAGACCGCATTATGACACTCCAGTGCCGTCAAAACATTCAATGGTTGCATGATGAAAATGATTTCCCCACACCCACAATGGCGCCGCATTGATAATGTTTCACTATTGAGAAAATCAACTCGGGACAAAAGACCCAGAGTGATATCACCACATACCGGACATCCAGATTTAATGTATTCATGCATCTTCATATTTTCTCCTTCACTTTGAAAGATTGATTGGTAATGTGCTCACCTACTACCTACTAAACAAAAAAAGCTATCCTCGTGAGGACAGCTTATTTTTATCAAGAAAATTTCAACTTCTATTTCCGAACAAAAACAAATTGACCTCTGAGGCGAGCCCAAAAGAAGAAAAAGAAGAAATATGAAATTTTTTCAATTTGTCTTTGCATAAAGTTTTTTATCTTATTACTTCTAGTATACACAATGGAAAAAATAACGCAACCCATTTTCCAAATATTTTCTTTTATCTAGTTGCATCAACAATGGATTCTAAAATATTTCCAACCTTCTTCATTCCTCCCAATTCATATGCCTCCAAAAGAGCACTGCCGACAACAACCACATCCGCTTTTCCCACCAATGATCTGACATGGGTTGCATTTGAAATTCCAAAACCAACTGCCACTGGAATTTTAATGTGTTTTTTCAATCTCTCAATGTTTTTTTCCAATAAAGAATCCAAAGATTTTTTAGCACCGGTTGTTCCTTTGCGACCCACAAAATACACAAATCCACTAGCCACTTCTGAGTTCTTCTTAATTCTTTCAGTGGTACTGGCTGGCGAAAGAACTCTGATACTATTCATGCCAAATTCATTCGTGTGCTTGATGAAATTCTCTTCCTTTTCTTCCTCTAGTGGAATGTCTGGAAAAATGAGTCCGCTACATCCTGCTTGACTCGCATCATGACAAAACTTTTCCGTTCCATAATTCAAAACCGTATTAAAATATCCCATGAACAATAATGGAATTTCGATCTTTTGTGACATTTCTCGCATCAACATAAAAGCATCTCGAACTTTGGTTCCCTGATCAAGAGACTCCTTATTTGCCTTCATTATCATTGGTCCATCTGCCATTGGATCAGAAAATGGAATTTGCAACTCAATAAAATCAACCCCGGTCTCGGCCATCAATTGAATCATTTTCTTGTTCTCTTCCAAGCTGGGATAACCCACGACAATGTGAGTCATTACTCCCAAACGATTCTCTTTTTTAATTTTATTTAATTGATCTTTAATTTTTTTCATATATTACTCTAACGCATTAATTGAAAAATTATAAACTTTCTTCTTTCAAAAACTTTTTCCATTTTTCATCCCCAAGAACCTTCGCAATAATGAAAATATCCTTGTCACCTCTTCCAGAAAGATTCACAACAATATTTTTATTTCTATCTAGTTTCTTTGCTAGATCAATAGCATGCGCCACGGCATGAGATGATTCCAAAGCAGCAATGATTCCTTCTTTTTTTGCAAGCAATTTGAAAGCAGCAATAACTTCTTTGTCAGCTGCATATTGATATTTGACTCTTCCTTTTTTCCACAGCAAAGCGTGCTCTGGCCCAATGCCAGCATAATCCAGTCCAGCAGAAATACTGTGAGTATTTTGCAATTGCCCGTCACTGTCTTGCAAAAAATATGACTTGTAACCTTCAACTACTCCAATCTTTGGATCTTTCTGTAGTCGCGCAGCATGATTTCCAATCTTTCCAACTCCTTTTCCACCCGCTTCAACTCCAATCAATCCCACTTTTTCATCTTCTAAATATGGATTAAATATTCCAATGGCGTTACTCCCTCCTCCTACACAAGCTACAATAAAGTCAGGTCTATCAATTTCATAAACTTCTTTTAATTGTTTTTGAACCTCAAGCCCAATAATCGTTTGAAAATCGCGAACCATCGATGGATATGGATGTGGTCCAAGTGCTGATCCAAGCAAATAGAATGTGTCGTCAACATTCTCAATCCAATCCTGCAAAGTTGCTGTGACAGCATCTTTCAATCTTTGTGTTCCGTGCTCCACAGGAACAACCTCAGCCCCAAGTTGCTCCATCCAAAAAACATTGGGGCGTTGACGATCATAATCCACTTTTCCCATATACACCTTGCATTTCATTTTCAACTTAGCAGCAACCGTTGCTGTTGCAACACCATGTTGCCCAGCCCCAGTTTCAGCAATCAATCTCTTTTTGCCCATTTTCTTTGCCAAAAGCGCCTGCCCCAGACAATTGTTAATCTTGTGAGCACCCGTATGATTGAGCCCTTCTTGCTTCAAAAATATTTTTGCACCACCCAAATAATCTGATAGGTTTTTTGCAAAATAAAGCGGGGTTGGCCTGCCAGAATAATTATGAAACAAGTCCATTAATTCTTCCATAAACACAGGATCATTTTTGATTTCGTTGTATCCTCTCTCAACTTCTTCTAATGCTGGAATTAACATCTCTGGAACATATCGACCACCATATTCTTCGAAATGACCATGAGAATCAGCATTATATTTATTTTTAATAAAAATATTTTTCATAAATCCTACTCTTTTAGACTATTAATTTTATCAATCATGTTTTCTGACTTAATAATTGATGTTCCAACCAAAACACCTTTGACCCCCAAACCAATCATTCTTTCAACATCATCACGATTGTTGATTCCTGACTCACTAATTACTATTCTATCCCCTGAAATGCTTTTCATCAAACGCTCTGTTGTTCCTAGATCTGTTTTCATTGTTTTCAAATCACGATTGTTAATCCCGATTATTTCTGCGCTTGTTTGAATTGCTTTTTCAACATCATTTTCATCATGAGTTTCCACTAAGCATTCAAGACCAACCTCTTTTCCCAACTGAATCAATTGTTTCATTTCATCAAGCGTCAACACAGAAGCAATAAGCAGAAAGGCATCTGCGCCATGCAAAGCTGTTTCATAGATTTGATATGAATCCACTATAAAATCTTTTCTGAAAATTGGTTGATGACAAATTTCTCTAACCTTTCTGAGATAGGAAAGGTGACCATTGAAATATTTTTCATCTGTCAAAACAGAGATGACATCCGCTTTGCTTTTGTTATATTTTTTTGCAACATCCGTGCAACTTATTTCAGTTAGCTTTCCAGTACTTGGAGATGCTAACTTAATTTCAGCAATCAACCCCACAGATTTCCCGTCCACTATCGCACTTTTAAATGATCGGTGATAATCTTTAGGATTATTTTTATTCAAAAATTCAAAACACTCCTTTTGAATTTCTTTCAAAGGATGTTTTTTCTTCTTCGTGTCCAATTCTATTTTTTTGTTTTTGATGATTGCTCTTAACATTGTAACTATATCTAAAAAAATTAATAAATAAATTTCATCAGGGAAAAACGATGTTATCGTTTTTCCCTGACACCAACCCAGCAACCTTATTCGACACTCAGCGCCAACTGCGCGATGACAATGTCTCGAAAGTTCTTGCATTCTTCTTTTGAAAAATTCTCTTGCAAGAATTTTCCTGCCTCCGAATCATCCTTCAGCCAGTCAGCTGGATTGAATTTTTCAATTCTCCCCTCTGCCTCGAGTTGATCAAACAATGGTTGAGCTTTGCTCCACAATTCTTCCCTTCTTTGTTCTCTTTGTTCTCTTTTCATCTCCCTTTCCTCCTTTTAACACTCTGCTTTGAAATGAGTCATGCACCCATTTGCACAACTCCCTGAGTTATTGTGAGCTCCACCCAACTGTCCCTTTTTTGATTCCAACGTTCTTAGAACGACATCCACTGTGATAAATGAGTCATGCACCTATTTGCACAACTTCCCAAGTTATTGTGAACTCCACCCAACTGTTCCTCTTTTAATTCCAACGTTCTTGGATCGACATCCACCGTGATACACGATGACTATTGTTGACTTGGACGCTTTTTTTGAACACGTGTCCTTTTCCGGACAGCATGCACAAAGCTTCCCATCCACATCTTCATGTGTATCACAGCATCCCACAACTCGCCCGCAACTGGAACAATCTAAAGCTATATTTCTCATGATGCACCTCTCTCTTGCGCTTGATTGATTGTATATTTTCCATATAAAGGAACTAAAAAAACTCCTCCTCCTTGTGTGCACAATTCTAAGAATTGTGCAAAAGGACGAAGAGTCTTCGTGGTACCACCTTTTTTCATGGAAACAAAAAACACCGCGTGGGTGCCAGAATTTCCATCTCATCAACTTGTGCTCAAAAAGAGTCAACATTGATTATCCCTTGGTTACGGAGGATGCCGAGTTCTCACTAACGCAAGAACCACCATTTCGATTTTTCAATCGAAGAAGTCAGACCCAGCCCTCTGAAAATTCAGAGGATCCAACTCATAGGTTTTAAATAATTTTCAAGGTAGTTCCATTGTAGCAGGAAATATTTTTTTGTCAAATAATATCATGGAACATGTATCACAAAACATAAAACAAAAAATTCAACCAATCAACTAATTTAAAAATTAATTTGAAATCACGAAACATATTTCATGCTCTCAAAAAAATCTGTGTGATGCTTGAGAATTATTCCCAAGCATCACACCTCAGCATAGCCTCCTAATCTATGCTTTTTTCATTTCATCTTTCATTAGCTTATAGACAAAAGAATCCACCAATGCTTGCCAGGCCGCCTCAATGACATTGTGCGATACTCCAACTGTTCCCCAACTAGAATGAGCATCTTTAGATTCAATCAACACTCGAACTCTAGCGCCAGTTCCGTGCTCGCCGGAAAGAACTCTGACTTTAAAGTCAATCAATTCAACCTCTTTGAGACTGGGATAAAATTTAGTCAGAGCTTTGCGAAGTGCTTTATCTAGTGCATTTACAGGTCCGTCTCCCATAGAGGCCGTATGAACCTCTCCTCCACTCTTTGTACATACACGGATAGTCGCTTCCGACAAAGGATCTCTGTCCATACGATACTTGTGATCCATTGTTCGAAGACTTTTGAGTTGGAAAAACTCATGACCCCATCCCATAGCTCGGCGCATCAAAAGTTCGAAACTCGCCTCAGCTCCTTCATATTGATATCCTTGATTTTCCATCTCCTTTAGTTGCTTGATAATGGTGGCGACCACTGGATTGTCACTCTTCAAATCCAAACCATACTTCTCCGCCTTATGAAGAACATTAGAGCGCCCAGCTTGATCGGAAATCAGAATCCTTCTAACGTTTCCAACTCTCTCCGGGTCAATGTGCTCATACGTCAAAGGATTGCGCTGAACGGCGCTGACATGAACCCCCCCTTTGTGAGCAAAAGCTGATTCGCCAACATATGGTTGATAGCGATTGTGGGGAATGTTAGCCAACTCATTGACAAGACGCGAAGTCTCATGGAGCTGATCAAGGTTGTCCCCTGACTTGCACTCGCATCCCATTTTGAGAACCAAAGATGGCAAAATGGAAACCAAATTGGCATTTCCACATCGTTCACCAAAACCGTTTATGGTTCCCTGGACTTGAGTGACACCCAGTGACACCGCAAGCAAAGAGTTTGCCACTGCGGTTTCCGAATCATTGTGAGCATGAATACCCAGCTTGACGGAACTTCCTTTTTTCTTGATGAACTCTTGCACTTGTTGGATAATGAGCACCATCTCATGTGGCAATGTTCCGCCATTGGTGTCACAAAGAACCAAAGTTTCCGCACCACCATCAATGGCCTTTCCAAGAGTAGCCAGAGCATACTCGGGATTCGCTTTGAATCCATCAAAGAAATGTTCCGCATCATAGATGAGTCTTTTTTCAAATTGACCCAGATATGCCAGGGAATCAAAGATAATTCGAAGATTATCTCTTGGATTAATTTGCAAGGCATGAATGACATGAAAATCCCAGGTTTTTCCAAAAATTGTAATTACCGGGGTTTGGGCTGCCAAAAGTGCAGCTAGATTTGGATCTTTATCTGGGTAATTCTTAAATTGACGTGTAGATCCAAACGCAGCAAGCTGCGCATGTTTCAGTTGCACATCGCGCATTTTCTGAAAATACTCCACAGCCGACGGATTGGCGCCAGGCCAACCGCCTTCAATGAAATCAACCCCAAATGAGTCTAGTTTTTTGGTAATGCGAATTCTATCATCCACAGACAAATTGAAGTTTTCTGCCTGGATACCATCACGCAAAGTTGTGTCATAGATTTCCACTCGTGCCATCTTGTTCCCTCCTTAATTTTGGGTTATGGCTTGATTGTGTTGCATCTGCTATTCAGCTGACAAAAAACAAAAAAATCGGCTCTTTTTGAGACCGATTTATTTTTATCAAGAAAATTTTTGAAATTTATATTTTCCGGGCAAAAACAAACCGATCTCTGTGAGCAATAATGTCACAGATCATAATAATACTAATGGTAATTATGTTGATTTGTTTTTTCATAGTTTTACTTTACCCCACTATTATATACATAATCAAAAAAAATGCAAGACTCGATCATGAAACATGGAACATATAACACATAACATATGCAGCATTTCCCCTTATCCTTAAATTCCTAACTTCCCAAATTCCTATATTCCTAATCAACAAATTCATTCGAAACCACGAACACAAATTTCATGATCTCAAAAAATTTTGCATGGCAACCGGAAATTATTTCCAGTTGCCACACATTCAAAGTTGCACAATCCTCCTTAGCTCGCGCAACTCATTCTGTTAAAAGCGCTAATCACCGCTTTGATGGAAGCAAGAGTTGTGTCAGAGTCAATGCCAACACCCCAAATTACCTTACCATCATCATTAGCCAATGAAATATACGAGACCGCATCAGCACTAGAACTTCCATTCAAAGAATGTTCTTCGAAGCTCATGAGTTTAAACGACAAGCCCAGATGTTCTTTGGCTGCATTGCAAAATGCATCAATGGGTCCATTGCCTTTACCGGAAAAGTTCTGGATTTTCCCGTTATTAACAAGGCAGACATCCACTTCTCGCGACTTCCCTTCAGTTCGAGTAACATTAAAGTCACGATAACTGTACGGGCCTTTCTCTAAAAAATATTCTTGAGTAAATACATCCAGAATTTCTTGATACGAAAGCTCTTTTCCAGTTTTATCAGTAACCGCCTGCACAACAGCGCCGAATTCCGCATTCATCTCTTTTGGAAGCTTAAAGCCGTGCCATTCTTCCATAACCCAAGCAGGTCCAGCTTTTCCAGATTGGCTATTGACCCGGATAATCGCATGGTAATCTCGTCCCACATCCTCTGGATCAATGGGTAAATATGGAACCTCCCACAATTGCGCTCGGGACTTTCTCATATCTTTCATACCCTTTTTGATCGCATCCTGGTGCGATCCAGAAAAAGCGGTATACACAAGTTTACCTGCATATGGATGACGGGGATGAACTGACATCTTAGTACATCGCTCATACACATTGACTGCGCGGTCAATGTTAGAAAAATCCAACTCCGGATCAACTCCCTGGGAAAACATATTCATTGCCAACGTGACAATACAAGCGTTCCCTGTGCGTTCCCCATTTCCAAACAGTGTCCCTTCCACGCGGTCCGCTCCGGCCATGAGGGCCAGTTCAGTGGCAGCAACCGCGCTTCCACGATCATTGTGGGCATGCAGACTGATGAGTGCTGCTTCTCGGTTTTTCATGTTCCGGATGAACCATTCGATCTGGTCCGCGTATATATTCGGCGTGGCCATCTCAACAGTTGCCGGCAAATTAATGATCACGGGTTGCTCTTTCGTCGCACCCCACTCACTCATTACTTCCTCGCAAATTTCAACGGCAAAATCAAGTTCTGTGCCGGTGAAACTTTCGGGAGAATACTCAAAACGAATATTTCCACTAGCCTTTTTTGCCTCCTCTCTAATGATGCGAGTTCCTTGAATGGCCAAATCAACAATTTGCTGGCGATTCATCTTAAAGACTACTCGCCTTTGTAACGTTGAAGTGGAATTGTATAGATGAACGATCGCGCTCTTAGCTCCTTCAATGGCTTCGAAAGTTTTCTTGATTAACTCTTTCTTGGCTTGAGTAAGCACCTGAATGGTCACATCTTCAGGGATCCGATCTTCCTCGATTAATTTTCGAGTAAAATCGAAATCATCCTGTGATGCAGACGGGAATCCAATTTCAATTTCTTTGAAACCCCGTACCACACTAAGCTCAAACATCTCCAACTTCTCAACCACGTTCATAGGCTGCTGAAGTGCTTGATTTCCATCCCGAAGTCCCACCTCACACCAAATAGGTGCTTTGGTGATCACGTTGTCCGGCCAAGTACGATTTCTTAATTGAACTGGTTTAAATGGCACATATTTTCCATTAGGATTCATACCTTGAGGATTCATACTCTCTCCTTTCCTGATTCATTTCAGGGTTGTTGTGTTGTTTTACCTATATTTCAGTACTTTTAACTTTTTCAAAAAACAAAAACTGATCTCAAGTAAATGAGATCAGTCTATTTTTATCAAGAAAGTTTTATGAAATCTATCTTTTCCAGACAAAAGCAAACTGACCTCTCTTTTCCAAGAGCTCCAGTCCGAGGAGGATTTGCAATTGTCTTTTAATGGATTTCATATATCTAAAAAATTTTATAATTCACTTTGTTATTATACACACTGCTCGCAAAAATGCAAGGAATCATTAGTCAAAAGTCCATAAAGTCCCTAAAGTCGAAAGCAACAAAATACACTCAATCATGAAGCATGGAACATAGAACACATAACATATGCAGCCTTCCTCCTTATCCTTAAATTCCTAACTTCCCAAATTCCTATATTCCTAATCAACAAATTCATTCGAAACCACGAACACAAAATTCATGATCTCAAAAAATTTTGTGACAGCAGAAAGGTTACCTTTCGCTGTCACGTTTTATCAAATTTCCCGGGGGTCCTTCATTACCCGCTCTTTCTTCAGAGGAACACGGTAATTACCATTTTTCACAGCATCAGAAACGCATCGTGTTCCAGAGCTAGAGGGGCAAAGACCATCGTCAAATTTTCTCCAACACTTTTTTTCATCCCTTTCAGGATGAAGGTTACACTCTGTCATTTTACTACCCCCCCCCTTATGCCATTTTTACCACCTGGCGATGGAGTGCTCCTTGTGCACAATACAGATCCGTAACCCTGTCTATTTCTCCGGATTCAACTGCGTCACTAAGCTCTCTGATTACTCCATCTCTTTGCGCTACAATGTTCCAAAAATTTTTATCGTTTTTATAATCTCCCTCTGCTACTCCTGCCATCATAACCATACAGCACCTCTCCAGGTTGTTATTAAGCGCTTGTTTGCGCTGTTTGAAGAACAAAAAACGACCACTCTTTTTGAGGGTCGAAACTTCTTTGGAATATAATTTGATGATTTATCTCATATTCGCAAAAGCAAGTCGACCCTCATTTCCGAGGACCACCACAACCACAATATTTTCAATTGTTAGCCAAAGCTTTTGCATGAAAATAAATTTCACAAATTAATTCTACACCCCCATAATATACCTTCAGAAAAATTTGTCAATAGAAAAACCAATATTCATTTATTTTTTCCAGTAAATTTTTAAATT
The DNA here is from genome assembly GCA_029865125.1 of Candidatus Moraniibacteriota bacterium. Lineage (GTDB taxonomy): Bacteria > Patescibacteriota > Minisyncoccia > Moranbacterales > UBA9337 > JAOUHN01. The sequence goes on from JAOUHN010000025.1 coordinate 11,398, forward strand.
TTCTTTTATTGTCATTCCGGAAAGTATAATTTCTTTACGAGATACGAGCAAATAAAAATTAACTTATCCGGAATCCATCCTTAATTGAATGCAGAAAATTGAATATAGTCCATAATGATTATTAAGTGATGAATAGATACAAAAAACCGCCCTGATTTTACAAGGGCGGTTTTAGTTTATCGAAATGATTTCTATTCTTCAATCTCTTCAAGCATAGCATCGATGTCTTCATCATTGTCAGAATCATCTCCCTCACCTAGTTGCTCATCAATAATGTCAGTAATTGTTTCAAGACTTGAAACTCCTCCTTTGAATTGATCGTTGATGAAAAGTGCTGGTGTTCCAGTGACTCCGAATTTGTCAGCCTCTGCCATGTCAGCTGCAATCTTGTCAGCATATTTCTCTTCATCAAGACATGCGTTGAAATCAGCAGTCTTCAAACCAATTTGAGCAGCATAGCTCTTGAGCTTTTGAACTCCTTCAGAACTTCCCCAATCTTTTTGATTTGCAAACAACTTGTCAGCATATTCAATGAATTTACCTTGTTCAGCTGCACATTCAGAAGCAAGAGCTGCATTCATTGCGTTTGGGTGAATTGATTCAAGTGGAAGTTGTTTGAAAACAAATTGAATTTGATCTCCATATTTCTCAACCACCTGACTGATTGTTCCATGAAAAGCTTTGCAATATGGACATTGAAAATCAGAATATTCCACTAATGTTACCTTTGCGTCTTTTGATCCGTAACTAATATCATTTTCTCCAACAGATGGAAGCTCAACATATTTTCCAGCAGGAATTCCAGCAGCAATAGTATTGAGAACATATTTTCCATCTTTTTCAACTAATACCGGACTTGCTTGTGCAAAGAAATCAGTTTCTTCAATTTCACTTGAGAAGATAAACGCAGGTATTGCCTTGATATCAAATTTCTTGATCATTGCCTGACCTTCTTTTGTTTTGCTGTCAATTTTTGAAACAAGCATAGTTGGAACAATTTGCTTCAATTGCAATGATATTTCATCTGCTCCACAAGATTCACATGTGTCATCAGTAATAATTTGAACATTCACAATAGGATCAGAATATGCTACCCATGTTTTTTCATCCAATCTGAAGATATCCATGTTTTGAACAACTCTTTTTGAAATTCCTCCGCCACTAACGAGCTGTGACAAATCAACAAATAAACTTCCCAAAAAAAGACCTCCGAGCAAAATTGCCAAAGAAATCAAATTCTTGATCTTTTGTTTGTCTTGTGATTCATTTTGAACTGAAACATTCTCTTCTTTCACATCTTCACTGTTCACTTCTTCCACTGAAGCTTCTTTTATTTTTTCTTCTTTCATTTTTTTAATTTTAATTTAGTCACCACTTAGATATGTAAACTCACAATTTATTCCTCCATAGCTCCTTGCATTTCTGCTTCAGCTTTCATTTTGTCTATTTTTGCATTCATTTCATCTTTGATTTCATTGAAATCATATCCTTGAACATACGCGTCCACTCGATAATCATCAAATCCAATCACCATACTTTCCACTGATTCAAGTTTGATAATGAATCCCAACAAAAAACCTAGCACGAGAAGCAAAAATATTCTCACTCTAAAATCATCTTTCAATTTTTCTATGACTATTTTTTTATCCATTTTTTAAAACTTAATATTTGTTCTTAATTTTATTTCTGCGTCACACACAACCTCTCATTAGTGTAATTCTAACACATAAGCAAAACCTTCATCAATATTGACACTACACACCATCTGTGTTCTGGTTCTTATTCCTTTCGAAGTGCCTCCATCGGATTCACCTTTGATGCTTTTCTGGCTGGCCAGATTCCAAAAATTATTCCAGAAAAAATAGAGAATCCCAAAGCAATCAAAACTGAAAACCAGGTCAACTCAAATTGAATATCAAACCCATAACTCAAAGCTATTTTTGTTGAAATCAAAGTCAACACATATCCCAAAAAAATTCCAATTATCCCGCCAATAAGTGTGATGAAAATTGATTCCCAAATAAATTGCCACATCAAATCAGATTCATGTGCTCCTACTGCTTTTCTGAGACCTATTTCAGGAGTACG
>JAOUHN010000026.1 GCA_029865125.1 Candidatus Moraniibacteriota bacterium
TGGTTTTCTGATGAAAAACTCATAGCCTGTCCATATTTTTGATTGTTCCATTGGATTGAAATACTTAGGTTTTTAACTGTTGATTTTAGCAAATTTTTTAATTTTGCTAAATTCTTAGTGTTACCTATGTATCTCATCTTATTCATCAAAAAAGGGGCTTTAAATTCTTGAATTCATACTTTAAATTCTTGAATTTATAGTCGCATCCAGCATTTTGTGACGGCCGTCTTGATTATGCTGTGTTTTTATTTTGAAAAAAATGTTTTTTAAGTTCTTTTTCGTTATCGATTTTTGTAGCTGTAATCACTCGAACGTATAATTCAGCTGAATACAGACGAGTGAGCTCTTGAATCATTTTCTCAACAGGAAAAGGAGAAACAAAAACACTATGCTGCAACTTGAAAAAATTAAGCTCTTTCAAATGACTCCGCAGAATGTTTCGAAAAACTCGATCCTTTTCAGGAACGTCAAACAAAACTACTCTCCATTTGTCATCCCACTTCTTTTTATACTTACAATTTATTGATCCGCCCAATAAGCTCAATTTTCTTGCTTGACGCCTCCCTTCTTTTGTCAACACTAACTTCACAGATCCATCAGAATAAGTTTTTTCTTCCACTAATTTGTGCTTGGAAAGACTTCTAATAGAACGATTCAAACTATCTCTGCTTATCTGACTCCAATCTCTTTTTATTGTGCGGAAAACTTTCGACTGCTGACGCGGAGAACTAGACATTCCAAGTGCAACTCCTCCCAAGAGAATCAGCAAAACCTTCTTCTGTATTGATCCAAATTTATATATAAATCCACCCAGCATTTTGTGACGGCCGTCCTAAATATGCTGTGTTCTATTTTAGTAATTATTATTACAATTATAGGGCAAGGGGCATGAAATAATTCTAAATTTTTTCTCAGTTTTCACAAAAAATACAAACAATCTACGCACAACATTTTGTGACGGCCGTCTTGATTATGCTATGTTTAGTTTTGTTTTCTGAGAAATCAAAAAACAGCCTAAAAAGACTGTTTTTTGCTGTTTTTAACTATTTTCAACGGCTCATATATGGACGTAATTCCTGTCCAACTGTTTCCGAAATCGAAACAACTATCTCTTCACTACCATTTTTTACTATATTTTGTTCTGACAACGTCATTGATGAAAGTTTGAAGTCCTTGTCCTTTTTGTGCAAGTTCTTTCATTTTTTCAACATTTGCTTTTCCAGCACTTCCATAGGTATATCTATAATTTGAATATCCAAAATCAGACGACACTCTGAAACTCACATCGATGTAATCATCTCCTGCGTCATACGCCAAAACATTTGAATTACCCCCTAGATTCTTGTAACCTTTCATATTTTTTTCATTTTTAACAAATTAAATTATCCCTCTTCAAAAAGCACTGCCAAAAAAGCAGTGTTTTTACCTTATCATAAGTAATATGAAATAATATTAAAGTTTTTCTCAATTTTTTATAAAATACTTAAAATCAAAAAACAGCCCAAAAAGACTGTTTTCATTCACTTCCTCCTCCCCTTTCCCCCAAGGGGAGGATCGAGGAGGGGTTTGCTCATATGGTCGTGTGAGCTGTTGAAATTTGGTTATTTAGCTCTCAAAATCTCTAACGCCTTGTCTAGTTGAGGGTCGCGATCGTTTTGATAGTCTTCGTTTGTAAAATCCACTTCAACATCCGGAGTGATCCCGACTTTGTTAATTTGATTTCCTTTTGGTGTGAGCCATTTTGCAATTGTGATTTTGACTGCTGATTCGGAAGGAAGATCGATGAGCTCTTGAACGGAACCTTTTCCGAATGATTGCTTTCCAACAAGTGTAACGTTGTCTGCATTCTCTCTGAGAGCCCCTGCCAAAATTTCTGAGGCGCTAGCACTTCCTTCATTGATGAGGATCACAACAGGAATTCCTTTCAGAATGTCTCCTCCTTCCGTGTATAGCTTGGACTGCTTCCCTTCCCCATCTTCTTCAATGACAACAACCTGGTCTTTTGGCAAAAATTTACTTGCCATTTCAACAGCAGCATACAAATATCCTCCTGGATTACTTCGAAGATCAAGCAAAATTCCTTTTGTATCACTCGGCAATTTGAGCGCTTCTTTGAAAAAATCCCTGGAAGTATCATCTCCAAAACGAGTAATTTTGAAATATGCAATTTTGTTATCTTTCATCTCCACGGTAACACTTTTCACATTGATTGTGTCGCGAATAATTGAAATTTCTTCAGTAGAATCGTCTCCATTGTTTCTGAATATAGTAAGCTTAACCTCAGTACCCCTTTCTCCTCGCATCAATTTCACTGATTCGTTGATATTCATTTCAGCCGTACTCTCTCCATCAATCTTCAAAATCTTGTCCCCTGGACGAAGTCCGGATTTTTCAGCTGGGGAACCTTCCAAAGGCGCAATAACTGTGAGAATTCCTTTTTTCATTCCGATTTCTGCACCGATTCCTTCAAATTTTCCATCAATCTCTTCATTAAATTGTTTGTTTTGTTCAGGATCAAAAAACATTGTATATGGATCTTCAGTCGCACTGAGCATTCCATTTATTGAACCATACAAAAGCTTCTGCGCATCCAGCTCTCCTGCATCCACGTATTTTTCCTTCAAAATTCCCCACACTTCCCAAAATAGAGCAAAATCAACTTCCCTGTTTGCTTTTGTTTCTGGATCAATGACAACTGAATTCTCAAGTGAAACAGCATTGAGCCCCGAATTTTCAATTTCTGAATTTTTTCCAGCCTGAAAACCAAACCAAAAACTACCTACCAAAAGAATGATGGTGAGAGAATATTTCAAATATGATACCAAAAGCTTCTTCCCTTTTTCTTCGTTTATTTTTTCTTGAGAAACAGCTTTTTCATCAGTGCTATTTTCATTATCAATGGGCGCATGATTCATAACAATATTTTTTCTTTTTAGATTTAATTATTCCCCCAATTTTTATTTTTTCAATTCATATTCTTCTCTTGGATTTGGCTTTCCATAATATTTTTTGAAATATTTGAAAGCGCTTGATATGTGAATCCAAGTTAATCTATTCAGAAGAAGAGATTTCAAAACCCCTCCTTTGCCACTGCCTTTTCCATGATAATGAATCATTGTTGAAGCAGGATAATACACTACTCTCAAATCATTCTCCCAAAATCTTCGACACCAATCAACATCTTCCATGTACATAAAAAATCTTGAATCCATAAGTCCTACTTTTTCAAGTGCTTTTCTGGAAATCATCATAGCAGAACCCATGATCCAATCTACATTTTTTGACTCTTTGCGATCATAATCACTCATCAAAAACCAATCTAGATGCTTTTTCACAAACGAAAATTTTTTCAAAAATGTTCTTCGGTACACAATCGTAATCGGCTTATAGAATCTAAAGCATGATGGTTGCCAAGTTTCATTGAAATTCAAAAGTTGCGGACCAACCATCCCAACGCTTTCGTCACCCTTGATAAACTCAAGAAGTTTTTGAATTGATCCTTCTTTCATGATCATATCTCCGTTCAATGTAAGGAGAAATTTTCCTGAACTATACTCAATTCCAGCGCGAAGCAATGCTTGAAAACCAACATTTTTTTCAAAAGCAAAAAACTTAATTTGAGGATAGTCTTCTCGCATCATCATTTCTGTGTCCTCCTCAGTTGCACTGTCACAAACAATGATTTCATGTTCGATGCTTCCAATATATTTTTTTATTGAATCAATGCAAAGTTTGAGAAGGCTGGGATTTTTATAACTTGTAACTATAATTGAAAGCTCCACCTATTTTTTGTTTGTTACTATTGATTAGTTTGACTACTCTGATTGGCATTAACTTGAATTTGATCTTTATCTAAAACTTTCACAAATGCCTCTTGAATTCTGGAATAGTTTTCTCCTCTTGGAAGAAGAATGTATCCCACAGCTGGGTCCATCTCTTCTGGAGTATACAAAAGACCTTCTTCTGAGTTTTCTAGAACTTTTTGCTTCAAAGAAAATTCTCCCATTCCTTGATATAGCTCAAAAAATCTTTGCATTTCCCAAATCTTCATGTCAGTTGAAACATTATCTCCAAGACTGTCTAGCATTGCGCTAATTTTACTGAAATCAGAAAGTGTTCCTGCACTAGTCGCTTTTCTTCTGATCTCTTGAAGAACCGCTTGTTGTCTCCTAGCCCTATCAAAATCACTTGATGTCACACGAGCTCTTACATAACAAAGAGCATTCTCTCCGTTCAAAGTAACGTCTCCCGCTGGAACTTTGAACACTCCTCCACATTCCAAATTGGTATTGTAACAAAGAGGATATTCTGCAACAATCTTTCCTCTATAATCAATTTTTTGCTGCACATTTCCACTTGAAACAGTGAAGACCTTATCATCACAAACATGCTCCTCTTTGAATTGCAAAGGTTCCATGAATGGTTCGTCTAGATGCAGATCTACTCCACCAATACTGTCCACTAAGTCTTCAAATCCTTTAAAATTGATAGTTGCCGCATAATGAATCTCATCCCCAACAATTTCTCCAATCACTTTTTTCATATTTTCCATACCTTTTCCTTCTCTCTCCTCTTCTCCATAAAAATACACTGCGTTAATCTTGCTTTGAAATCCTCGATCAGGAACCGTGACATAGAAATCTCTTGGAACTGAAAACAGAGATGCTTTTTTGTTGATCGGATCAATGCTGGCCACCATAATTGTGTCTGCCAAGAGACCACCGCCAACAACATTTTTTCCTCTCATCCCGAGCAAAAGAACGTTTATTCTTCCATTTTCTTCTCCCTTCAACTCATCTTTTCCAGAAACAATTTGAGTAAGTGATTCGAATATTCCTCCATTCAAAGAAACCTTATTCAAAACAAAACCCGCTTTAACAAACAAAAATCCAAAAGCTACAACAAAAATTCCAATGAAAACCATTGAAAGCAAAAACCATTTTTTCTTATATATTTTCTCTTTATTTTCAAAATTATCACCTTGGAGATTGTGTGTATCATTGCTCATATTTTCTTTTGCATAAGCTGCTTCTTGCTGGTCAACATTTTGATTAAATTCATCCTCTCTATTTTCATTAAAATTCATACTTTTTTTATTTTTTATTTTGATAAATTTTTTGCAATTGACCAGCTGATTTCTCCCAAGAAAAAAAGTTAACCCTTTTTTTGCCAGAGCTAACCAGCTTGTTTCTTAATTCTTCGTCTACGCAAATAGTATACAATTTTTGAGAGAAATCATCAAGATCTGCTGGATCAAAAAACATGCAAGCATCCCCACCAATCTCTTTGAGAGAAGAAGAGTCAGCTGCAATCACAGGAACACCCTCGTTCATTGCCTCCAAAAGTGGCAATCCAAATCCTTCATAGAACGAAGGATATGCAAAAACATGCGCCAGCGCAAATACATCCGCCTTGTCTTTCTCATCAATAAATCCAGTAAAAACAACTTTGTCTTCCAAATCATTCTTTTTGATGGTTTCGTCTATTTTCTTGTCAAAATTATGCGCTTTTTTGTTTCCTGCTATTACCAGTTTTGTGTCCGAAATTTTTTCAGCTATTTTTCCAAAAGCTTCAATGAGCGCAGGAATATTTTTTCGAGGCTGCAATGTTCCAACATACAAAATATATTTCTCCGGCAAACCATATTTTTGTCGCAACTCGCTACTAGTGATACGCGAGCTCTCTCGACTTGTTTGCACAGCATTATATATCAATTCAATTTTTTCAGATTTGACCCCATAATATTTGATGATTTCTTCTTTTGTGAATTCTGAAATAGCAATGACTTTGTGTGCCTTTTTGAGGCTAAGCGGGATAAGGATGTTCAAAAACAGCAAGTCTGACTTTTTGATGAACTCCTTGTGAGCCTTGAAAGACACATCGTGAATGTGTGTGATGGCTCTTGTTTCCTTCGGAATGAAAAGTGGCAAAATATATTCCGCGTGATACACATCCAGCTTGTTTTGATGCAGATATCTTGGAGCTACCCAAGCTGCCCACACAAACTTGTTTTTTGCCTTCAGTGAAACAATTTTTGCATTGTTTTTCCCATCAAGTTCAAGCGCTTTTTTAATGTTTTCCAAAATCGCTTTGTCATCAGTGTCCGTCAAAAGAAAATATTCATTTTCTCGATCAAGTTTCAAAACATTCTTTGTCAATTCCAAGACAACCACCTCACTTCCGGTTCTTTGACGCCCAATATTTCTAATGTCGATTCCAATTTTCATGTTAATTTATCAATAACTTAGTTATATAATTTTTATATTCACTAAAAAAATGCATAATGACTTGATTTTTGCGTTTAAATATTCTACACTTAACTACTCTGAAGTTTATAATAGACAAGAAGAGAAATCAAACATCACTAGGGAGAGCTAAGAAAATGACAACTAGCACCATACACTATTTATCCTTTCCTCTAAAAGCTTTCGGTGGGCAAGGTCTTCCTCAGAGTTTTTCCACGCGCACAGAACTGCGCACATATTTAAAAGAAAATTACCCGCAACTTCTAGGGTGCACCGCCACAAACTCAAAAATGCTGAATGACCAAGCAGTATTCTGGCTGCCCCTTCAAGAAATAACCCATCGCTTTAGTGTTTTGATATGATCAACGTCACTCACTCGCGAACACACCAGGCATTTTCAATGTTCTGGTGCTTTTTTATTCCTCTTCCAATCCAGTTATTCCCAAAAATACCCACACAAATCCGAGCATGATTCCAGCATTAAACATATTTGGAATCAAAATTGCTGAGACACCGAGGATAAAAATCATTCCGGTTACTTTTTCATTTCTTCTGAGTGCTTCCGCTCCTCTCCAAAAAACATTTCCCACAATCACCAAAAAGCTGACAAGCCCCAAAATTCCAGCCCCCAACCACACTTCCAAAAAAATGTTGCTTGAGTTGAGCCCTGCTCCTCGCTCGTCACGCCCAAGAATTTCTGAAATATTTCCCCATCCAATTCCTAAAATTGGGTTTTTTCTGATTTCAATCCAAGATTGCTCATAGATTCTTGCTCTAATGCCCACATTCGGGTCTTTCCTTTGAACTTTTCCAACAAATATTCCTTTTTCTTCAAATTGCTCAATTTCTTCCAAGTTGATGTGTTTGCATCCATATCCATCCAAATCTTTCACAACCGCAATGACCTCTGGAACAGAAGGATTTTCACTGTCACAAGCGATGGTAATTTCTTGAAGACCTGATGTAGTGCTTGTAGCTCTTCCTCCAAGCTCAAAATTTGTGAGATTGAAAACATTAACCACCAAAACACTCACAAAAAGCGCACTGAAAACGAATAACCCATGATCCAAAAATCTCTTCCATCGGAAAGTCACTTTTCCAGACTCAACATCCATCAAAACAAAAACCAAAAACAACCCAACGACTGTCGCCGCTCCAAGCCATGCGCTTCTTGCTACTGTGAGAATGAGCGCCGAAAAAGTGAACAACAAAAAAGCCCAGGAACATGCACTTAAAAAAAGGTTTTTTCTTTTTCTGACCTCAAAAACAATGACCAAAAACAAAGCACTCACAAAAACCAAAAATGCACCCAGCCAATCCGGCTCTGAAAAAGTGGCATTTGCTCTTCCTGGCATCACCTCAAAATGAGAAACCCCTCTTTGAAACATCCAGTTTTGCCAAATTGCATATAACACCACCAAAAAAGAAGAGCCGAAGAAAAACGGTGCCATTTTTTTGAGATCTTTCATGTTTCTGGCAAAAGTTCTGGTGAGAAAATACAGCAATGCAAAGCTTCCGATGATTATTGACTGTTTGATTGCCAAGCCTTTATTGGCAGAACCCAGTGAGCTCAAAAATCCACTTGCAACAAAAACAATGATTGCCCAGTCATACCACTTCATTTTCAAAAGTTCAAAATTCAAACGATTTGAAAAATGCTTAATCCCAACAGCCAAAACAATGAGCACACCAAACAACTGATATGGCCTCACGTTAATCCCAATTCCAGCTGGAGCCAAATTGACATTCTCCAAAACAACTGCACCCACAAAAACCAAAAATCCCCATGAAGGACGATACAATCCAAAAGCAAGAATAATGAAAGAGAAAAACAAAAAATCACCCATGTTGTCAAAGGGCAACCGATTCACATTGAAAAACAAAATTAGCACGAAAACCAAAAACAAATTCGCCACCCAAAGATATGTCTTTGTTGTTGCCAATTCCTCAAGTTTTTTGATTATTTTTTCTAGATTGATCATTTTATAAATTAACGTTAAACTCGCTCAATAAAAATCTTCTTTTTACATTATGTCATCCCGGAAAGTATAATTTCTTGGGTGAGGTACGAGCCCTTAGAAATTAACTTATCCGGGATCCATTCTTAATATAGCTTCAGTCTAACGCTATTCACTGCAACCAAGCAAGGATGGATTCCGGATAAACTATTTTTCTAGAATTCGTACCTCATTCTGAAAAATATGTTTTCCGGAATGACATAAAAAAGTAAGTTTAGGTACTCATGAAAATATTTTTATTTAATCAATTCCTCAACAAACCCTCTCCAAGAAAAACTTTTTGCTCTTTGCAATCCTCTTTCAGAAAGACTTTCTCTCTCTTCCTGGTTATTCAAAATGTTTTCCATTTTTTCTTGAAGTTCTTGAACGTTTTCTGGATCAAAATATTCCACTGCGTCTCCTCCAACTTCTGGAATGGAAGATGCGCTGGAAGCAAGCACAGGAACGCCCTGACTCATTGCTTCCAAAACCGGCATTCCAAATCCCTCATACAGTGATGGATACACAAAAAGGATTGCACTTTTGTAAATCACTGGCAAATCCTCTTGAGGAACAAATCCCAAAAGCCTTACTTTTCCCTCAAGTCCCAATTCATCCACCAATCTTTCAACGTCAATTGCAAGCGGAGCAAGTTCAGGCATCAATTTCCCAGAAATCACCAAAGGTGGGATGTTTGCATTTTTTTCCAAAAGATTTTTGTACGCAACAATCAAGCTATCCAGATTTTTTCGTTTTTCCATTCCCCCACCACTGTAAACATATCCTTTTTCCAAATTATATTTCTCCAAAATTCTTTTTTTCTCCTCTTCACCAATGCTTCTTCGATACACTTCATCAATATTAATATTTTTCACAATTATCTTTTCCTCTTCAATATTGAGCTCTCTCACCAAATCCTTTCTCGTGTTCTCAGAAATTGTCACAATTCTGCTTGCATCCTTGATGGCTTTCTCAGTCAGCGACCAATACAATTTCTTTCTCCAATTATTCAGATATTCTGGAAATAGTTTTGGAATGATGTCATGAACCACCATCGTATGATCCATATCTTTTGAAAAAATAGTTGGACATTGATACAAACTCACAAATTTTTCACAACCCATATTTTGTGCTTTTTTTGGAAGCAAAAACTTCTCCCACAAAATTTTTCGAATAAGGTCATCTCGTTTATATAAGGGCAAAAATACCTGTGTCTGAAAATCATTCAAAACATCCAAATCACTTTCTTCTTCCAAAAACAAAACGGCTTCATTCTCAGTGTCCTCCCCATCAAAATTCCTGAGCACATTCAAAGTGACCTGACCAACACCAGTGCCCAGTTTCCTCAAAAACGACGCATTTATTCCAATTCTTTTTCTTGACATATATCTCAATAATATACTAAAATTAGTCGTTAGACAATGCACAAAAATTGTCTGCACTCAAAGCAAATTCTTTAACAATTCAATCATCAGCGAAGGAGACAAGCGATGAAAAAATTAGCAGCGATTTCGATGTTGGCAATGGCGCTTTTGACGGTGACTTTCTCTTCGGCATGGGCTGAAATAAAAGTTGTTGGTGACACAGTTGAGATCTATCTCGACAACCCATCATCGGAAAGAGTGATTAAGATCCCTCCAAAAATCTTGAAAATGGTAGGGCTGCAAAGACCCACTCTAAACAAAGCAATTTCAAAAGAAGATTCAATGACCCTGTTTATAACCGAAAACAATAAGGAAGTTGATTTCTTTTCTTTTTCAGCATTTAAATCTTCAATAAGGGAGATAGAAATATCTTTCAACTCTAAAAAAGGATTTGAGATCACGGAAACTGATTGGAATTGGTTCGTTATATTCATGCAAATCACACCATTCTTGTACTTACTTCCGGTGCTCTATTTGCATAATAAAACTAAAGCCTCCTATCAACTCTCAATCAAAATCGAACTTACTGCATACCTATCACTAATGATAGTGCCTGTATTGATTCACTTATTGTCCACATTTTTTATTGATATTCAATCATCAGGCGCGATATTGTTATTAATCTGCATTGCTATATTCTCTGGAATTGCATACGCACTATCAATATGCCTTAGCATATTTGATCAAGATGCCATATTTGATATTGGCGTCATTTATTTTTTATTAATGTGCCTCTTTAATGCTATTGCATACATTGCATTATCATCAACATCAAACAATTTCATTTCTTTCGCAACTTGCGTAACCATCTTTATGTGGATTTCAACAAAGATGTTCTACAAAATCCCAGTTTACGCAGATAGCAACCTTGGAGAAAAACTGATTACACTGTAATCAACTCCGCGTAATAACGCACCCCCGCCCTGGCGAATTTGTCTATTGGTCAACAAGCCAATATCTCAAGTTCGTCAGGGATTTTTTATTTTCTTAAATTCTCACGCACAACACTGTCATCCTGAACTTGTTTCAGGATCCCCACCTGAAATCACAATCTCTGCTTATTTCTAGACTCAATTATAGAAAAATTAATATAAATTTTTAATACAAGTGCCGATATTCCGGGATCCTGAATCAAGTTCAGGATGACAAGCAACGGCAACGCCAATATGTTATACGTTTCGTATTCTATGTTCCATGCTAAATGCTTCATGTTATGTGTTCTATGTTATGTGCCAAATGTTCCATGCCATGTGTTCCATGTTCCATGCTATGTGCTATATTTAAACCATGAATAAAAAAGGATTTCTCATCAGTGTTGTGCCGCTTGTCAAAATTACGCTTTCGCGGGATCAGTTTTTCTTTTATTCCCATCACGAAAAAATCCCTCAGGGATCCACTGTGAAAATTCCCTTTGGAAAAAGAACGATTCGAGGAGTTGTCTTGGAGAGCAAGTCGGATTTTGCGCGACTCGGAAACATTGAGCTCAAGAAAATAATTGAAATTGAAGATGAGTCCTTTTTGACCAAAAAACAACTTGAGCTTGCAAAATTCATTTCCGAGCACTACATCATCTCTCTTGGAATTGTCATGAAATCTCTTTTGGTCAAAAAAGTGAAAAAAAGAAAATCCAAGGAAAAGACAATTGAAACAAAATGTGAGCCCAAAAAAATTACTCTTTCAAAAGAGCAAGAAAATGCAATCAACAACATCACGCACTCCAATTCTTTGGTGCAAAAATTTCTGTTGTTCGGCCCTGCTTCTTCTGGAAAAACTCAGGTGTATTTTGAATCCATCAAGAAGCTTATTGAAAAGAATGAGGGACAGGCGCTAATTCTTCTTCCGGAACTCACCACAATTGCTCAGGAGATTGAAAGATTTGGTCATTTTTTCTGTGACAACGACATTGCCATTCTCCACAGCAAAATCTCAAAGGGTCAGTTTTTCAAAAATTGGCAAAAAATCAAATCAGGAGAGGCAAAGATCATCATCGGGACTCGCGGAACGGTGCTTGCACCATTCAAAAATCTCAAAATTATCATTGTGGATGAAGAACAAGACATGTCTCACAAACAATGGGAGTCCAATCCGAGATATGACGCTCGAACAGTTGCTGAAAAACTGAGTGAGCTTTTTGATGCAAAACTTGTTTTTGGATCCGCCACGCCACGAATCGAAACTTTTTTCAAAGCAAAAAACGAAAAAGATTTCAAACTGCTCCAGCTTTTCAAGCTGGACATCAACAACAAAAGAGACGCGAGGGCTTGGGGATCTAGTCGCACAGAAATTGCCAGCATGGTGAAAGAAAGATGGGCAAAAAACTACTCCCCTATCTCAAAAAAACTTGAGGCAGAACTCAAATGGGCACTCAAAAACAATTTCCAATCAATCCTTTTCATCAATCGCCAAGGAATGAGTGGTTTTTCGGTGTGCAAATCTTGCAAAACGGTTTTCAAATGCCCCAAATGCGAAAGAGCTTTAGTATATCAATCCGGAGGTTTTCACAAATGCATTCACTGCACGTACAAGTCTTCCATGTTCCCCAAATGCTCCAAGTGTGGAAGCAACGAATTTCAAAATGTGGGACTTGGAACCCAAAAAATTCAAAAAGAAATTGAAAAAATTGTCCCAAGTGCAAAAATTCAAATTGCAGATTCCTCAACAATGAAATCTCCAAAATCCCAAGAAAAACTTTGGCATGACTTTTCAAACAAAAAAATTGATATTCTCATTGGAACCCAGATGGTAATCAAAAACTGGGACCTTCCAAACGTTGGACTCTCAGCCATTATTGATGCAGACAGCTTGTTTTCTTTTCCGGACTATCTCACTGACGAAAAAGCTTTTTCCAACATATCCCAAGCCATTGGAAGAACTGGAAGAACGGGAAGCATCATCCAAGGAAAATCCATCATTCAGGCTTTTCATGATGAAAACATAGTCATTCAGTGTGCCAAAGACAACGCCTATGAAAAGTTTTTCGAAGAAGAAATTGAAAACAGAGAGGCACTCAACTATCCTCCCTTTTGTCACATATTGAAACTGCTCTACCAAGATTCTGACAAAGAAGAAGTGAGACAAGAAGTTGAAGTCACCTACAAAAAATTAATCTCCGCCTTGGGAGAAACTCAAGGAATCAAAATATACCCCCCTCAAGACTCACTAGTGTCAAACATCAGGGGACGCCATCGAATGCAGATCATTTTGAAGATAAAAAAATACCCTGGACTTCCAAAGGAAATTCTGAGCATTATTGAAAAATTGAAGTCCGGTTGGATTGTGGATGTGGATCCAATCAGTGTAGCATAAAGACATGCAACACATAGCATGAAGCATGTAGCATGAACTCAATGCC
>JAOUHN010000027.1 GCA_029865125.1 Candidatus Moraniibacteriota bacterium
TGGTGTGTGGCTTTTGCTTTTGCAAACAGAAGTCTCATGATGGACAGAATAAAAAAAATTTTTGAAGAAAAAATTTCTGAGAAAGGTGAGAAAATTTCATTTGAGCCAATGATTAATATTGCTCACAATTATGCAGCACTTGAAAATCATTTTGGGCGGGATGTTTGGGTTCACAGAAAAGGAGCTACTTCTTCAAAGGAGGGCGAGATGGGAGTGATTGCAGGAAGTCAGGGAACCAAGAGTTATATTGTGAGGGGAAAAGGAAATTTGGAGAGTTTCATGTCCTGTTCTCATGGAGCCGGAAGAAGACTGGGAAGAAAGCAAGCTGAAAGAGAGTTAAATCTTGAAGAAGAGCAAAGGATATTGGATGAACAAGGAATTCTTCATGCAGTGAGAGGAAAGAAAGATCTGGACGAAGCCACGGGAGCATACAAAGACATTTCGGTGGTAATGAAGAATCAAGAGGATTTGGTGGATATTTTGGAAGAATTAACTCCAATAGCAGTAGTTAAATAGATAATTTAAACACTATGCGTTTTTCGTTAGAGCTTGTTAAAAGGCTATATAGAACTGGGTTTTTATTAGTCATAATCCTTGTTCTTCTGGATTTATTTGCGTATTTTTATTATCCAGAAACTGTTTTTGGTGATATCTTTTTGGCCACTCGAGAGCAAACTCCACTCACTTGGATTAGTGCTTTGGCAATGTTTTTTATTGCGTTTTCTTGTTTCGGTATGTATTTTGAGACAAAGAAGAAGGTGTGGTATTTTTTGTCGGTAACATTTTTCTTTTTTAGCATGGATGACGCGGTATATCTTCATGAGAGAGTAAGTGGGTTTTTTCAGGACAATACTACTATTTTTAATTTCTTTCCTTCGTATATTTGGGTTGTGATTTATTTTCCCATTCTTATTTTTTCTTTGAGCGCACTAATTTATCTTGTTTGGAGAGATTCTTTGAGCAAAGGAAAGAAGTCTGTGATCATAGCCTTATTGATTTTAGGTATTGCAATTTTTCTTGATCTTTTAGATGGATTTATTCAAAAAAATGCAGGTCTTGTTTTTTGCCTCAATCAATCTTGTCAAGAAATGTTTACACATTTAATTAGACTAGTAGAAGAGGCTTTGGAGGTCACGGCTCTTGGAATTTTGGGTTACACAAATATTAGAATTCATTGTGTTGATGATGAAAGTAAAGAGAAGGGTGTTGTGTAAAAATATATGTTGTATAATTTAAGTAAGTAATTATTATTAATAATAAAAAATTATGCTTTTAGTTAAAACAAAAACAGAGAAATTATTATCAGTATTTGTTGTGGTGTTAATTTTAGTGCTCACATTTTATGTGTTTTCTGGAAAATTTTCTGCTATGAGCGTTGCTTCTGCAGAAAGTGAAGATGGAGGATCTGAAAAATCTTCTTCTGGATCAGATTCTGATGAAAAATCAGAAGATGACGAAGATTCTGAGGATGAAAAGTCAGAGAGTGATGATGAAAAATCAGAAGATGACGAAGATTCTGAGGATGAAAAGTCAGAGAGTGATGATGAAAAGTCAGAGAGTGATGATGAAAAGTCAGAGACAAGTGTTGCTTCGAGTAATTCGGGAGGCGCGAGTGTGACTACTCAGTCAACAAGTGAAGCTTCTGTGAAATCTGAGCCAAGCACAGATTCTACAGATGAGAAGTCTGTTGTCTCAAAGGATGACTCTATGAGTGAGGTCTCAGTCCAAGAAGCTTCAGAAGAGTCAATAAAATCTATTGAAGGATATGATGAAGTTGTGAAAGCCGAGGGAGACATTGCTATTGTGAGGCATAATGAAAAACTTTTCTTTCTTTTTCCAGTGGATATCGAGTCGCAAGTAACACTTGATGATCAAGGAGAAGTTGTGGATGAGAAAAAAAGTTTGTGGAATTGGTTGCTTGGAGTACTGAGTTATTAATTATCAAAAGAAGTTTAAAGCAGCCCCAAATAAGCACGGGGGCTGTTTTTGGTTGTGCGGATTTTTGCATTGAAGTATAATAAAAGAGGCTAAAGGCGACATTTAGGTTGATTTTGCCAATTTTTTGGTAATTAGTAATATTTTGATAAATATGGACATTTCAGTAGTGGTTCCCTTGTATAACGAAGAAGGGAATGTGGAAAAATTGCATGAAAAGATTGTTGAAGCTTGTGAAAAGCTTGGAAAATCTTACGAGGTTATTTTTGTGGATGATGGTTCAAGTGATGGAACTGTGAAAAAGTGTGAAAAGTTGTCACCTTTGGTTTTGATTGAGCAAAGAAAGAATTTTGGACAAACCGCAGCTTTTGATGCAGGTTTCAAGGAGGCGCAAGGAGAATTGATTGTAACAATGGACGGAGATCTTCAAAATGATCCAGCGGATATCCCAAAGCTTTTGGAAAAAATGGAAGAAGGATACGACATTGTTTCGGGATGGCGTTTTGACAGAAAAGACCCAGTTAGCAAGAGAATATTTTCAAGAACTGCTGACAAACTAAGAAAGGTTTTGCTTCATGATTCAATTCATGATTCAGGATGTTCCTTGAAGGTATATCGTACAAAGGCTCTCAAAGAAATTGATTTGTTTGGGGAAATGCATCGTTTCATTCCTGCTGTTTTGGAATTGGATGGATGGAAGGTTGGCGAAGTGAAAGTGAGTCACCACCCTCGAGTTTCTGGAGTGACAAAATACAACTGGAAGAGAGCAATCAAAGGTTTGGTAGACATGATTGCTGTTTGGTTTTGGAGGTCATATGCGTCAAGACCACTTCATTTTTTTGGGGGAGGAGGAATGCTGTTGATATTCATGGGTGTTTTAGTTTTGGTTTGGATGACTGTTGAAAAAATTGTTTTAGGGCATCCTATTGCTGAAAGAATCTGGCCACTAGCGGGTGTGTTTTTCATTATGCTTGGTGTGCAGTTTTTTGTGTTTGGGTTGCTTGCTGACATTGAACTTAAGAATTATTACAAGGTGAGAGAAAGGATGAATTATGTGATTAAGTCAGTAAAAAGACAATAATGAAAAAGGTACTTTTTTTGAACTATGAATATCCTCCTTTGGGAGGAGGCGCGGCTAATGCCACACTTTTCATTCTTCGAGAATATGCAAAGCTGGATGATTTGGATGTTGATTTAGTGACCTCATCTGTGGACGAAAAATATCACCTAGAGGAAATAAGTGGAAATGTGCGAGTGCATCGTTTGCCTATTGGAAAAAATGAGAGCAATCTTCATTTTCAGTCTCAGAAAGATTTATTGGTGTATACCTGGAAGGCATATTTTTTTTCCAAAAAGCTTATCAAGGAAAAGGAGTATGACTTGACCCATTCTTTTTTCACGGTACCTTGTGGGGCTGTTTCTTGGCTTCTTTGGATGCAATACAAAATTCCATATGCCATCTCCTTGAGAGGGAGTGATGTGCCGGGATATAGTGATAGATTTGGGTTTATCTACAAAACACTTTCTTTTTTCATCAAACACATCTGGAACAAAGCCGAGGTTGTTGTTTCAAATAGTCAGGGACTCAAGGAATTGGCTCACAAGACTGATCCCGAGCAAGAGATCAGCGTGATTTATAATGGGGTGGACACTGAAAAATTCAAGCCGGAATTTTCCAAGAGAGATCAGGATAAAATTCTAATCACAATGGGTGGAACAAGAATAACTCACAGAAAAGGAATAAAACACTTGATAGAAGCAATTGACTTGCTGAAAGATAAATATCCAGATGTTGTTATGGAGGTGATGGGCGAAGGAAATGCAAAAAAAGAATTAGAAGATCAGGTGGATGAACTTGGATTGAATGACCGAGTTAAATTCTGGGGAGTAACTTCAAAAAAAGAAATGCCGACGTGTTATCAACGAGCGGATATTTTTGTTCTGGCTTCTTTCAATGAAGGAATGAGCAATGCGATGCTTGAAGCTTTGGCAGCAGGGCTTCCAATTGTTTCTACTCGCACAGGTGGGGCAGAGGAGTTGCTTGGTGATGGTGAGAATGGTTATTTCATTGAAAAAAAGAATTCAAAAGATTTGGCAGAGAAGTTGGAAAAAATAATTTCTGACAAAGAGTTGCGTCTTCAGATGGGGCAAAAAAGCAGAGAAAAAGCTCTGGAAATGAGTTGGGAAAAAGTGGCTCAAAAATATGATGAGTTGTATGGTCAGTTAGTAAGATAATAATTTAAAAGTATGCCAACAAAAACTAAGAACATTATCAAAATCCTAATTAGTCTCCTTTTGGTTGGGTGGCTAATTTTTTCTGTTAATTGGAAGGAAGTTTTGGGGTATTTGGCAGGGGTTAACATCGGACTTCTTTTGCTTTTTGTGATTTTGTATTTAATTGGAATTGTAGTATCAGCTCAGAAATGGAAATTAATAAGTCGCTCTAAGGATTTTTCTCAGCCGTTTGTATTTTTTTTCAAGACGTATATTCTAGGTGTTTTTTTGAATAACTTCTTTCCTTCTTTTGTGGGAGGGGACACATATCGCTCAATCGCACTGGGTCGCAGTGATGGAAAAAGATTTCAATCTAGTGCAAGTACTGTTGTTTTTGATAGACTGAGTGGGTTGTTTGCAGCGTGTCTTCTTGGAGTCGTTTTTGGATTATTGAATCTAGAGGTGATGGGTGAGTTTTTGATGTGGCGTTATTTTGTTTGGATTATTATTTTGGGATTAGTTGCTCTGTTTGGATTGGAATATTTTTGGAAAAAGAAAGCGATTCAAGATTTAGTGAGTCGTTTACCTGATATTTTCAAGAAGCATTTAAAGGAATTGTCTCGATTTCGTGAGCCAAAAGTATTTTTTGAAACCATGCTTTGGTCGATTGTTTTTTCTCTTCTGGGATTAGCTTTGGTAAATTACATTTTGTTTTTAGCGGTTGGAATTAAGATTGATTGGTTGAATTATCTGAGTGTTATTTTTTTTATTAGTATTATTTCCTCAATCCCAATCAGTATTGGAAATATTGGTGTTAAGGAATGGGCGTACATTGCATTTTTTGGAATTTTTGGAGTTTCTTCAAGTGTTGCAGTGACTGTTGTTCTTTTGAGTAGAGTTATTCAGTTGCTTGTTAGCTTATTAGCTTTTCCGATATATTTGAAAGATATTAAGACGAAATAGTCGTAGAAATCAAAAAACACCCCGATTTGTTGGGGTGTTTTTTGATTCATAGCTTATTTTGCGTAAATATTAACTCTTTCGCTTGGAATAACTCGAATAAAATTGTTTTCTCTGTCTCCTGGAGTTAATTCGAAAATGAAATCGGGAGATTCATATAGCCTATCTAGACGCAGAAAATAGTTTGGATTGGCGGATACTTTTTCTAGAATTGAACTTGTCATTCGAGATTGTCTTCCTCTTGAGATGACATAATAATCAAAATGAGGCTTTTTGGAAAAATCAGACACCTTGTTAGTGTTTGAGCAGCTTCCAATAAATAACGTACAAATTCCGTTATTATCAGACCAGATGCTTAATTTTTTGGCATTAGGAAGAGAATTTAAAAATTCTGCTGTTTTGTAGTTTCCGTCCCCCATATCTTTCGGGTTAACAATATATTCATTGGGAAGAAGTGGACTGTTATAACTGAAAAAGAAAGGCATTACTCTCCATAAAACAAAGAATTGAAGAAGGAACACAAGTGTGAAGGGAGCATATTTTGTGAGAATTTTGCTTTTGGATCGAGTGAATATTTTTTTGAGTAACATCCAAATTCCGATTCCAGCTATCGCATAGAATAGAGGATAAACAATAATTTGATATCGAATTATTGGGCCCACTAGTGAAAATGTTGACCCTAAATAGTAAACAATGACAAACAACAATAAATGCCAAGTTGCTAATGTTGAGAACGTAATTTTTTCTTTGATAATGTCTTTTATGGAGTTGACTATTCCAAGAAGTGCACCCAAAAAAATTAGAGGAGAAACGGCAAAAATGAGAGCATAGAATCCAGAGAAAAACACAGCCAGGGTATCAACATTAAAGGTTTTTGTGAATGATTTTGGTGATGTGAGCACGTCCTCAAGATTGAATATCGGCATATGTGTATATGTGTTTGCGACAACAAAGAAAATAGAAAAGAGGAATAATGATGGAACAGAAAGAAGGATGATTTTTTTGAATTTTTGTATATTAGAGAAAAGCCAAAAAGTTGCTTGAGATCTGAATGCTGCAAGATCAAAAATGATCAAAAATAGCACGGTTGCAAAATATTTCCAAACAGGAAGAAACGCTTCGCTCCAGATTGTTGCAATGAGTAGTCTGTCAGCTTTTAACCAAACTCCTGGAAACAGAAGATAGAAAGTGCTTATGCTAACAAAGATGATTATTAGAAAATCAACCACTTTTCTCGCCATGAATGAATGAAATTCTTTTTTGTTGAGCGACTTGGATGCGAAGAGAAGTTGTGTGAAAATTGAAATAAAGAAGAAGATAAATAGAAGATTGGAAATATATTTTGTCAGTAAGGAAAGTCCTAGAAAAATTCCTGTGATGTAGAGCCATTTTTGTTCATCTTTTTTTGTGTAGGCTAAGTAGGAAAACAACGAGAGTGGCATGAAAATGAAAATCAATGCATCTGGATTGATAATCCGTGACATTCCAAGAAGAATTGGTGATGTGCCAATTAGGATGGTACTGATTAGTGCAATTTTTGGTTCATATATCTTTTGAAGAACCCAATAAAACACAGGGATCATTAAAGTTCCAAATATGAGGAGAGGGAGTCTCATTATAAACAGCATTTGCAACAAGGCGTCATTGTCAGAGATGTTGTGAAAAAAGTCAGAAGGTTTTTCCCAAATGAGCCCGGCTCCAGAAATAATGGCCAGTGTCACCCCAGGCTTGTCACTAGGACGCGTGTTAATCCAATCTCTCGTAGCGACATTTTTCCAGAATTTTTCAATTCTATTAGATGATCCATAAGTCCACAGCCTTTCATCGGTGTAAGTCTCATTTTTTAGATTATTTATTCCAAATAAAAAGTGAATAATGCACGTTGCTAGAATGAAAAACAGGGCAATAGCGGAAAAAGATTTATTTTTTCGTGATTTTTTCTCTGGCATTGTTGAGTTGATTTTTTTGTGTCTTTCAGAAATTAAATATGTCCCAAAAGCAATAATCCACAGCCCAACAAATAAACTAAAAAGGTAGTGAAGATCATCACATACATATGTTCCGTAGATGAGCGCTATTTCGGTAGGAGCTGATAGGATGAAAAAATCTTTGAGTGAGATTTTTTTAAATAGAAGCAGAAGAAAGAATATTGAAAAAGAAATAAGGAAAATAATGTGATATGGAATGGTTGAGCTTACAAAATGAAGCTTATAGAAAGAAGGTGTTTTGTGAACAAATATTATCACTGCACTGATTAGGAGCATGGCGGAGTTAATGCGAAGTAGTAGATTTTTGTAAGATAAATTCATAAGTATGATTTTTTTGAATGTCTTGTTAGTTTGATAAATTTTTTGATTCCAAGAGTGAATAAATGACAAATTCGTGCGCTTATTTCTTGGTTTAAAGTATATCACAAAAATAAAAGAGAGAAAGGGTTAATTTTTTTTAAATAGATAACTTTTTTGTGGCAAATCATGTGAAAAATATGTTAGAATAAAGAAATAACGTGGTGAATATTTTTTTGAGATATGCAAGAAAGAAAATATAAGGGACTTGAAAAAAAAGAGGTTGAAAAAAGAAGGGTTGAATTTGGGCTTAATGAAATCAAAGAAGAAAAGCCAGGAATAATCGTGAAATTTGTGAGTTGGCTCAAAACTCCCATCGCACTCATGCTTGTGGCAGCTGCAATACTTTCATTGCTAATAGAAAAAGAATTTGATTTCTATTTTATTTCGGTGTTAATACTGATTAATTTTTTTGTTGGATTTTGGCAAGAAAAAAAAGCGGATGATGCTATTGAAAAAATAAACAAGAATCTCTCGGTGAAGGTGAAGGTTTTTCGTGATGGAGATTGGAAATGGATTGAATCGAGGTACATTGTCCCAGGTGATTTTGTTGAGATTGGAATTGGTGACATTATTCCTGCTGATATTGAAATAATTGAAGCAAAAAATATTGAGATTAATGAATCATCTCTTACGGGTGAATCTTTGCTCAAAAAAAAGAGTAATGGAGACATGTGTTTTTCAGGATCATATGTTTCTCTGGGTTGGGCTCGAGCTATTGTCAAAGCTACTGGAAAAAATACGAATTTCGGAAAAATTGTCGTTTCAATAGAAAAGACATATCAGCGAAGCTTGCTAGAGCAGGATATCTTGAGCATTTCAAAATGGCTTTCTGTTTTGAGTTTGTGTGCTGTGTGTATTGTTACAATAGTATTTTTGTGGAAAGGGAAGTCATTATCTGAAATTATCACTTTTGATCTTGGTTTGATTATTGCAGGAATTCCAATCAGTCTTCCGACCATCATGACACTCATTATTAATTTTGGCGTTCTGGATCTTTCAAAGAAAAATGTTATTGTTCGAAGACTTTCAGCTTTGGAAGATTTGGCCAATGTTAATTTGCTACTTAGCGACAAAACAGGAACCCTCACCAATAGTGATATTGCTGTTGAGAAGGTTCTGAAATATAATCATTATTCAAAAGAAGATGTGATTAAATTGGCTTTTCTTACAACTCTTGAAAATGATTTGAACCCGGTCAATTTGGCAATCAGAAAAAAAGCAAATGAGTTGAGATTGAATATTGAGCGCAAAATAATTGAATTAAATCCTTTTGACTCAAAAAGAAAAAGAAGTACAGTAAGAGCTGTTTTTGATGAAAAAGAAATAATTATTCGATCAGGTGCTTCTCAGGTGATAGAAGATTTTTGCGATATTGACGAAGCTTTGAGTGTGAAATTAAATCAGGATGTTAAGGAAGCTGCTGAGATGGGATATCGCGCAGTAGCAGTAGCAGTTTCAGATTCAAGAGAAGACAAGAAAATGAAATTGGTGGGTATGTTGCTTTTTTCTGACACACTTAGAAAAGATGCGAAGAAGACAATTGAGTTTATTCGAAGCAATGGAATAAGTATAAAAATGGTTTCTGGTGATAACCTAGCCATTGCCAAAAGAGTTGCCAGTAGCTTGAATATTTACGGTGAGGCAATTAGCAGAGAAGAGCTGAAAAAGATGGGTAGAGATTTGACAATGAAGGAATTTGAGGTAATTGGTGTGTTTGCTGAAATATTTCCTGAAGACAAATATGACTTGGTGAGATTAGCTCAAAATAAATATGTGGTTGCTGTGACGGGCGATGGAATAAATGATCTTCCAGCGCTCAAATCAGCAAATGTTAGCATTGCTGTCAAAAATGCAGTGGATGCACTCAAGAGTTCAGCGGATCTTGTTTTGATGGATCACGGAATTTCGGTTATTCGAGATGCGATTATTGAATCTAGAAAAATTTTTGCCAGATTGTATTCTTATTCTGTATATAGAATTTCAGAAAGTTTTCGTGTTATTATTACAATCACTATCTTTGGAGTTGTGTTTGGAGAATATTTGTTGCAACCCATTCAATTGATACTGTTGGCTCTTTTGAATGATATTCCGATTATTTCTCTGGCGTTTAATAGGGTTAAAATTGCGCATAAACCTCAATCTATCAATGCCAAGAGACGCCTAATAACAAGTATATTCTTTGGATCAGTTGGTCTTGCGAATAGTATTTTATTTGTTATTATTTCGAGAAACGTATTTAATCTTGACTGGGAATATATCCAAACATTATTTTTTTTAAAATTGACCGTCTCAGGTCATTTATTGATATATAATGCGCATACGAGAGAGCGATGGTATGAATATCTTCCAAGCAAGCAGGTTATATGGGCAACATCCATAACTCAAATAATTGCTACAGTTTTTTGCTTAACAGGAATTTTTATGCATAAGATTTCTTGGCAATGGGCTATTTTTGTTTGGATTTGGGCTATTTTTTGGATGCAGATTTCTGAGCTTACAAAAATTATTGGTAATAATTCCAAACAAAAAAATAATGCGAAGTGACTTTGACTTTTATTCTGTATCAGCTATTATGAGATTATGAAAATAAATGAATCCAATCTGAATAGTTGTTGCTGCAGTCTCTTAAATTTCAAGAGAGTGTTTTTCTGTTGCAATAAATAAATTTTTTTCAAAACAAACTTACAAATACTCTCCTGAAGGAGGGTATTTTTTTTAATTCTAAATTTAAAATTTATGTTATATCAAAATATATTGGATCTAATTGGGCGCACTCCGATTGTGAAAATAAACAAAATCAATTCAAATCCTAATGTAAATATTTTTGTTAAGCTAGAGGGTCAAAATCCTGGTGGATCGATCAAGGATCGAATTGCTATGGCAATGATTGAGGAAGCGGAAAAGAAAAATAAACTCACAAAAGAAAAAATTATTCTTGAGCCTACTTCTGGAAACACTGGAATTGGTTTGGCAATGATTGCTGCTGTGAAGGGTTATAAAATCGTTCTTACTATGTCAGAAGGGATGAGTGAAGAAAGAAGAAAGATTTTGAAAGCATATGGAGCGGACATTGTTTTGACTCCAAAGGAAAGAGGAACTGACGGAGCAATTTTAAAAGCCTGTGAAATGATTGAAAATAACCCAGGAAAATATTGGATGCCTAATCAGTTTAAAAACCCAAGAAATCCCGGGATTCATCAAGAAACAACAGCACAAGAAATATTGACAGATGTTCCAAGGATTACCCATTTTATTGCAGCTCTTGGAACATCTGGAACAGTAATGGGAGTGAGTCGAGGACTTAAAGAAAAAAATAGTAAAATTAAAGTTATTGCCGTTGAACCAATGATGGGCCACAAATTGCAGGGCCTTAAGAATATGAAAGAAGCGATTGTTCCGGAAATATACGATCAAGAAGTGTATGACGAAAAAGTGAACGTTAAAGATGATGACGCACACAATGCAGTGAGAAGAGCTGCAAAGGAAGAAGGGTTGTTTTTGGGAATGAGTAGCGGCGCCTCACTTCACGTAGCCATGGAGCTTTCAAAGAATTTGGAGAGTGGAAATATTGTTATTATATCCTCAGACAGAGGAGAAAAATATACTAGTACAGATTTGTTTGCTTGAGATATTGATAAATTAAAAAACACCCATTTGAATGGGTGTTTTTTAATTTAAAGAGTCTAGTTGACAAATGTTAACGCTGTTCCTTTGTGACCTCCTCGACCAGTACGACCAATTCGGTGAACGTAGTCATCATATGTTTGTGGAACTGTGTAGTTGATGACATGTGAGATGTTGCTCACATCAATTCCTCGAGCAGCAACATCAGTTGCAACCAGGATTTGGATGTGATCATCCTTGAATCTTGAGAGAGCTTTTTGTCTTTGGTTTTGACGTTTGTCTCCATGGATTGAATCCACTTTGAATCCTTCCGCAAAAAGACCTTTAGCTAGCTTATCAACATCACGTTTGGTTTCAGAAAAAATAATAACCTTTTTTTGCTCTTCTGTAGAAAGAAGTTTTTTAAGGTGTTCAAATTTTTGATCTGCACTAACTTTTATTACATCTTGATGAACATTTGCTGCGGTTTGTCCAGTCACAGTTTTGATTGTGATAGGCTTGTTTAGGAACTGTTGAACAAGAACCTCGATTTTTGACGGCATAGTTGCTGAGAAGAAAAGAGTTTGTCTTTCTTTTGGAAGCTCAGAAAGTATTTGTCTTATTTCATCAACAAATCCCATGTCTAACATTCTGTCAATTTCATCCAGAACAATATTTTGAAACATAGAGAAGTTAAGATTTTTTCTTTGTTTCAAATCTTTCAATCTTCCAGGTGTTCCAATAATGAAATTTGGATTTCTTCGTAGGTCAGAGATTTGTCTGAAAATTGGCATTCCACCAACACAAATCGCGGAATACAATCTCATGTTTTTTGAGAATTTTTTGAATTCCTGATCAATTTGTTGAGCAAGCTCTCTAGTAGGAGCGATAATTAAAACTTTTTGACTATTGTCATTGAAACACTTGTGAATCAAAGGTAGTAAAAAAGCCGCTGTTTTTCCTGTTCCAGTATTTGCTAGTCCTAGCAAATCTTTTCCTTCCATAATGTGATTAATTGATTGATCTTGAATTGGAGTTGGAGTTTCATATCCAATTTTTTCCAAATTCTTTTCAATTTCAGCGTTGAACCCAAAATCTTTGAATGAATTTTGAATTATGACTGGTTTTAGTTTGACAGTGTTAGTTGCTTTTTGGATGAACTGTTGAATGTCGATTGGGCTAGCACCGAATCTTTTGAAGCGTGATCTTGAATTAGATTTTCTAAAGTTAGGTCTACCCGAGTTTTTCGAGAAACTACGATTTCCGGAAGAATTTCTTCTTCCTGATTTATGATTTTTCATTTGATTTCCTTGTGCGCTAAAAGCGCGAAAATAATTAAACTTCGATATGGTTCCAAAGAGCATCGAAGTTTTAATTTCGGAAATCCATAGAACTAATGTCGAGTCATAATAGTAGCAGAAAAGCAGAAAAAAGTCAAGTTTTGAGAGATGATGAAAAAATTGTGAGTAACTTTTATGAATAAGATGAGATACATAGGTAACACTAAGAATTTAGCAAAATTAAAAAAATTTGCTAAAATCAACCGTTAAAAACCTAAGTATTTCAATCCAATGGAACAATCAAAAATATGGA
>JAOUHN010000057.1 GCA_029865125.1 Candidatus Moraniibacteriota bacterium
GGCGGACTCAGGTTTTCAATTTTGTCCACATCTGGCTTGGCTGACAAATCCAAAAAGTTTCTTGCATATGAAGAAAGACCCTCCATGTAGCGCCTGTTTCCTTCTGCAAAAATTGCATCAAATGCAAGTGACGATTTTCCACTACCCGAAAGACCCGTGATCACCACGAATTTATTTTTCGGAATATCAATGTCAATATTTTTAAGATTATTTACTCGAGCCCCCTTAATACTAATCTGTTCCCCTTTATTTTTAGAAGCCATTATTTTTTGAAAGTATTAATAATTTTGAATACTAGTTTTCTTAAATAATTCCGTATATATTTTTCATAAATTTTGAGCGAAAAACAAGTCAAGGTTCGAAGCATATTGGAGATATGCTAATGGGCGAGACGAGGTTTTGTAGCTGAAATTTATGGTAAAGATTAGGAGTTATTTAGGAAAACTAGTATAAGCTATTTCTGACTATAAATGTTACTACAAAAAGTATGATCTGTAAACACCCAACCCCCAGCGCTGATTATTAACCAAAATCAGCGGCATGCTATTTTTCAAATATACTTCAAAATAAGCCCGCTTTTCTGTTAAAAAACCATTTTTGTGCTAGAATTACGATACAAAAAGAAATACTTTATATTTATGTAATTAATAATGTTTCTATATGGAACCAAAAAAAGGAATCAAACAAAAACTTCACGAGAAAAAAGTGAAGCTGCAAGAAAAAGTGCAAGACAAAAAACAACGGGTGCAAGAAAAAAAAGTTGAAGTGAGCGCGAAGATGAATGAAAAAAGAGAGGCTGTTCGAGAAAAGATAAAAGAAAAAAAAATTATTGCCAAAGAGCAAATTCACGAAAAAGTCCAAGAAACAAAATGGTTTTGGCAACACAACTATTTTCTCATTCTGTCATTGATTCCCTTGCTTGCAATCATGATTGTTTCTGAAATATCCTCCATTCACAGAACAGCCGTAATCCCCAATTTTTTCGGAGATCAAAAAACATCCCTTTTTGATCTTTGGTCAATTCAGCATTTCTTGGCCGGAGTTCTCATTGGATCCCTTCTCATCACTCCAAAATATGAACGCACAAAAAAGTGGCACATTATGCTCCCTCTCACAATCTTTCTTGCTTTTGCATGGGAAGCCGTTGAACTCTACCTTGAATCCGGAGGGATTGAAGCTGTTCAAAGCTTTTGGAATCAAAGGGAACATTGGTCCAACAGACTTGTCAGTGATCCAATCATGGTCATCGGGGGAGGAGTCCTCGGCTACATCATCCATGACTCCTGGAAAATCGCCATCATCCCCAGTATCATCTGGCTCCTCATCAAAGCAGTACTCACTTAGGATTTAATATACAATAAAAACTCTGGAAATGATCCAGAGTTTTTTGATTTTTAAATTCTGCTACTTGCATACGGCTATTTCTAAATAGCACAATTATTTTATTTCATAAAACAATTCTATGCATGCATCCAAATCTTCAATCAAAGGCATTTGAAGAGCATCTTTTGGAGAAACCCATTTGAAATCCTTGTGCTCATCACATCTAAGGACTATTTTTTGTTGCCGATCCAATTCAACATGAAACATATGATCCACAAAATCATACTCTGAACATCTCACATAAACCTTTTTGAAATGAGAAAGCTTTGGCTCTGGCAACTGAAATCCTATTTCTTCTTGAAATTCTCTCATCATTGCGCCTTTCACATCCTCCCCATCATCCACCTTTCCAGCAACAACACCCCAGGTGTCACCTTGTGGCTTGTGATCTTGCCTGTGAAGCAAAAGAATGTCCCCGCCACACTCCACAAAACAACTCACAATTTCAAACCTAGGATTAAATTTTTCCGGCTTTTTTGTATAGATCATTTCTTTATCAAATTACTGCAAATAATATTTTCTCAACAAAAATAATAACTCGGGATGAAACTTTTCTCCACTTTCAATCATTTCTTTGATTTTTTCTATGTCAAAAAAGTCTACCCTCTCAACAGATTTGGGATCAGGATAGAATGAACCATCAAAAATAGCCTTAAATGCAACTATGAATTTATCCGGGGAACCTTCCGCTTCATAGTAATCTTTGCTAAATTTTTCAATTTTACTAGTTATGCCCAGCTCTTCTTCATATTCCCTTAGGGCCGCATCTTCATAGGACTCTTTGGATTGCACATGTCCTCCCACTGCTGTTGACCAATGATTTGGACAAAATGAAACACTGCCACTTCTCAACTGAAGAGCCATTTCGTTCTTATCATTAAAAATCAAAACATGCACTATTCTGTGACACAGTGACTTCTGATAAACTTCATCTCGCGACGCAGCTCCAATCACCTCATCATTCTTATTTACAATATCTAAAATTTCCATTTTTTATTTCAATTATCTTTAAACTAAAATCAATACTTGCACAAATTACTACAACCTTATTGCTAAAATTAAATATGTTATACTATATTTGCATTATACTTGCCTTTTTGCGTAATTACCAGCGGAAAGAAACCCCTCCTCTCCGCCAGTTGGCGGACTCCCCTTTGGGATAAGGGGAGGAGGAAATACTTGTTCTATGTTTTATGCTATATGTTATGCGTTCCATGACATGTTGACTTTCCGCCCAAAAAAACGTACACTAATGTATAGGTTAAAAACGAATATTTATTACATATGAATTCACAAATTAAGGAAATTAAAAAAGAATATGAAGAAGTTTCTCTCGAACTGAATTCCCCTGAGATTGCCACAAATTCCGAGAAAATGACCAAGTTGAGCAAGAGACGTGCGGAACTCACTGAAGTTGTTGAGGTAATTTCTAAGTTGGAAAAAGTTGAACATGAAATGAAAGGAAACGCTGAGATCATCAATTCGGAAGAGGACGCTGAAATGAAAGAGATGGCAATGGAAGAAAACACTGAACTTTCACACAAAAAAGCTACTCTTGAAAAAGAGTTGGAGTTTCTTTTGGTTCCAAAGGACCCAAATGACAAGAAAAATGTTATTATTGAAATTCGTGCTGGAGCTGGAGGAGATGAAAGTGCTCTCTTTGCTGGCGACCTATTCAGAATGTACTCTAGGTTTGCAGAAAAAAATGGATGGAAAATTGACCTTCTCAATTCTAGCCCGACTGGAATTGGAGGCTACAAAGAAGTTATTTTCGAAATCACATCCATCTCGGGAGATGGGGTTTTTGGAAAAATGAAATATGAATCAGGAGTTCACAGAGTTCAAAGAATCCCTGAAACTGAAAAATCAGGAAGAATTCACACATCAACTGCAACCGTGGCAGTTCTCCCAGAAGTTGAAGAAGT
>JAOUHN010000058.1 GCA_029865125.1 Candidatus Moraniibacteriota bacterium
ATCTCAAATCTAATTCATTTGTGGGACCAACAGGATTCGAACCTGTGACCAAGCGATTATGAGTCGCCTGCTCTACCGCTGAGCTATGGTCCCTCGGCTTTATTATAAAAATTAAACCCATGGAATTCATAACAAATATACCATAGGTTCAAATTTCTCCCAAAATATGTGCCGAGAGGCAGGATCGAACTGCCGACACAAGGATTTTCAATCCTTTGCTCTACCACTGAGCTACCTCGGCTCACTAAAATATCCCTAAAAAGTACAAGACTGGGAATCATCCAGTCTAAGTTCTCCCTGATTCCCTATCCAAATCTCTTGTCTCAATTCGCAAATCTCAACTCTCATCTCTAGCTGTGTGGATGATGCAGGACTCGAACCTGCGACCCTCTCGGTGTAAACGAGATGCTCTAGCCAACTGAGCTAATCATCCTTGGCTCGTACTGATTTTTTTGTGGTGCCGTGGGCGAGAGTTGAACTCGCACGCCCGCAATGGACACTAGCCCCTCAAGCTAGCCTGTCTACCAGTTCCAGCACCACGGCTAGAAAATCAGAACGCTACAATTATACCAAACAATCTCTTTTTCAACAAATCATCTTTGACTCTGGACTGATTTGCCTCAAATAAGATTTTGCTATTTCTTTTCTTCAACCTTTTCCTCTTTCTTTTCTTCTTTTACCTCTTCTTTTACCTCTTCTTTTACCTCTTCTTTTACTTCTTCATTTACTTCTTCATTTTTTTCTTCTTTCACTTCTTCAGCTGCCACCTCTTCCTTTTCATCAACTGCGATCAAATCAGCAAGAGCTTTGAATTTAAATCTCAAAGATTTCGCGGTTTTTTCTCTAATGCAATAAAGTTTTGATTTTTTCACTTTTGCTCTTTTCACCAACTCAACTTTTTCAACTGATGGAGAAAAGATTGGCAAAACCAATTCAACTCCAACACCATTTGAAACTTTTCTTATTGTTACCATTGGAGAGCTACTCTGTTTTCCTTTAATAGCAATCACCATACCTTCAAAAATCTGAACTCTTTCTTTTCCGGCTTCCTGAATTTTTCTGTACACCTTCACAACATCCCCACTTCTCAAATCGGGCATGTCTTTTGTTCTTTGACCTAGATTAAACTTAATAACTTTTTGATTCATATATTTATAAAACGGAAACTAAAAACCGAAAGAATGATCCTTCGATCTAAAATTTTCTAAAAATTTCTTTACTAAAAGCATAGATATTCCTATCTATGTTTTACGCTATTGAATAGCATATACTCAAATTTAAAATACGTCAAGACATATGTCACGAAACACATATCATAGAACATGTAACAAATAACAAAAGATATATACCTCCTCCCCTTTCCCTTTCACCTCGGCGTAATCTTAATGAAGACGGGTCAAGGGGAGTACAGGAGGAGGGGTTGTATTCTCTTTATTTTCCTGCATCTTCAAAAGAAGTCCACCAGCTGGAGAAGAGAAGTGGTTTCTTTGTTTCCCAATTTAATATTAATTATTCATTTTTAATTCTTAATTAACTCCAAAAATTCCACAAAATCAAAGGGGATTTGTGAAGAAAACTTGTGCGCTTTTCCGAAGAGTTCGAATTCAATTTCGCAAGCGTGCAAAAGTTGCCTTTTTGAGCCAAGAAATTCCTCTGTCAAAAATTCCTTCTTTTTGTATAGCTTGTCCCCCACAATTGGGTTTCCCACGGACAACAGATGTACTCTAATTTGATGCATTCTTCCTGTTTTAGGTTTCGCCTCAACAACAGAATACTTATCATACTCTTTGATAACATTGAATTCAGTGACAGCATCTCTTGTTTTGGTTTTAGTTTTTTTGGTCGCAATCACCTGTCGCTTATAATTTGTAGCCTTTGCAATTGGGCTACTTACTATTATTTTTTTCTTTTCAAGATGTCCAAAAACAATAGTTTGATAGGTTTTTTGAATTTCTCTGCTTTGAAATTTTCTTTTGAGCTCATCAAATGCCTTTTGATTTCTCGCAACAATCATCACTCCCGATGTGTCTCTGTCTAGTCTGTGAACTATTCCTGGCCTCAGATTACTTTGAAAAGAATCGTCGCCAACCCCAACAATCTCCGGATACAAAACCACAAGTCCACTCACCAAAGTGCTGTCGTCATTGCTATTGCTTGGGTGAACACAAAGACCCGCTTGCTTGTCAATCACAATGATGTCCTCATCTTCATACACAACATTCAACTCAATTTTTTCATTAGGCAAAACCGCATCTGAAACCTTTTCAATTTCAACACTCACAACCTCGCCTTCTTTCAGTATGTGACTTGGCTTTGTTTTTTTGCCATTAATAAGAATTTGTTGTTTCTTCACCGCGCGAATCAAATCCCCCCTAGAGAAATCGTCTACCACTCCTTCTTTCTTTTCAATCCAAGAAACCAAAAACTTATCCAGTCTTTGATCAGCATCATTCTTTTCAATTGTTATCCTGTCTTTAATTTTCATCTATTATTTGCCAATAATTAGCTACTTAGCGCCCGCTTATAAATTCGAAAGATTATACTAACAGAGTTCTGCCTATTTAGCAATCCGATACCTACCCCTTTTAATATTCCACTCAAACTAACGTGCCTAAATTCCTAAATTTATAACTTCTTAACTTCCTAACACCAAGCCCTTTACAAATTTTCATTTTTAGTATACAATTGCTGGGAAGTAGAAAAAATAATTATTAAGAAAATTTAATAACCGTTGTAGAATGATTTAATTCTACCAGTTTTCTTGATAATTTCCTATATAAAATAGGATTTTTTTATTATGAACAAAAAGCGCTAAATATATAAATAACAATTAACCCCGGTCTTTCGCGCTTAAAGACCACTAAAAAAACATGAGTGATATCTTAGAAAAACTTGCCAGCGAAGTAGACAAAATCGACGCTAGCAAAAAAAGTTCAACAAAAGTAAGTAAGGCTTCTTCAAAAAAAGCTCCTATAACTGAGAAGGATGATTCTCCTATGGGAAAACTTGTTTCAAAAAACCCAATTGATTTTCCTGAAATCGGAGATGTTTTGGAAGGAGAAGTGCTTGAATCAGCTTCTAATTTCACATTGATTGATCTTGGAATTATTGGAGTTGGTATTGCATTCGGAAAAGAAGCAAAAGATGGAATGAGTGGCGGAAGAAAAGTGAAGCCAGGAAACAAAGTTAGCGCAACTTTGCTTGGATTCGAAAACGAAGATGGCTACATTGAAGTTTCAAT
>JAOUHN010000028.1 GCA_029865125.1 Candidatus Moraniibacteriota bacterium
GTTCATTTATGTTTGGAATAAAAATGACCCTAATGATCCCCATTGTATTTTTGTCAGTTTTTTCTCCGTATTTCTTAGTTAAATATCTGATTGAAAATGAAAAAATTGCTTTCGTGTGTTCTTTATTTTTTGGATTTACAGTGAGTTTATTGTTCTTAGAACTCTCGCATCTTCCAATTGCATTTGTTTTATCTTTGTCGCCTTTGATATTTTTGCGTTTCATGAAGTTGATGAGGAACTTTAGCTATGAGAGCACTGTTTTATTTGGAGTCTTGTTTTCTGTTGGAATTTGGTATGAAATCAGAATTATGTATGCTTTGTGTTTCATTTTGATTTTCTACTGGTTGTTTTTTGGATATTGGAAAGATTTTTGGAAACACAAGGAAAAATATGCTCTATTGGCGGGTGTTGTTGTGCTTTTGAATGCATTCTGGATTCTCCCGTCAGCCTTCGGTGTCTCTGAATCTTTGGAAGCTGCTACGAGTAGGGGGGTGACAGACACAGGATCAGGAATTTTGAATTCAATGACAAATTATAATGATAAGTGGAGTGGAGAGTTGGTGGTGCAATCTTTTTCTGGAGCGAGCATTCCTTGGTGGGCATGGGTTGGACCAATATTAGCTTTTAGTGTTTTAGCTTATTTCAAAAAAATCAGGAGCAAAAAAGACGGGAAAAATATTTTGTTTTTTGCTTTCGTGACTCTTTTTGGTCTTTTGCTTTCAAAACAGGGCGACCCTCCTTTCGGAGGATTGTTTGATTGGTTGTATGACAATTTTCCTGGTTTCAGTGTATATCGAGTAGGAGCAAGATTTCTTTTCATTGTGGCGCTGGGATACACAGGTCTTTTGGCATATTCCATTAAGTATCTGATTGTGGAGAACAAAAAGATTCATGTTTATGCAAAAAATGGGATGTTGGTTTTCTTGAGTGTGGTTTTCTTGTGGAATGCAAAGCCTTTGGTGACCAAAGAAGTTGGGAATTTGTTTGTGAACAAGATTGAACCAACGGAATATCAGGTTCTGAATGACTTCATTTCTTCCCAAGATGGATTTTTCAGAACAGCGTGGTTTCCTCGTCCGAGTGTTTGGGGATATTTCAGCAATGAAAAACCGCGAATCAACATGTCTTCTGTGGCTAAAAAGGAA
This sequence comes from Candidatus Moraniibacteriota bacterium, assembly GCA_029865125.1. Taxonomy (GTDB): domain Bacteria; phylum Patescibacteriota; class Minisyncoccia; order Moranbacterales; family UBA9337; genus JAOUHN01. Next base: position 1,146 of record JAOUHN010000028.1, read on the forward strand.
TTGAAAAATTTTTATGACCTTGATAGATCCGATGATTTTAATGTTTTCCATCCCTTCAAGACATCATATGGGAACGATTTAGCGGATTTTTCCGGGATCAAGTATTTCATTATTCCAATGGCGGATGATCAGGATGAAATGCTGTATGTTGAGGGAGATAAGAGTAGAAATAAGCTTGTTAGTGAAATAAAAAATCTTGATTTTCTTGAAAAAGTAGAGCTGGAGGGACTCGGAGATATTTTGGTGTATGAAAATAAGGGGGTAAGGCCACATATTTTTCTTTTGAGGGATATTTATGATAATGTTTCTGAAAAAGAGTTGCCATCCATTAGATTTGAAAGAATAAGTCCAACAAAGAAAAAGGTTAAAATCATAGGGGCAAAAGGTTCGTTTTATGTGGTGATGAGTGAAAAATATAACCCAGGGTGGAAATTGACGAGGGAACAGATGGGATTTCTCCGCGCAATAAATCCTGGGGACGCAAAAGGGGTTGTTTTTGATGATAGACAGGAAAGGTTCTTAGGATTCCTGAATGCTTGGCGCGTAGATTCTTCTGAAATTTGCGAAAATACAAAGTGTCAAAAGAATAACGATGGAACAGTTGATCTGAATTTGACGATAGAGTTTTGGCCTCAGAGGTGGTATCATCTAGGGATATTGGTAACACTTGTTAGTTTAGGTTTAGTATTAATTTTTTTAATATATTCAAGATTAACTGAAAATAAAAAATGAAAACAATGATACTTACATTAATTAAAACAATAAAGAACTATGTAATTATTAATTCAAAATACTGGGTTATTTTGTGTATTTTTGTATTAGCGATAATCCTGAGTAATAAAAACAAGGCACAAGAAGAAGTGAGAGTGTATGCTCCAAAAGCATTTAGCCATTCATACGATCCTTATTGGGAGAAAGAAGTACCTACTTTATTTGATAATATCAATCATATTGAATATAAAAACGTTTTTTCTTCAAGCGCGGGAGATGTGTATCATTTGAATTTTGTGGTTAAGTCAGGACTCGAGAACAAATTGCTAATTAAGGCAACTTCTACTACGGGTGATGAGATGACCATAGGAGAGGTGGACTTGCATGTTAATAACACAGACGATTTTATAGAGATTCCTTTTATTGCGGATGGCGCATATCAAAATATTTGGATTGAAATGAGCGAGCTAGATGATAAGAGTAGCATATTTAATGTTAATGGAGAGATGAATAGAAGGGGGGTTTTTATAACAAATCTAGGAATTTCCAGGATTGATATATTACCAAGGGATTTACATAACTTATCTCCCACTTTTTTTGGGGACACAGGCTGGTCGGAGGTTTTGTTAGAAAATAATATTAACGAAGTGGGGGGGGACCTAAGGAAAGAAAAAATAAAAACAAAGCCAACTAATTTGGAGGGTGACTTTTTGGCTTTTCTGGATATTGGAATAGAAGAAGTTGATTTTGATAGTAAAAAAAATAAGCATAAGGTTACTATTTTTAAATGCAACAAGGACACAAAAGAGGATGTTTTATGGTCTGATGAGTTTTCTTCTTATGATATGAGGAAGCTTTATTTAAGAGAAAATGTTTATAGGTTTGAGGTGATGAAAAAAATTAATAAGAATGACCTATATTGCCTAAGTATATCAAAAGCAGGTAAGAAAAATGAGTTTGATGATCTGAGTTTTGCGCCTATTACTGAGAAGGAAGATGCTTTCATTGCTTTTACGATTTTTGACTATTCTGAGATTGATGGTGAGATAAAGATGCTAACAAAATCAAAATTGGAAGACTTGGGAAAGACTTTTAAATATGAATATCAAAACAATAATTTCGTCACTGATTTATTTGATCTTTTTGAATATAGTGAAGATACGAAATTTGACCGGGATGATAAGCTAGTTGTTTCAGGAGAAGTTGAAGGAAATTATTTTACGTATAAATTTGCATTAAATAAAGTTTTCAAGCAATTCAGAATAGAAGCAGAGCAACTTGATGTTGACATGGACCAAATAGGAATCTCGTATTCTTTTAATAATAATGATTGGCAAGAAATAGGTTACATTCAGGAAGTTGATGATCCACAAAAATTTGACCAGGTTGTAAACATTAATGATGGGAGTGGCGAGGTTTTTGTTAAAGTATTTTTCAAAGGAGAAAAAAATAAAAAAGGTCGATACTATGGCCTTAAAAAGTTTAGATTTTCTGCGATTGTTCAAAAATAAAAGATAAAATATATGAAGAAAGAAATAGAAAAAATAAATCTCAAGAAGCTATTAGTCGAAAATAAAAAGGATATCACCCTTGTTTTATGTGCTGTTGCTCTGGGAATATTTTATGGGTGGTCAAATATGGAGGTTATTATTTTTGCGCTTTTTGTGTCATCAATTTTGAAGCCAGTTCCTATGCGTTTTTTTGCAGCGATTGCGTTGTTTTTCTTGATTTTGACTCCTGTATTATTGATTCTTGAAAGAAATTTGCGAGCGGAAGAATTTGCAGTGTATTCCTATTATTTCCTAATAATGACAGTGATTATGGGTCTGATTGAAATCAGAAAAGATAAGAAATAGTTTTTGAGGAAAAATAAAAATCCCCTTGACGGGGATTTTTTATTGCGCATATTTTCTCTATTTCTTTTTCTTTTTGTCAGCAATTGTTCGGAAGTACTCAATGGTTTTGAGGAGACCCTCTTCAAGTTTGATGTCTGGCTCCCACCCAAGCTCTTTTTTTGCAAGGGTGATGTCTGGCTTTCTTTGCTTTGGATCGTCAAGTGGAAGATCCTTGTAGATGATTTTGCTTTTGCTTTCAGGAATGAGCTCAAGAACTTTTTCTGCAAGCTCCTTGATTGTGAATTCTCCCGGATTTCCAAGATTGACGGGTCCAGTGAATTTTTTCGGACTCTTCATCATTTTGATCATTCCATCAATCAAATTGTCGATGTATTGAAAACTTCTTGTTTGAGATCCATCTCCATAGATTGTGATGTTTTTGTTTTGAAGCGCTTGCATGATGAAGTTTGAAACAACGCGTCCATCATCAGGATCCATGTTTGGACCATAGGTGTTGAAAATTCGGATGACTTTGATGTCCAGCTTGTGTTGTCTGTGATAGTCAAAAAACAGGGTTTCAGCGCATCTTTTGCCTTCGTCATAGCAAGATCTGATTCCAATAGGATTCACTCGACCCCAATATGTCTCTGGTTGAGGATGAATTTCTGGGTCACCATACACTTCTGAAGTTGAAGCTTGAAGGATTCTTGCTCCAACTCTTTTTGCAAGACCGAGCATGTTGATTGCTCCGTGAACAGAAGTTTTTGTTGTTTGAACGGGGTCATGTTGATAGTGAGGGGGAGATGCTGGACATGCGAGATTGTAGATTTGATCCACTTCAAGGTATAGCGGGAAAGTAATGTCATGTCGGATAATTTCAAAATTTTTGTTATCCATCAAGGACTCAATATTTTTTTTTGATCCAGTAAAAAAGTTGTCGACACACAGCACTTCATGTCCGTCATCAAGAAGTCTTTTGCACAAATGCGATCCAACAAAACCTGCTCCTCCGGTAACTAGAATTTTCATGTTTTTTGTATTTTTAAAATTATTTATTATTAAATTTTCCCAAGGAGTGTCGTGTGCCGACTCTCCTTGGGGCGTGGTGTTGAAGAGTGGGTCATTTAAATGTGACAAGAAAAAGTCGCGGACCATTTGGTGCTACTCGCGGGATTTCTTCGTAGTCACCTTTTTTGATGTTGCCACTTTCGATTTCCTCAACTAATTGTGAAAAAGTAAGTTGTGCCTTCATGAGATACCTCTTCATGAAATAGGTTAATCTGTCGTCCCACACCTGAAAGTATATTACACAACAAACCGCTTGTCTATCCCTTGTTTTGGCATCGAAGGAGTTTTTTGGCAAAAGAAATTAATAGATAGGTTAAGAAGCCTAGATTACCATTCGAATTAATTCAAAAGATTCTGCAAGTTCTGCGCCTATCTGTTTTCCGCGCAATCGAGCGAGATCTTGAATTATTCCATTTTCAAAAAAGGAATCTTTCCCGTGTGAAGGAAAAAATGTGATAGCTTTGTTTTTTGCATCAATGTCCTCTTTTCTGAGTTTGAAGAAAATATCTGGGATGAATGTGAAATTATTCCAAGGAAGCTCATAGCCAAGAATCGTTTTGTTCTTGAATATTCTCAAAGCTTCTTCATGAGCCACTTGATGGGATTGATGAACATCAGCGCTACTTGGAACAAAGATAATGTCAGGGTTTATTTTTTTGTTTAAATCATAGAAATTTTGAAGTATTTCAGGTCGACTTTTGTTGAGATCTCGAGAATCGAAATCATGCGTGATAAGATTTTCATGAGGAGTAGAAAGAAGCTTGAGGCTTTTTTGAACTCTGTTTTTAATAAATTCGGATTGGTCGCAATCCCTTGGAAATGAAAGGCTAAAATAATAGATTTTATTGTGAGAGCTAAGCTGATGCAGTGTTCCGAAACAACCCAATTCAATGTCGTCTAAATGAGGTGCGATTGCTAGGATCGTTTTATTTTCAATCTTCATAATAAAATATTTTCTTTAATCTAGATTAACTCTTTCATTGTCGCATTTTATTTGTAGGTGTCAATTGTCAAAAAAACATTATGACAATTTTGTCAAATATTTTTAAAATGGCAATAATTTGGTATAATTAATTAAACATTGGTAGATAATATGTATACATGACATACAACTTGGGAAGATGTGTGTTGTGCAGAATGAAAATAAATGAACAAAAAAAGTAGAAAGAAAGAATTCAAAAGCAAAAAAATCGCTGTGATTGGGGCTGGATATGTGGGGCTTGTGTCGGGTGTGTGTTTTGCAGAGATTGGACATGATGTTGTTTGTGTGGACAATGTGGAGGAGAAAGTTGAGAAATTGAAAAAAGGGATTATCCCGATCTATGAGCCAGGATTGAACAAATTGGTGAAAAAGAATGTTGGTGAAGGAAGACTGAACTTCACAACCAACATGGAAGAGGCCGTCAAAGGAGCTCATGCCATTTTCATTGCTGTTGGAACACCAACAAGCAGAAGGGGAGATGGATATGCTGATTTGAGTTATGTGTATGCTGTTGCCAAAGAAATTGCGCCACATTTGAAAAAATATTCTGTGGTGGTGGACAAAAGCACTGTTCCAGTTGGAACAGCCAGGCATGTCGGAAGAATTATCCGTGAAGAAAATCCAAATGCGAAATTTGATGTGGCATCTAACCCAGAGTTTTTGAGGGAAGGAGCGGCCATTGATGACTTCATGAAGCCGGACAGAATTGTGATTGGAACTGAATCAAGAAAAGCGGAAAGAGTGCTCAAAGAAATCTATTCTCCAATTACTTCTGGGGGCGCAACTCTTTTGAGTACAACCCTTGAAACTGCAGAGCTCATCAAATATGCAGCTAATTCATTTTTGGCGGTCAAAATTAGTTTCATCAATGAAATGGCAAATATTTGTGAGGCTGTTGGAGCGGATGTTTCGGATTTGGCACATGGAATTGGGCTGGACAGTCGAATTGGAAGCAGATTTTTGAATCCTGGTCCAGGATATGGAGGGTCTTGTTTTCCAAAGGACACTTTGGCGCTTCTTCGAATTGTTCAGGAACATGGAGAACACACAAGAATTGTTGAAGCTGCAGTGGAGGCAAATGCTGCTCACAAGGCGCGTATGATCAAAAAGATCAGAGAGGCTTTGGGAGGATGTGAAGCAGGAAAAACCATTGGATTTTTGGGTCTCACATTCAAAGCGGAAACTGATGACATGAGAGATTCTGCGGCCAACAGCATCATTCCAACATTGATCGAGAAGGGAGCGCGAGTGAAAGCGCATGATCCAAAAGGGATGGAAGAAGCGAAAAAATATCTCCCAGAAGAAGTGGAATATGTCGAAGATCAATATGACGCAATGAAAGACGTGGACAGTGTTGTGATCATGACTGAATGGAAGCAATATGGAAATCTTGATCTGAGATAAACTTTGAAGCTCATGAAAAATCCTGTTGTCATCGATCTCAGAAACATGTATGATCCAGAAAAAATGAAAAAGAAAGGATTCACATATATTGGAGTAGGAAGGGTATAGGAAAATCAAAAACAGCCCCGACTTTACGTCGGGGCTGTTTTTTTGGTTGACTTTTGTGGATGAGAGTATATCATTTGAGTGAGTTGACTTGAAAAATGAAAGGACTGAAAATGTCCAATGCCAATAGGAGCTACAGATGAAAATTGCATATGAAGGTCCGGAAAGCGACCTGTTTGGAGTTTCCGGAGAAGACAGAGAGAGTCTGGATGGTGTTGATGTGGTCATTTTTGGACAAGAAGTGACTTTTTGGAACGATGGGAGCGCCGATTTGCTTTCGTTGCTTCGAAGCGTTGAAAAAAATGCTCGGGAATTAAAAGAAGGAGTGCTGGTAGTACGGCACGGGCTTTCTGTTCCAGGAACAACTGAACAGATTGCTCGTGTAATTCGGGACGTCAGGGGTGATGATTTTCGTTTCAAGACAGCCTTTATCCCGAATATTGCGGGAGAATTTTTCGGATTGGAAAAGGATGATCCGGATGTTGTTTTGCAAATAGATCGATTGCGCTTGAGCACCTGGGGCGGTTTCACGTTTAAGGAGCACTTTGTTCCCGTGGAGCGTGCAGAAAAGCATAGTTGCTTGAAATTATGCTACAAGACAGTAAATATTGGATTGGGTCACGAATTATGTCTTGTGGCGGAAGAGCAACTTATTCCACGTGCAGGCAATATTGTCTATAATCTGTCACATTATGAACGAAAAATGGCCAGAGCCTTTTTGCAATGGGTTCGCTCTCAAGGTAAGGAACTTACTGTATTGTCCGCTGCACTAAATGCCCTAGATGCACGGGATGCACGAGAGAAGCGACAAAAAGAGGAGGAGCTGAAGAAGTAAAAGGCATAGATTGACTGCCTTTAAGATAGACTGCCCCGGGAGTCCACATGGATTTCTCGGGGTTGAATTTTTTGTGGGGAGTGTGGAGGTTAACAAAGGAGGCTAATTTTGATATAATGAGACGTGTAAGTCTTTTTGAGAAAAACAAAATAATGGGAAAAACAGAAAAAGAAACAGAGGGGGAGAAAAAAGAAGAAGTAAAGGAAGAAAAAAGAAAAATTAACAGTATTATTGGCGTTGTTGTTTTGGCGCTTGTTTTGGTTTTTGGTTCGAAATTTGCTTTTGAGTCCTATCAAAAAGGGCAACAAGACACGTTGAAATTTGGATTTGTGACTGATGCGCACAGCTATAGCAAGAGCATCAAAAACAAAGAAAAAGAGATTTTGGGATATGAAGTGAATTGGAGGGCATCGGAGCCAATGACTGCTTTTGTTGAAAGGATGAACAAGAAGTTTAATCCTGATTTTGTGATTGAAAATGGAGATTTCATCAAGAGTAGCGAAAGAGCCAAGGAAGAATTTTTGGAGTTGGAGGAAATTTTCTCTCAGGTTGATTCCCCAGAATATCACGTGCTTGGAAATCATGAACTTCGAGACATGAGAAAACAAGACTGGTTGGATTTGGTGGGATATGAAAAGCCATATTATTATTTTGACGTGAAGAACTACAGAATGATTGTTTTGGATGGAAATGCAATTCCAGCCGGAACATTCATTGGTGAAAAAGAAGATGACATCTCAGAAGGAGGTTTTTCTGATCAATCCGCTATTCAAGAGAGAGATGAGGACATCAATCCAAGCCTCGAGTATTATCCGGGATATGTCATGAACGAGCAAATGGAGTGGTTGAAAGGAGTTTTGCAAGAAAGTTCAGACAAAAAGATTCTGGTTTTTGTGCACCAACCGCCGATTCCTTTTTCAGAAGTGAAGGGTGCTGGAAACTTTATTTTCAACAAAGAAGAGCTTAGGTCTGTTTTTGAGAAATATGGCGTGGTAGCGGTTTTTTCTGGACACATAGAAGAGCTGTGCCATCAAGAAATAAATGGAGTGAAATATTTTGTTATCCCCGGTTTCTATAAGGAAAATCAATTGGTTGAAGAAGAAAATCAGCAATTTTCTGTGTTTAGCGAGATAATTTTGAAGGGCAGGGATATCGATGTGAAAATGTTCTATAAAAAAAATGAAGATGCAAGAGAAGAAGAACATGAATCAATGATTTTAGATCAGAGCAAGTCATATTGTGGAAAAAAAGTTTTTGAATAATTTAAATTGAAAATAAAATATGAATAAATTGGATTATAAGAAATTGATTTTTGTCGGGATCTTGATTTTTTCAGTTGTGTCTGTGGTGTATTTGATCAAAAAAAATGGTTCTCATGTGAGCGGAGATATTGTGAAAATTGGGTTTGTCACTGACGTGGAATATAGCGGTGGAACAAGAGTTAATGAAAAATTAGGAGAAAAAGGACTTGAATATCTGGAGAATGTAATAAATCATTTCAACCAAGAAGCTCATCCAAACGTTGTGGTTGGAGGAGGAGATTATATTGTAGGATCTCGAACCAGTACAGAATTGGCAAAAGATGAGCTGAAAGAAGTGCTGAGTATTTTTGATAAAAGCAAGGGCGAAATATTTTATTCTGTTGGAGCGCGAGATGCGCAAAACATTGATTTGGAATATGTGTTGAAAAAATTGCATCTCGAAAATTCATATTATTCTCGAGATTACAAAGGGTATCGTTTTGTGATGCTCGATACAATTTCTGGTGAAGTTAGCGATGAGCAGCTTAATTGGCTAGAAAAAGAAATTGACACAGAAAAACCAGTTATCATTTTTTCTCATCAGGGTGTCATTGAATCACCTGATGGTGTTGTTTGGAAGAAAAATTTGAAAAATGGAAAAGATGTTAGAAATCTTTTGAAAGAACAAAAAAATATCTTGGCTGTTTTCAGCGGAAATACTGGAGAAAGTTATGTGGGCAAAGAGAGTAGCATCCCATATATTTTTGTTGCAGGATTAACTGAAAGAAGGCAAAGAGGAAGTTTCGCCGACATTTCCATTGAAAGAAATGACAATGAGTTTATTGTGAATTTGAAAACATATTTCAATAATGATTATTCAGAATATGAGATCAAGAGATATTTATATGGAAAAAAGGAAACTAAAATTGATCAGAAAAGAGAGAACAAAAATCAAGATGTGCCAGATCAGTTGTGGATTGACTTGGAGGGCAATGACAATCCAAAGGGATTGATTAGTAACGACAAAGGAACAGAGGTAGGAATCGATTCGAATGAAAACGGGGTTATTGTTGCAGCCTTTGAAGACAAAGAAATCGACAAAAAGATTTCGGTGAAAAAATTTCAAGATGAGAAATGGTCTCGAGTTGGAGAAAAGGAAAATAGTTTTGCAAGTCTCGGAAAAGGAAGTAATCCTTTTGTGAAAATGAAAGGAGATGATATCTTTGTGGCATTCACTGAAATTGACCACAATGAAAGACCTCGGGTGGTGAGTTGGAGTGGAAACAGTTGGGTTGGATTATCAGATGCCTATCATCCAAATGGATTCATCAGTAATTACCCATCGTTGGAGCCGTCATTGGCTTTTGATAAATCAAAAAAGAATCTATATGTGGCATTCAATGAGAAGTCTGATGAAATTGACTATCGAATCAAGCTTTTGAAATGGGATGGTGAAAGATGGATGGCTTTGAGTGACAAATCAAGCGGATACATGACCAACACTTATTCTAGTGAAGTTGATTTGGAGGCTTCTCAAATTGATGAATCCGTACTGTATTTGGCATATGAAGATACTTTTCATGAGAACAAGATTCGAGTCATGAAATGGGATGGAAAGAAATTTTCTTTGTTGAGTGATGAAGAATACCCAGAAGGTTTTGTTGGAAATATGGAAGGGTATAGTCCATCAATTGATGTGGATGATAATGACAATGTATATTTGACATATTCCAGCCCCAAGCCAGGGAAGACTTTTGCGTTCAAATGGGATGGCATCTCATGGCAAACACTTGGAGAGGGAGGCTTAGTGAGCACAAATGACACCATTGAGAGTTCAATCATTGTGGATGAAAGTGCCAAAAATATTTTGATTGCCTATTCTGAGTTCAGAGAAAATATTGTGAACAAAAGAATTCTCAATGACAAAGAGCGCTTTTTCAATGAAGGGGTTTGGAAAATTCGTGTTCGAAAATTTGAAGATGGACAGTGGGTGGATTTTGGAAAAAGAAACAGCGGCTATGCTTCAGATGGAAATGGAAAAGGTGATCCTTCACTGACTATTTTCAACAACAAATTATTCATGATTTTCACAGACGAAGAACATGATCACAAAGCTAGAGTCAGATTTTGTGATTTGAAAAATGTTGAATAGCCCATTTTGAAAATCAAAAAACCATCCTGATATACCGGGATGTTTTTTTGATTAGAAGCACTTGATTTTTCAACTTCAAAAAAACAACAGCATAATCAAGACGGCCGTCACAAAATGCTGTGTTTAGAGAAATGAGTGTGTTGAAAATATTTTATTGAAAGTTTATTAAAAATTTATCTTTATTTCATCTAATATAGTGTAGGATAGTGCTAAGGAGGAAAAGATAATTATTGACAGAAAACAGAATGAAAAACAAGATAACAAGCATTT
>JAOUHN010000029.1 GCA_029865125.1 Candidatus Moraniibacteriota bacterium
GGAATATTTGTTTGACAATGAATATGAAAGAAGAGGACTTGATAGGTCAGGAATTGAAACTATTTCAAAACAAGACAACACAATAATCACTTTTGAAATTTCTGCAAATGACCAAAAAGAATTGAAAAACACTGACAGAAAAGTTGTTCAGGACTTTTTTGATATAGCGAGTCAGCACTATAATATTAAGAGTGACTTGGAAATGAAGCTGGTTGGAGATGTTATTGTTGAATCTCAACCGAAGAGTTTTGCTTTGGCGCTTTTGATCAGTGCTGTGATTGGATTTGTGATTTCATTCCTTGTCTTTTGGTTAACTGATGTTTTGGATGGAATCATTGAAAAAATTTCCAACATTACTTTTTCAGAGGAAAAAATTCTTCGTGCAACAGAGGAAATTGAATCAAAGGTCAAAGGTCAAAAGTTTGAAAAAGATTTGAAGGATGAAAATCCAAAGACAAAGGAAAAATCTCAACTAGTTGCAGATGACAAGATAGGGAAAGAGGATGCAAAAGAAAGTGAGAAAGAAGAGGTGAAAGAAACTCAGGAAAAAGAAATTGCAAACAAAACGAAAGGACTTTCTGCGATTGAGAGATTGTATCGTTCATATGACGCACCAAGTGATTTGGGCAAATCAAAAAAGCAAAAGAGCGCGCCAATTCAAAAAGCAGCTCCTCCAAGCAATCTGCCTATTGGAAACTTCGAAGCTGTGATTGAGACTCCAAAAAGTGAGCCAAAAAAAGAAAAATCAAAACCAATGAAAAGTTCCGTTCCATCAAATCTTCCAATCGGTGACAACATTGTGATCATCGGCGGAGATGACGATGAGGACAAAGGAGAATCTTTGACTGAAAATGTTGCGACTGAACCAACAAATGAAGAATACAAGAAAAGATTGAACCAACTTCTCAAAGGTGAATTATAGAATTTTCAAATTCAAAATATCCCAAAAACCCCTCGAAATTGAGGGGTTTTTGTTTTGGTTGAAAATGAGATATCTTTCACTTCAATATATCGATATATTGGAGTGGTGTGGTAACGAGCAAATAATGAAGTTTAATAGAGTCTTTGGCTTTATTAAAGCATTTTCGGGTTGAGCTATTGACAAAATGGCTGGAATATGCTAGAATTTAATGTCGTAATGAAATAGCGATTACAGAAAGATTCTTGGGAATATTTGAAAAAAATATGCTCAAAAATCTTTTGAGAAATCAAAAGAAAATAGTTATTTGTTATTTTGGACCGGCTTCGCGATATTATAGGATTATTTTTTCGAAAAAAGATTTTTCAACAAGGAGAAAGTTATGAAGACATTGATCGAGAAGATTTTGAAAGACCTCCCCGCTAAAGCAAGAGAGGCGATGGTTGAGATGAGTTTTGGTATCACCAGTAATGTGGATGGGATTTCTCCAAACAATTGGGGAGGTGATATAAAGAGAACAATCAGCTCGCAAGAGTTGAAGAAACCCATCACGATAATCCTAAACGTCGGGAGTAATCCTGGCGGTCCGAGAATCGAGATAGAGGGTCAGGTCATTAGAGAGGACCTCTTGAATGAGGAGCAGCTCTCTAAGATTCGGAGAGTTCTGGAAAGGACTTACGAATCGGATCTTGGCTCGATCAACAGAGCTAAAATCCTAAAGGAGAAAGCGAACCAAGCTCGGAGAGCTCAGCTCTCTGAAGAAGCAAGGAAGAAAGATGCGGATATGATCCGCAAACAAGCGCAGCTCATCTGATGGCGAATAGGCGGGATTGTACATTGTTGCACCCGCCTGCCTATTTTAACTTTGAGTTACTACAATAGAAATTCTGAATTTCTCGGAATTTCTTAGTGGTAAAAATAGTTCATTTAAATTGCATTGAAAATCTTGAAATAGTTATTTTTTGTGACCTCCTTTATGATTCGGACCGATTTTGCGGTATTGCCCGGTGATTCACTTTCGAGTGATGAATGGAACGGGATTTATGAATCATTTCAAGGGAGTTAATCATGAAGTATGAAATCGCAGAGAACGAAAAGGGTCACAAAAAAAACAACATTCAGGCTACAATTAACTTAGGCCTGAAGCAGGGCTACGACGGTTTTAACCAGGAGAAGTAAGCAGTTTTGAAATTCTTGACTGATTTGTATATTTCAGGTCAAATTGAGCAACTTCCATTTGTTGTTAGGGATACAATAATTACCTACGCGTATCCTGGTAATGATGGATTGATAAGTTGTCACGAGCCAGCCCTGGAATTGGTTTCGGACAAGTCTCCTCTGTATGCCACTCATCTTTCTGATGAAGAATGGCAGGAGCTTGTTGAGGAGCAATATGCTCACAAGCTTGGGGAAAGATTTGAACAATTTCGCGTGTATGTTACATATGCGCGTGTCGAAACCAAGATTTTTCAACGCAAGTAGTTTTATGTGCTCCGTATAAGCACTAAAAATTATGGTTCATCGATACGGCGATGAACCTCTTTATTCAGAAACTAATTTTGTTGGTTTTTGATAGAGAATTATTTGTACCTTGATTTTAAATATATGACATAGGAGACAACCATGGCTCGTTTTATAGAGATCTCAGTTGATGTTTTGGTTTCAGATGAGGAGTTGATTGCGTATATTGGATATGCAAAAAAACTTCCATCTAAAGACGGAAAAGGAACGTTCATCGGCAATCGGGCGATTGCTTCTGATTCCTTGAGAAAATATGGGATTGTTCTTCCGAGAGGTGGAATGATTATCCCAGATATTAAGCCGGGTGAATTGACCGAAGTGGTTAATTATGCCGACTCCCGAAAAAGAGAATTAGAAGAAAAAGAGAAAAAACTCGCACGCGAAAAAGAACAAAACGAGTTCTTGTCAGGATTTATTTCGGTTCTTGAGGAATACCCAGAGTTAAATTTGGGTGTTAAAAAGAATTTTTTAAGAGATGGATCTTTGAGTCGGTTTGTGATTATCAACTCGTCTGGCGAGGAGGTTTTTCCGGTATTAGAGTCTAGCACCCGGAGTCGACCAACAGCGAATGAGTTTCGGCGGGCTGTCGAAATGGAGTTGGAAATTACTGAGTTCAGGAAAAGGAATTGGCAACGACTGGTTGATGTCAAAATAAAGTTAAATGAGCTCGGTGAAAAAATCAGCCTTAAAGGTTGGGACGGATACTATCTATTTCTTCAAGAGGAGGGTTCTTTTTCTTTCGAGAATCAAGTCAGGTTTTCACAGGGGTTTTATTATAAGGAGCGTGGAGATTGGAACGAGAAGGATCTTTTGGAGTTGGAAAAAGATGTTGAACAAAAAATTTCAACTGTTAAAGAGGCGTTAGATGGATTTCGCAAAAGATTCTCTAAACAGGATTTAACGGATATTCCCGTTGGGTATATCTGGGACTGGAAGCAGGGAGCTTGTATTTCTGTCGGTGAAGAGAAGGTTTTTTTTCCGACAAAGAAATCTGCTCGAGACACCCTTGAATGGGTGTTGTCTCAAGGAGCTTGTTTCAATCACCATCTTATCCTTCCTTCTGGTTTTTGGCGCGATCTTGCTAAAAAAGAGAAATGGGATGAGAGGAAAACTCTCTTATGCGACCTTGTTGTTAGAGGTCGTAATATTATAAACTCAACAGAGACTCGCAGGACTCATGTGGGTGCCAATGTTCGTGGGTGGTCACGCACAAGAGAGGTTACCGCAGATATCCTTATTCTTGGGGCAGAAAAACTCCGATATGAGGAGGAAGAGCTTGTTGTAAGGCTTATAAATCTTCGCGATAGCGAAATCTAAGCTTAATAGGCGGTGTTGCACATTGTTGCGCGCCGCCTATTATTTTTGTGTAAATTTTTGAACCTTTCAATTTTGAGAGGTTTTTTGTTTTTTATTGAACAATTGCTGTTTGTTAGTCTAGATTCCGGATAAACTATTTTTCTTCCGCCCAAGGCGGAGAAAAATATGTTTTCCGGAATGACACAGGAGGAGAAGGGGTTTTTGTTTTGCCCGCATGTTCTATGTCTTATGTTATGTGTTCCATGTTTTATGCTCCATGCTTTATGTTATGTGCTCTATGCTCCATGCTTTATGTTATGTGCTCTAAGTTCCATGCTCCGTATCCCATGTTTCATGTTACATGCTTCATGTTGCGTGCTTCGTGCTTTGATAGTATGATAGGAGGAGACGGCGGGTGAACGGATTGTTTGTTGTGGAAATTGAATCGTTTTAATATTATTTTTTATGTATAAAGTTAAGTTGGATCAGTTCGAGGGACCCCTTGACCTTCTTTTGGAGTTGACCTCAAAGGAAAAACTGGATATTTCAAGAGTCAGTTTGGCTAAGATCGCTGACCAATATTTGGAATACATTGAGGACCGAGGAAACGTGAGTCTTCAGAATCTGGCTGATTTTTTGGATGTGGCTTCAAAATTGATTTTGATCAAATCGAAGTCATTGTTGCCATTGCTTGTCTTGACTGAGGAGGAAGAAGAAGAAATTGAAGACTTGGAAGCAAGGCTAGCGGAATACAAGAAATTCAAAGATGCTTCAGCAAAAATTGCCAAGCTTCTTGAGTCAAAAAGAGAATCCTTTTCCAGAGAAGGTTTTTTGCAGTTTCATTCATTTTTTTGTCCTCCAGAGAGCATCTGTGTGGATGATTTGAAATGCGCATACGAAGGACTCATCAAAGAAACTCCTGTGACTGAAGAATTGGAAAAAGAGTCGATGGAGGAAATTGTGACTCTGGAAGAAAAAATTAATCATCTGCATGATTTTATTGAGAAAAGAATCGAATCCTCTTTTTCGCAATTGGTTGCTGGATCAAAGGACAAGGTGGAAGTGGTAGTTTCATTTTTGGCGATGCTTGAAATGGTGAAACAAAGAATTATTCAAGTTGAACAAAATGAATTGTTTGAGGATATCAAATTGAAAAAAAGTGATTCACATTCTGACACTAAGAAAAAATAAATTTTAAAAAGAATAAAGCTGTGGAAAAAAATAAACTAAAATCAATCATAGAAAGCTTGTTGTTCACAAATGGAGACACAATAACAATTTCTCATTTGGCAAAAATAATTTCAAAGGAGCCAAAAGAGGTGAAAGAGGCAATTGAAGAATTGTCGCAGGAATATGAAAAGGAAGATAGAGGGTTTAGAATTGTGCAAAAAGAAAATACCGTGCAATTAGTCACAAATCCAAATAATTCTGAACATGTTCAAGAGCTTGTGAAAAACGAAATATATAGTAATTTGAGTAGAACAGCATTGGAAACTCTGGCAATAATTGCATATCGCGAGCCAGTTTCCAGGGTGGATATTGATGCGATTCGTGGTGTGAATTCAAATTTCATTTTGAGAAATCTTCTCATTCGAGGACTCATTGAAAGATTGGATAACCCAAATGACAGCAGGGGATACATGTATAAGCTGTCTATTGAATTCATGAAAAAAGTTGGAATCAATAAAATTGAGGAGTTGCCTGATTATGAGAAACTTTCCAAAGATGAAAAAATTGAAGCTATTGTGAAAAATAATCCTGATAAGGAAGAAAGCAAAAAATAAAAAAATGAATAAAAAAACAAAAATATTTTCAGTTTGTTTTGTGGTGATATGTGCGGCATTTTTCTATTATGAAAAAGCGGAACTTTTCAATTTTTCTCAAAACAAAAATGATTCCGAATGCAATGCAGAAGTGATGGGTGCGCATGATATTAGCATAGAAGATATAAAAGAGGCAAAAGAAAATAGCGATGTCACTCTTCAAAAGGTTTTTCCGGTGGTTGATTTTCAACCAGTGAAAAGAGAGGGCGTGTTGGATTTGGTTATTCCTAATGCTCACGCAGCACTGGTTTTGGATGTTGATTCCGGAACAATATTACAATATCAAAACGGAAAGGAAATCAGACAGATCGCTTCACTGACAAAAATGATGACCGCTGTAGTGGTAATGGAAAATGTGAAGAATTTAGATGAAGTGGTCACGATAGATGAAGATGCTAGACTCATTGATGGAACGAGAGTAGGGTGCCCTAATTCGGGATATTGCATTGGAACGAGACTGCAAATGGGAGAGCAGATAAGTGTCAGGTCTCTTTTGAAGGCAATGCTCATGAATAGTGCTAATGATGCAGCCACAGCCCTTGGGAAGCATGTGGGTGGAACCGTGGATGAATTTGTTGATATGATGAACAAAAGAGCAAAAGAATTGGGTCTTTCAGATTCCAATTTTTGCACCCCTTCAGGACTTGAAATAAATGGAATTGAAGAAACTTGCTATTCAACTGCGTATGACGTCGCACGTATTGTTGCACATTCAATGAAATATGAAGTGATTTGGGATATCTTGCAAATTTCTGAAGACACAATATATTCAGTGGATGGAAAATATTCTCACGACCTAAGAACGACAAATAAAGTTTTGGGAAAAATGCCAAACTGTTTGGGTGCAAAAACCGGATTTACTCCTTTGGCAGGACAATCATTGATTATGGGGATAGAAGATGAAAAAAGTGGACGCAAAATCGTTGCGGTTATTCTAGATGATCCTTATCGATGGGAAGATGTTCAGGAAATGGCTGAATGGACATTTAATGCATATGAATGGAAGTAGGATTTTTTAGTAGTATTATTTTTTCAAAAGTATTATAATATAAGTATGTTTTTTGCGTTGAGTCATGAGTTACTTGAGTCGAATGACTTAACGGCCTATTAATATTTTTTAATTATAATTATGCAAATTTCTCAGATTCAAACAATTCCCGAAGTAATCAATGTTTTGAAAGTTTTGACAACAGGAGTGTTGGCTTTTTTGTTTGCTTTTGCGATCACACCTTTTTGGACAAATATTCTATATAAACATAAGCTGGGAATCAAAATCAAAAAAAAGTCTGTTAGTGGTGAAAAATTAAAATATGTGAGCAAACTTCATGCTAAAAAAGAAGGAACTCCAACTATGGGAGGTGCAATTGTTTGGTTTGCCGTTTTTATTTTGGTATATGTTTCTCATTTTATTTTTCCTGTTTTAGCTAAATGGTTTGATATTAATTTTTTGGCCAGGTTAGATTTTTTGAGTAGATCTCAGGTGTGGCTTCCACTTTTTGCTTTGGTTGCCTCTGGAATTCTTGGTCTTTTTGATGACATAATGAGTGTTCGCAATTGGGGGTCAAACAAGGGAGGTGGAATGCGATTTGCGATGCGTTTTTGGTGGCTTTTTGCAATAGCTTGCATAGGTGCATGGTGGTTTTATTCGAAACTTGGATGGGATCAGTTACACATTCCTGCAATGGGAGATTTTTCAATCGGACTTTGGTATGTTCCGTTGTTTATTTTTGTAATTATTTTTACTGCTTTTTCTTCAAATGAAACGGATGGATTGGATGGACTTAATGGAGGAGTGCTTCTGATGGCTTTTTCATCATTCACGATTATCACTTTTTTTCAAAACAAAGTTGATTTGTCTGCTTTCTGTGCAGCCATTTCTGGAGCGCTTTTGGCATTCTTGTGGTTCAACATCTATCCCGCAAGATTTTTCATGGGCGACACGGGAGCGGTGTCTTTGGGAACAACGTTGGGAGTTGTGGCGATGCTGAGCAACTCGGTGCTTGCCCTTTTTGTGATTGTGTTTATCTATATTCTTGAGTCTGGTAGTGCTGCAATTCAAATTTTTAGTAAAAAATATTTAGGAAAGAAGGTTTTTTTGGCAGCTCCAATTCATCATCATTTTGAGGCAATGGGCTGGCCAGAGCCAAAGATTGTGATGCGAGCATGGATTTTTACAATGCTGACAGCACTTTTGGGTGTAATTTTGGGAATTTTGGGAATGGATTAAGTGAGATTTGAGATAAGAGAGTTGAGGTTTGAGAAAAATGTTTTTTGTGAAAATTATATTGCAAAACCTTTGTGTGGAGGATAAGATGGAAAATCGAGATAATAGATTTGAGAAAATTTAATAATAAAATATAAATATGAAAATAAAAAAAATACAAGAGCAAAAATTGGAAGGAAGGAAGGTTTTGATGCGAGTGGATTTGGATGTTCCGATTGAAGATGGAAAAATACAGGACGTATATCGAGTGGAGTCTTCCAAGGAAAGCATTAAATACATTGCCTCTCAAAAAGGAGTCAAGCTTGCACTTCTTTCTCATTTAGGGAGACCAAAAGATACAAGAGAATTGGTTTCAGAAGAAGCTTTCGACAGTCATTTTTCGTTTCGGCAAATGATTCAGGAGTTGCAGCAAATTTGGGGAGTGAAGATCAGATTTGTGGCTAGTTTGAGCGAAGATTTGATCAAAAAAGAATTAGAAAAAATGCAAGAAGGAGAAGTGATGCTTTTGGAAAACGTGAGATTCTATCATGAAGAAATGGATAATGATGAGAGTTTTGCTAGAAAATTAGCTAAAAATTTTGATTTTTTTGTGAATGAATCTTTCGCGGTTGCTCACAGGGAACACATGTCAATTGTGGGCCTTCCCAAGTTTCTTCCGGCTTTTGCGGGAATTCATTTTCAAAAAGAGATGGAAGTTCTTGAGAAAGTGAAAAATCACCCAGAGCATCCTGCTGTAGCCGTCATTGGGGGTGCAAAAATAGAAACCAAGCTCCCGCTTATTGAAAGTTTTGTTGAAAATTATGATTATGTTTTGGTGGGAGGAAAGATTGCTAATGAAGCAATTGATCAAGGATTGATTTTTGACAAAAAAGTGATTTTGCCAGTTGACTTTGCAAATGATGACAGGTTGGATATTGGGGAGAAAACGATTGAAAAATTCAAAGATATTATTTCTCAGGCAGAGACAATTGTTTGGAATGGTCCGCTTGGAAAGTTTGAGGAAGAGCCATTCAATCGCGGAACAGACGAGATTTTAGATGCAATAATTGAAAGCGAAGCCTATAGTGTTACTGGAGGAGGAGAATCTGTTCAAGTTTTGGAAATGAGAGGAAAAATTGATAAGATTTCTTTCGTTTCAGCAGGAGGAGGATCCATGCTTCAATACATGAGTTCAGGAGATCTCGCAGCACTAGATTCATTGGAAGAAAAATAAATAAAATAACAAATATAAGAGTTTGTTCAAAATTTCTTTATTCTATTGTGAAAAAGATATTGTGAACGGGTTCCTAAGTAAAAAATATGTCAAAAATAATAAAAGTGGAAGCGAGAGAAATTCTAGATTCCAGAGGAAATCCAACCATTGAAACTGAGGTTACTTTGGAAAACGGTGCTGTGGGTGCTGCTGCTGTCCCATCTGGGGCTTCAACAGGGGCGTCAGAAGCATTAGAGCTCCGAGATAATGATCTCACTAGATATGGTGGCAAAGGCGTTTTGAAGGCGATTAACAATGTGAATGCAATTCTTGCCAAAGAGGTGATTGGAATGAATAGTGAAGATCAAAAAGCATTGGATCAAAAGATGATTCACACGGATGGAACAGAAAATAAATCAAAATTGGGTGCTAATGCAATTTTGAGTATTTCTTTGGCAGCATGTAGAGCAACTGCAAATGAAAAGAATGTTCCGCTGTATCAGCATATTGCACAAATATTCAATTTTTCTGATTTGAAATTTAAAACGATTCCAATGTTTAATATTATTAACGGAGGAAAGCATAGTGATAGCGGGTTATCTGTTCAGGAGTTTAAAATTATTCCAAATGGAATTGAAAAATATTCAGAACAACTTCGAGCAGGGAGCGAGATTTTCTATGTTCTCAAAAATATTTTAGAGCGTGAAGGATTTAGAGTTGTGGTTGGAGATGAAGGAGGTTTTGCACCAAAATTGAATAGTCATGAACAAGCACTTCAATTCATTAATACTGCCATCACAGAGGCTGGATATGTTGTGAGTGAGCAAGTTAGTGTAGGATTAGATGCTGCTACTGATTCTTTCTATGATGTTGATAATGAAAAATATTTATTAGAGCCAGAAGGAAGGACTTTGAGCAGGGGAGAGTTGATTGAGATGTATGAGAAGTGGATAGATAAATATAATATTATTTCAATTGAAGATGGATTATATGAAGAAGATTGGGAAGGTTGGGGTGAATTGCAAAAAAAGTTGGGTGACAAAGTGATGCTTATTGGAGATGATTTGCTTGTGACTAACCCAAACAGAGTCAGAAAAGCTATAGAGCACAAAGCCTGCAATAGCGTTCTTATTAAGGTGAATCAAATTGGAACACTTAGCGAAACAATTGAATGTATTCAGGTTGCCAAAGAAAATAATATGAAAACAGTGATATCTCACAGATCAGGAGAAACTACGGATGATTTCATTGCCGATTTGGCAATTGGAACCAATGCAGATTTCATTAAGACCGGTTCAGTGACAAGAGGAGAAAGGGTTTGTAAATACAATAGACTTTTGAAATTACAACCATAATCAAAAATAGTAAAAAACAAAAAACAGCGCTGATTTCTGATTCAGCGCTGTTTTTTTGTTCGCGTGTTTCATGTTTTCACATTACTGAGTGATTTGATAGACCTCATTAGGAGTTGTTATGCGTAGATCATCGTTATGATCAATGTCAAAGCTAATGGCATCGGAAATATGCTTGTTATAAAGTTGCTTTTCTATTTTTCCTTGCTTGTCGAAAATAACAATACGAGAATTGGTTTTATCCAGAGCATAAATGCGCTCCATTCCTTCGGTTACAGCTATTTTCTCCCAGATAATAGATGTGTTTGATTTTTCGAATGATAAATCGCTTTCAAGTCCCTTGAAAAGAACTATTGGAGAGCTATTTCCCATGGAAACTACAACTTTTTCATCAATAGCGATATCAGTCATTTTTTCCAGGCTCATATCATCTTTGAGCCAGTCAGTTTTTTCTCCAAATCCACCCTCAGATCGAGAATATTTATAGATTTGATTGTAGGCACTGTCTGCCACATATAGATATGTCAAATATGTTTCAAGTGCTTTTATTTCAGAGCCGCTAGGGAGACTAATAGGATTATTCTGAAATCTTTTTGACTTGGAATTAAACCCAATGAGTTGATTTTCATCTGTTAAAATCAGAAATAAGCTCAATGATTTCATATATGTTGCAAGCACTGGTCTTGAAAATTCTTCAGGGAGCAGAAACTCTTTTTTGAGTTCATTTTCTTCGATTACAAGAATTTTATTGTCAGTAATGATAAATAGTTCATTATTTATCATCCTAGAATCTATAATAGTGGGGGAGGAATAAGAATATAATTTTTCTGCTTTTGTTTCAAAAATGATGTTCTTTTCTTTTGATAACTTTTCTTCCGCAGTTTTTTCTTGAGGAGGACTGATTTCATTTTTAGTTATTAATACAGCAGATTGCTTCTTTTTGTTTATTATGGATTTGAAGAGAAGTGGTGACAAGATAATAACGGCAATAAGTACAATTGAGTATATTTTTTGCTTAGAATTCATACCAAAAAAAACCTTTTTTATTTTTGGAAAATCAGGAGTGATTTTTGTTTTTGTGTCATTTTCTTT
>JAOUHN010000030.1 GCA_029865125.1 Candidatus Moraniibacteriota bacterium
ACATAATTTTTCAAAATTTAATATTTAATAATTATGCTCCCTTCTATTATACCACGATTACCGAATAGATTTTCACGCCATTCCTGCTGTTTGATGTCTCCATAGCTCCCAATATTTTCCTTGTTTCATAACAAGTTCCTTGTGACTTCCATCTTCCACGATTTTCCCTCCTTCAAAAACAATGATTCTGTCCATTTTTTTGAGAGTACTGAGACGATGAGCAATTACAATTGTGGTTCGTCCTTTCATGAGTTCTTCCAAAGATTCTTGAATGAATTTCTCTGATTTTGAGTCCAGTGCACTGGTGGCTTCATCCAGAACAAGAATCGGTGATTTTTTGAGCATAGCACGTGCAATCATCACACGTTGTTTTTGTCCTCCTGAAAGCTTCACTCCTCTCTCACCCACCAAAGTTTCAAACTTTTTCGGAAGTCCTTCAATAAAATCAAGAGCATGCGCCCTTTTTGAAGCAACAATCATTCCTTCTTCACTCACACTAGGATTACTGTATCCTATGTTTTCTTTCAAACTTCTGTGAAAAAGAAGTGCTTCTTGAGGAACATAGGCAATTGCACGTCTCAAATCATTTTGCCTAATCTTTGAGATGTCATAACCGTCAATTGTAATTTTTCCTTTTTCAATGTCTATGAAACGCATAAGCAAACTCACGAAAGTCGACTTTCCAGCCCCAGACTCCCCCACAAGTCCGATTTTTTCACCAGGTTTGATTTTCAAACTCAAATCATCAAAAACTGATTTTTCTTCATCCTCTTCATAATGAAAAGTAACTTTTTTAAATTCAATCTCTCCATTCTCAATCTCCACCTTCTGAGCATTTTCTTCATCCACAATTTCATGCGGCACAAAAACAGTTTCCAGTCCTTCCTTAAGATAACCTATTTTTTGCATAAAATTATTAAGTGTCATGCTTAAAAATTCCAAATCACCAAAAAACATAAGAAGCATAGTAAAAATCATCACAACATCACCAGCACTTGCAGATCCTTGCTTCCAAAAATATATTGTTGCATACAAAATAATTCCCAACATTAAAATCAGCAAGAAATTTCCAAACAGCAAAACAGTATCGATATAGCGCCAAACTTTCACGTGTGCCTTTCTGTATTCACCCAAAAAATAACCCACATTTTGAGATTCTTTTTCAAGTGCAGTATTTTGTTTTACTGCCATGATATTACTGATCGCATCCACCATGGCTCCTTTAGCGTTAGACGACCTGTCAGCATGCTTTTTTGAAAGAAATGCAATTCTTTTTGAAACAAAAAAAGAAAAAATTATAAATATGATAACAAACACCAAAAATATCAGTCCAATAAAGAAATTAACCCAAAAAGCTATGGAGATATTAATAATAATCTTCAATGCAAGTCCCAAAAAATTCCAGAGAAGCATGGCCAAAATTCTTTCAACAGAACTTGAGATGTTATAAATCTTACTTTGAAGCTTTCCACTAAGATTATTTGAAAAGAACCTAGCACTATGAAGAGACAAATAATCAAATGATATTTGCGCTGAAAAAATTTCTGCATAAGTAATCCACCACAAGGCAAGATATGCACTCAATCTAAATGCAATGTTCTTAAGAACCATGATCCCTAGAAAAACAGTAATCAAAAAATAGATAGAATTAATATCGCCAGAAAAGTTATTAATTGCATTTGTCGTGTTTCTCACGATCAAATTTACTCCAACATTAGTCAGTGTTCCAAGTATCACACAAAGAATAGCAACCACTCCAAACCATTTTTTCTGTTGAGACACAAAAAAAATGAATTTCCAGGGACTGCTTTGAAATTCAGTATAATCAATGTTTTTTTCTGTTTTCATAGTATACAAATTACTAATCTGTTACGAATTTACAAATAATAAAAAAGACTCTACTATAATTATAATATGTGCACAACATTTTAATTTTAAGCTAATTTCACAATAAATACAAACTTAATACTTTCCATTCTTTACTCCCGTGTCATTCCGGAAGGTATATTTTTCAAAATGATCCGCCAGCTGGCGGACAGGATGACCGTATTAAAAAATATGCCAAGACTAAACCAAAAATTTTTTCATCAAGAAACCACAAAAATTGCCCGAGAACTTCTTGGCAAAGTTTTGGTGAGAAAATCCGCCAGTGGGCGGGGAGATAAAAAACTGTCTGGGGTCATCGTAGAAACAGAAGCCTACACAGGACCCCATGATCTGGCATGCCACGCTTCCAAAGGAAAAACTCCTCGCACCCAAACAATGTTTGAGAGTGGAGGAGTTTGGTATGTGTACATGATCTATGGAATGTATCACTGCCTCAATATTGTCACTGAAGGAGAAGAATATCCAGCCGCGGTTCTCATTCGAGCCATTGAGCCACTGGAAGGAATCGAGGAGATGAAAAAAAACAGAAAGACTGAAAAACTAAACAATCTCACCAACGGACCAGGAAAATTGTGCGACGCCTTGGGAATCAGCAAAAAACAAAACTGCACCTCGGCAATCTCAAAAGACAGCGAGCTCTACATCGAAGACCGAGGCATCAAAATTTCTCCAAAGAATATCAAAAAAGCAAAAAGAATTGGAGTGGACTATGCCGGAATCTGGAAAGACAAACCCCTCCGCTTCTACATCAAAGACAATGACTTTGTTTCGAAAAAAGATTAGTTTCGTTTATCCTAAAGTTGTGATTGGCCTTGATTGAACGATGTAGATTTTTTCATCTTTGAGAGCCCATTCAATGTCTTGAGGACAGCCATAGTGTTCTTCGATATTCTTGCAAATTTTGGCCAGCTCAATCAATTTTTCTCCAGAAAGTTTTTGTCTTTCTTTCTTTGTGTCAGAAACTTGAACCCACTCAATGCCTCCGTCCTTTGCACGAACAATTTTTCTTTCTTGTTCTGAAATGTTTGTGTCCATGATTGACCAATCCCTTTTGTCAATCACATATGAATCAGGAGTGATTGATCCAGAAACAATAGCCTCTCCAAGTCCGAATCCCGCTTCAATGATCATTTGATTTTCATCCTCAGTCACGGGATGCACAGTGAAAGCAATTCCGCTCACTTCACTTTCAACCATTTCTTGAACAACAACAGCCACACTCACATGAGTGTCGAGCAAGTCTTTTTCTTTTCGATAGAAAATTGCTCTTGGAGTGAAAAGTGAAGACCAACATTTTTTGATGTTTTCCAAAAGGGTTTCCTCGGTGGTGTTCAAAAAACTTTCAAGCTCACCTGCCCAAGAAGCAACGGAAGAATCTTCCGCTGTTGCACTGGAGCGAACCGCAACAAATTCTGAATCCAACTTCTTGAAATCATTCAAGAAATCTTTTTTCAAATCCTCTGGCATTTCTTGGTCCCCAATCAAATCACGAATCACTTTTGAAGCCTTGTTCACAGAATTCACATCGTCATAATTCACTTTGTGAAGTTGCGCTTCAATGTCTTGACCCAAATCAGTTTCCTCCAAAAATCTGTCAAACGCGCTGGAAAGCACCACAAAACCATCCGGAACAGGAATCTGAGAATTAATCATCTCCCCAAGAGAAGCACCTTTCCCCCCAGCCTCCAGAACACTTTTTTTCGAAAGCTCTTTGAACTTTTTTGTAAACATATTTTTAAATTTATATTTATTTTAATCTCCTAACACTTGGGTTTTCCGTCAATGACTTCATTTGAAAAATAGCACTTTCATTCAACTTAATCAACCTCTCATCCTGAGGAAGTCCTGCGCGAATGAACTCAGCATTCAAATTTTCCAAATTTGCCAGACACACCAATTGATTCACATCCGCATAATCTCTCATGTTTCCAGACCTGCTCTTATTTTCTTTTTTCCACTCTCCAGCAGTCATTCCGAAAAGTGAAACATTCAAAACATCCGCCTCACTAGCATACGCAACACCTGCTTCTTTTTTAGACAATTTCCTAGGAAGAACGATTTTTTCTTTAATAGCGTCAGTATGAATCTTATAATTAATTTTTGTGAGCATTCTTTTTGCGTCCCATCCCAGCTCTAATCTTTCATTTTCTTCAATTTTAAGCCTCTGAAATTCTTTAATAAGATACAGCTTAAATTCAGGAGAAATCCAGGTAGCAAATTCAAACGCAATATCTTTATGAGCAAAGGTTCCTCCACCATAACGACCAGACTTTGAAATCAACCCAATCGAATTTGTTTTCTTAATCCATCTCAAAGGAGATAATACAAAAGAATTACTACCCGCCTCACTTTTAAATGCGTCGAATTCGACCAGGTTAAAATTCAAATTATTAATCTTCTCCCAAAGACCCAAAAATTCAATAGTACTTCGATTTCTCGTCCAATTCTTAATAACATCCGCAGGAAATTTAGAATTTTTAATTTTAGCTATATCAGTAAGAGAAATATAATCATCTTCATTTTTAGATAAATTTACAGCAATAATTTGCTTTCCTATTTTTATTTCTTTGTTTTTCATATTTTTGAAAATAATATCATCTCATAGTGATATTATATCATCATCTCCCAACATCGCCAAATTTCAAAAAACTTTCAACCAACAACTCTCACCTCCCCACTCTTCAAATCCATCTCTACCTCATCCCCATCTCTGAGAACCTGAGTAGCGTTTTTGGTTCCGATGATCGCTGGAAGTCCCATTTCTCGGGAAACTATAGCTGCGTGACACGCAAGTCCTCCTTCATTGGTGATAATTGCTCCCGCTTTTCTCATGAGAGGGACAAACTCAACTCTGGTCATGCTGGTCACCAGAAATTCTCCCTCTTCAAAAACAGCATCTTGAGGACGAATCACAATTCGCGCCTTTCCAATCACTTTTTCATCTCCGCTTTTTCCCTTGCTCGCAACAGTTCCTTTGAGAGTCTTTTCTTCACTATCTTTTTTCATAACCAAATCAAACAGATCTCTTCCCTCACTTCCACCAAAAATTCTTTCATTCTCATCTTCATTGTACACAATAAAAGAACTTTCTCTTCTTTTTTGAATCACATTTTCATCAACACTCACTCCATTTTTCATAAGATCAATCAACTCTTTGGTTAAATATGAGCAACATTCATGATAATCAATTTTATTCACTCGAGCAATTTCTTCAAGAATTTGATAGATGTAGTGCAGATGAGTCATCATTCCAAATTTTCGAAAATCAAACCAGTGAATCACTTTCTTTGAAAATTCAATATCCTTCAAATCTTTTTCACTGAGATCCAGAGAGTCTAATAATTCTTTTTGCCTCTTCTTGATTTCTGAAAAATTATCATCAATTTTTTCGAGATCTTTTTTAATATTTTCTATTCCTTTTTTTGAAATTTCACCAATCGCATCTTTCACAATTTCACCTGGCGTCATAATATGCGACCTATAAAAATCATTTTTAACCCAAAAAAATCTTTTGAGATATTTCTCAATTTTTTCTTTAACTTTTTCATCACTTAAAATATCTTCAACTGTATCACTTCTCGTATCAGAAATTAAAACGCAAATTTCAAAAAACATCTTTCTTTCCTGATTGAAAAAAGTCATCTCATCTGGATGAGAAAGATCATAAATAGCATCTTTTGCTTCTTCAAAACTGAGATTGTGTCTTTTTTGAAAAGCAGGAATCACCTTTTGATTCACAACCTCTGCTTTGTCCTCACCAATCACTCCGATTTGCCACCACAAGAAAGATTTTTCTGTCAAAACTTGAAAATATTTTAGCAAGCACTGATTGTCCACATTTCCACTGCACTTATCCACATATTCACCCCAAACTCCATCCATCTCTCGGGAGAGATTCATGTGTTTCTCAATTTTTTCATCCAAAGACTTATTATCTTCCAAGAATTCTTCATATACTTTTCCTGAAAGACTTCTCAAACTTTCTTCTTTGATAATTTGATAGAACGCCTCCAAGTCTCGAAACGAAAAATAGCAACAAACTGGAGAATATTTCATTCCATAAATTTTTCCGGAATTTGCATATGCACGAAAAACCAAATCCGCAGCAAAAATTGCAACATACGCACTTTGGATATTCCAATCATTATTCTCAATAACTTCTCGAATCTCTTCTTTTTTCATAAGTACATCTTAATTTCTATTTATTAGCCAAAGCACAAGCAAAAAGAATGTGCGGATACCAATCAGTTTCATTTCTAGAATCATCTTCATATGCACCCTTACTAAAAATTGTTGGGGTTAATTTATTTTTTCCTCCTCCAAGTAATACCATAGATCGAAATATTTGATTTCCAATTGTTCCATTTGAAGGTGCAATAACATTCGCCCAAGGAAGTGCATTTTGAAGTTCAATATGAATATTTTTTGCTTCATATCCCATTTCTTTTAAATGCTTCACTAAATATTCCGCATCCTCATAACTCTTAGTCATCACTGGATCTTTCCCAACACTATCTGGCCTGCAAGTTGCCATCACAGCAACTCTTGGATCCACCCCAAACTCTTCTTTCATCCATTTACATGACCCTTCAAGAATTCTCACTTTATCCTCAAGGGTTTGCCCCTCAGGATTTGAGCCCATCGTCAAAAAGAATTCTCTTTGATGAGCATCCTCCAAGAGCGCCAGACATAATCTCTTTTCATCCTCAGGAATATCAAACTGTTTCTTGAATTCCTGAATCATTCCAAAATCATCCACTTGACCCCGAACAAACTGATCAATTTTTCCATTCTTATAATCCAAAACCATATTCCTCCCAATCTCTTCTTCGTTTTCAAAAATTCTTGTTTCAAATCCTTCAATTTCATGATTAGAATACACAACCACATCAGCAATTTCCTGGGATTTTTTCAGACTCTTCAATGATTCATTATTTTCCTCAATAATACTAATTCCAATTCGACACCTCCGCTTTTTACCTCTTTCCTCCACAATTTCACTAATATTTTTTTGATTTTTCATAATTTTAAAAACCAATTATTACTACTTTAATAGTACTTTCAATAAACTCTTAATGCAAGTCAGACACTGGACAAAATACTAATTTTATGCTAATATTAAACGTTGCAATTTAAAAAGTGAATACTCAACAAAAAACATATTTCACAGGAGGAATAAGAAGTCATGAAAAGACTAAATGAAATGACATGGGAAGAATTTAACCAATTAGACCGAATAGCAACATTATTTGTGTTGCCACTCGGCTCCACTGAGCAACATGGAGAGAGATTGCCACTCGGCACAGATCATTTTTTTGCTGAAAAAATGGCTGAAGAAATTGCACTGGCAATTCCTGGATCAATTTTGATGCCAACAATGAATTATGGAATGTCCTGGCATCACACTGCCTTTCCTGGAACAATGTCAATTTCAGACAGCACATATAAATTGATTATATTTGACATTCTGTGTTCCATTACCAGGCACGGGTTCAAAAAAATCTTCATTGCTAATGGACACGGAGGAAATCATCATAGCATAACGGATGCCATTACAAGAGTTAAAGCTCTCCGTAATTGTGAGATTGCAAACCCTCTTGTTGACATTGCCACAAGTAACGAATTTAAACAATTAATTCAAGCTGCATTCAATGAAAATGGAGTCCATGCAGGTGCAATGGAAGTTTCTATTATGGAATACCTATTTCCCAATAAACCTACTCTCATCAAGGGAGCTGGATGTGTAACATCTATTCCCAATGATGCGGTGTGGGGTCAAGGAACAGATTCTCCTGAAAAATGGAGAGAACTATTTCCAATGGGACAAAAAGGGAATCAAAAAAATTCCGATCCTCAAAAAGGAAAAGAAATTTTTGATTATATTACAAATAAAATGGTTCAAATCGCCAAAAAAATGATGGAGGAAAACTCATGATTTTCATCGCAACACACGGATTTCGTTTTTCAGGAAAAGACCCGATTCACACAATCAAGGGTCTGAATCAAATTGACTATCTCATTGCAATTTTAGAAACCAAACAAATTGCTACTGTGGTAGTCGGAACCGGAAGTCGGTTTCAGGAAATGTACGACATCCTGAAATCCGCAATCCCCGAAGGTGCCAGAAAAGTGCACGCTATCTTCTGCGGTACATCGGACGGTCTTGAGGAAGACGGAGTAACAGTGATCCTGAACAATGGACGCCAAGTACACATCGAGGACTACGCTGGGTTAATTAAGTCACGATGCTTTAACCCATGGGAATTCATCAAAATGTTCGGGGACAACGTTCTTTTTTTGGCCGGCGGCGAGCTCATGCTCGCCCTTGGATTAGGTGACATCAACGAAAAGGGTCAGCTCTACGAGATCGACCCTGAAACCAAAACCGGAAGAAAAATCTCGTAACCACGAGATTTTTCTTCCTCAAAATAGCCAGACAACCTCACGGTTGCCTGGCTATTATTTTTTTTTCAAATCACTTTTTTATTTCTTAGTCTTCTCCAAAATCTTCACTACCCCTCTCTCAGCCACAGCACTATTTTGAAGTGCTGGACTTTGCTTTAATTTTAGATTCCAATTTCATGTTTCGCTACTATTCATTCTGTGCCTTTTTTAATATTCTAACCTTACCTTCGTTCGCATCCACCTCAACCAAATCCCCGTCTTTCAAAACCTGGGTGGCGATTTTTGTTCCGATGATGCATGGTTTTTTCATTTCACGAGAAACTATTGCTGCGTGACATGTGATTCCTCCTTCGTCAGTCACAAAAGCTGCTGCTTGCTTCATGATTGGAACATAATCCGGAGTTGTCATTGGGGCCACAAGAATGTCTCCCTCTTGAAATTTTTCAAAATCACTCGCACTCAAAACTATTTTTACTCTTCCTTTCATGAATCCCTTGCAAGCCAAAGAGCCCTTAATCTCAGAAACATCCTCAACCTCTTCTTTGAAAAAATCAACTATTTTTTTATTATCATCCCCATGAAAAACATGTACTCCTTTTTCATCAGCAATAATTGAATATTTGTTAATTCTTTCTCTGAGAATTTCAGAATCTGGAATATTATCCTCAAGAACTTCCCTATTAGTACTGTGAGTAATTTCTTCATAGCTCAATCCTTTTTCTCTTGCTACTTTTTCAAGTAAAGGCATTGCATAATATATTGCTTTGTTGAGTGCTTCTGTTCTGTGGGTTCTATAGAACACTAAAAATTGCATCAAATCAACCAGATTAGATTTTTCATTTAACATTTTTTTAGCATCACGAACTACTTTTTTTGTTTCTTTTTTTTGACTCTCATATTCCTCAAGAAACTCATTCACATCAATTTCATCCAAACGACTCTGCGCATCATCAAGCGTATAGGGATTTAAAACACCATAGCGAGTTTTGATCCATGCATATTCTTTCAAATGCTCGCTAGTAACACCATTTTTTGCCAAATCCAACTCAGCTTTTCTGTAAAAATTATCCTCTAACGGAGTGTTAAGTTTATCCAAAATTAAATCAACATCTTTTTCCTGCAACTTATTACTCAACTCATTTCTCATCTCATCAAAAAGAATATTTTCCATCGTAAACCCAATCATCAAAGCCGGAACAAATGACTGCAAATTTTCAATAAATGATTCAAGACTTTCATTAAGTGCCATCATCATCTTTTCTTCTCTTGTATCAAGAATTTTTCTTACTCGCTCTAGCTCACTCAAATCTCGAGACAAAACATCAAATGTCAATCTGGCAAAATAGTCTATATCCTCCACTAGATAATAAATCATATGATCCGAAACAACTAAGCTTTGCGCCCCTCTTGAATTGTCAAAAAATTCTTCAAAATATTTCTTATGATACCCATCAAAAAATGTAGACATCCAAAAAGGCGGTACCTTCCTTCGAACCGTTTTTAAATATTCTTCTTTTTTTCTAAGTCTGTTAATCATATTTAAATTCTTTCACAATTAGCTTATTTTTGCAATAAAAAAGAGGTGCCACGCACGTGTGGGGCACCTCGAAACCTCTTTGAGCGCATGGTTTCATGCGCTTTCATCTTCATCTTCTGGGCGGTTTCTGGAAAGTGGGGTTATCCTCTCCATAAGGAAATAGAACGCTATTGCGGCCACGATAACAAGAAACAAAAAATAGCCTGGATTGTTCCTTATAATTTCAAGCTGCCTCACAATAAATTCAGTAATTTTAAACATCCTTCCTTTCCTCCCCTATAATTGAAATTTTTCCGAATGCCTTACTGATAACTTCTTTCGGAATCACGTTTTCCTGGTGTGCATTTTTTTTGACTCCCAAGCTTTGGTCCACATGATTCATCACTTCATTGAGTTGGGCCATGCCTTTCCAAAATCCGAGATTCTGAATGTTATGAATAATTGGATTGATTCCCTCCAAGATTCGCATAACTTGCTGAGAATACTCGCACCCGATTTTTTCGAGATCTTGATATACCTCCAGCAAAAAATTGCTTTGCAATGGACTGACGGCAACTGTGATTTTTTTGGATTTCAAAAAACGATAGATTTTCAAACTTGCTTGTTCGCAAACAAGTTGAATGAAAAAATCAAACGTGCTCAACATCTCCTCGTTAATCTTCCTCTCTTTACTCTTGTGAAAAAAATCGCTAATTTCGTGCCCAATCCAAACACCCAAAGAAAGTGAGCACAAGCAAAAAAAACAAATCCACCCAAAGCCAATTTGATGTTCCATAAAAATTCTCCTCTCCTGTTTTTATGGCTTATACTAATGAACTCTTTCACTATTCATATCCATGATTAACAATCATAGCTCTTTTCTGCGCAAAACGCAAACGAAAAAACCACCTCTTATTCATATGTCATTCCGAAAAACATATTTTTCCAGACGAGAAACGAGTCTCTGAAAAATAGTTTATCCGGAATCTACACTTAAGACTCTCCGCTAGCTGGCGGATCATCCAAGAAATTATACTTTCCGGAATGACATATAATAAAACTCGGAAAATATGCAAACAAAAAAACCGCTCGAGAAAACTCGGCGGTTTTTTTGAAAGTATTGAGTTTTTGCGAAAAAACTTTTTAACGTTTTGAGAACTGTGGAGCACGTCTCGCCCTAGAACTGCATTAGTACAGGACTTCGACTGAGCGTTAAACACAGACTTGAAAACTTCGAAATACTGAAAAATATTAACGCTTTGAGAACTGTGGAGCACGTCTCGCTTTTTTGAGACCTGGCTTTTTTCTTTCAACCTTTCTTGCGTCTCTGGTCATGAATCCATTAGCCTTCAAGATTGCCTTCAATCCCTC
>JAOUHN010000059.1 GCA_029865125.1 Candidatus Moraniibacteriota bacterium
TTTTCATATTTCTTTCCTAGTTCTTGAAGCTCGAAAGTAAACCTCTATTTCAATTTATTATTTAATTTTATCAATTAAATGTTTCAAGTAATATACTAACAGATTGAATTTATTTGTCAATACTTTTCCTTATTCTTTCCATTAATTTAGCATAGAAATGCAAATTGTGTATTGCTGCTAGCCGAGCACCGTTAGGATCTTTTGCTCGAAAAAGATGATTCAAATAGGCTTTCGTGTGATTTTTGCAAAGCTCGCAATCACAATTATCGCTGATTTTTGAAAAATCTTTCTTGTTTTTTTCCAGTGTAATATTCTCAGTAAAATAAAACTTTGATGGATCCACTGATAAAATATCCTTCTTTTCCAATGATTCATCAAAGAAAAATAACCTCCCATGCCTTCCTTCTCTGGTTGGGATCACACAATCAAACAAATCCCATCCCATTTTGACACATCTCACGATATCGCTGGGGTTTCCTATTCCCAGCGCAAACTTGATCGAATCATCTGGAATGAAGCTGGCGGTTTTTTCCAAAACTTCTTCCATAAACTTACCATCTTCATCAATGTGCCTTGCTCCAAAACCATATCCATCAAAACCAATTTCGGCCAATCCCTTGGTGCATTTCTGTCGCAAATCAAGATGTTTTCCTCCCTGAATAACGCCAAACAAAAGTGGCCTCTCACTTGAATTCAAAGAAAGTCCTCTTTTTTTCAATTGCCTTTTGTATTCATTTTTGCATCTCTTTGCCCATGCAATGGTTCTGTCTACTGCTTCAGAGATCTGTTTTTTCGTATGATGATTTGGAGGAGGATCATCCAAACAAACCATCATATCCACTCCTAGGTCAAATTGAATCTGAATCGCTCTTTCTGGAGTAAGATTGTGTTTTGCCCCACTCACTGGAGAACGAAAAACAGCTCCGTCATCAGTAATGCTTCCCATCTTTGAATTCTTATGAATCAAAGAAAAAACTTGATATCCACCACTATCAGAAAGAAGAGGATATTTCCAATTCATAAACTTATTTATTCCACCTCCATCTTTCACAATTTCCACCCCAGGATTCAAAATGAGATGATATGTGTTGACAACCATTTGTTTGATTCCTGAATTTAAAATGTCATTGTTCCCCAAAAATTTGATAAAACCACGAGTAGCGTCCGGCATGAAAAATGGCGTTGTATTGACGCCATTTTTAGTTTCGAATTCAGTTATTCTTGATTTTTTCTTATTTGATAGTATTTTCATCGTCTATTCATTGACAATTCCATGCCTATAATCACCTGAGTTTGGATCATCCTTTTCTAATTTTGTATTTTCAGAGGAAATACTAACACTTAAGTCTTGTAAAGTAAATAGGTCCTTGGCACGAAAAATAGCTTCTCCAACTAAATCTGGGATTGATTTAACTTGATTTTGCTCTGGGATAATACTAATTTGGAACATAGCTTCCCTAGGTGAATTCAAGACACCGCTTCCATTTTCAATATCTCCAATATTCCAAACTACTTCATTTGTTCTTTCATTAAAAGTAATGTTTTCTTTTTCAGAGCCAACTTTTCCACTCCAGATAGTTCCGGTAGGCAAATGTGCTCTCACTTCTGCACCACTTAAATCATTAAACCAATTCTTCATTCTCCAGATAATCAAATAACTCGTCTTCTCTCCCACCTTAGGAGGAATTGGTCCAGAATTTTTGACAGCTGGATGCTCGAAATAAACTCTACTATCCAACTCTATTTTTGAATTTAGCTTAATAGACGCCTTACCACTAAATCCCTGCGTCATTCCAACCGCAGAATATAGGACATCTGAACTCTCAATTTTTGCCACGGACTCTAAGATATAATTCTTGTCGTTACTACTGTTAATATCAAGTCTATCTTTAATTGGAATCATAAAGTTTATTTCACCACTTTGTCCTGGGGCAAGATTGGTTAATTTCAAAAAATCAGCAGCTTTCCACACAATCCTTTTTTCAGAATCATTATAATATCCTTCTGATGGTCTCAATCTGGTAATATCCACCATATCACTATCCAAACTCATTGATATTATGACATCACGAAGACCTTTATCTCCTTCATTTTTATATCTAATTACACCGGAAATCCTATCCCCTACATTAGCAATGATATTATTTTCAGTGTTAAATTTCAAATCAATCACTAGCGGAGATTTCACTATCCTAGTGATATCCTCTCTTTTGTTATATAAAACAAAATTTCCTGAATCTGATTTGATTCCCATGGAAACCTTAGCAACTTTAGTGTCTCCGGGACTTCCACTCAGAGATCCTGATATTCTAATTTCGCCATCTTCTTGAGGTGCAATATTGGCAATATACCAAACACCCTTCCCCTCAACAGGTCTTTCGCTTGATTGCAAAAATGAAAATCCTTCTGGATATTCCATTTCAATTTTAACATCTTTAAAATTGAGATTACTTATGTTTTTATATTGAATAACATATTCAACTCCTCCATTACTAAGAGCTTCGCCTGATGCTGAAATATTCATTGACACAGGAGCAGTAGCTACATTGACACCTATTTGATTTGTGGATTCGAAAGGACTGCTAAAATTAGAAGGAACAAATCTCAATGTAGGCTTCAAATATACAACATAATCCTTGGGAGCATAGAATCTTCCAGAAATTTCCACTTCTCCTTCAGATTTCGAGTCAACTTCTCCCACTTTCAACAATGTATTATTATCCCCTTGTTTTTCAAAATTAACCGTTGCATTCTCCAATTTGAAATTATTTGAATGGTTGAGAAAAATTTCTGCATTTTCCAAGCTAGCTCTATTGTTATTGTTATATCTAATTTTATATGTGACTAATTCTGCACCAGCAACAGTTTCAGGACCGATTATGTCCACAACAACTCTTTCTTCGTTAAATGATGTTCTTTTGAATTGAACAGCTCCAATGATGGCTGCAGCAACAAAAACAAAAGCTGCTACTATTGAAGCTCCCACGATTATTGCTTTTCTTTTTTGAGCATACATGTCTCCGACCATTTCCATCCAGGTCTTCTCTCCTGCAAACTTTTCCTCCGCGGACAGCTTGGCCTTT
>JAOUHN010000031.1 GCA_029865125.1 Candidatus Moraniibacteriota bacterium
GTGTTATGTGTTATGTGTTATGTGTTATGTGTTATGTGTTATGTGTTATGTGTTATGTGTTATGTGTTATGTGTTATGTGTTATGTGTTATGTGTTATGTGTTTTCTTGTATTCTACAAATCTGCCGCTCTCGCCGATGCGTTCAATTTTTCCTTCTTCTTCAAGCTCACTCAAATATCTCGTAACGATTGCATCAGAAATTCCAAGCTCACGCTCAATGTCATCATTGACAAGGCTATCATTTGATTCAAAGAGTTCGAAAATTTGCTCTTTCATATCATCTCTTAATTCTTTTTCTTCACTGCGAATTTGAGAGATTTCAATGTCATTATTATTAGAGTGATCAATCTCACCCAACTTTGCTTCAACAAAATCACCCAAATCGCTAATCTCACCCTCCAACTCAGCCACTCTTTTCAATATGTCATTTTGAATATTTTGCTGCTCAATTTTAAGCTTTTGAGATTCCTCATCAATTCTATCCTCTAAATGCAAATCATCCAACTTAAGCCCTTTCATTTCTTTGAACTGCGCTTCCATTTTTCGAATCAATCTCAGAAGAACAAAAACCAAAACAGCCAAAGTCAAGACAGAAAAAATTAATGAGATCTGAATAATGTCCATAATTGCAATAATATAAATGAGTTATCCCTTGTTACTCTAATTTTATCACAAATAGAAAATTATTGACACATCCACTCGGTGGAATTACTATATAAATCAAGTTCTATTTTTTTCAACCATACACAATAAACAAGGAACGTAACTAATAATGAATCGCACACTGACATTACCAAAAACAGATTTAACAGAGCAGCTAACATTCGCTGTTGTTCGGCTGATGTTTGATTTATTAAGTCAAATGAAATCAGATTTCGATGTGCCTCGTATACAAAGAATACAATGTACCAATGAAGCCCCATCCACATGGCAGATAGATTATATAGCCAGTGGGATTTTGGGAGTTTATCAAAATCCCATCAAAGGAATAGACAAAAACAGTGCTCCAGGCAAGGAAGCTGGAACACTGACCATCGTGATCGGGGATGTTTCAAAAGCAACACTTTCATAAAGTTGCTCTAAAAATAACTATAAAAAATAGAACTTTCAGGGATTGAACAAGTTTCAATCCCTACTTTTTTATCTTTAGCGAATTTTTCAATAAAAAAACACTCTTTCACAAGAGAGTTTTTTTGGTTATTTGATCATATTTGACCTAGAAAAAATCCAGGTGGGTATCCTGAACACTTCGCCACGGCGAAATGTTACTCCGAATTCCCATAGTATAAGTTAGCTAGAAAATATTCTCAAATAACCTACTTATAGTATATTACCATTTTCAAAAAAACTCAAATTTAGTTAATTAGTGACTTAGTTGATTGGTAAATTAGGATTTTTTTACGTGTGCCGTGTTTATATTTGTTTTTGATTTTCTGCTTTTGACTTTACAGACTTTCGACTTTACAGACTTTATGGACTTTTAACTAACACACTTGGCAAAATCAAATATTAGCGCTACTCTAAAATTAATATTCTTTCCATGACAATGACCAAAGAAGGAGCGAGTAAATGCTAGATACATTGCTTTTCATTATTGCGTATGTGTACATGATCATTGCTATTGTAATAATCATCGTTGGCATCAGAACGATCCTTGGAGTGATGCAAAACAAATATGACGTACATGATTTGCTCGACGCAATGAGCAGAACAAAAATCAAAAAATTCAAAAAAAGCCTCAAAAAGGACATGGAGGAATGAGAGGCAGCGCCCAGATCAAGATCAGCGCTGCCTTTTTTTTATCCCCCTACTAATATATCATCACAAAAAATCACAAAAAACTTAAAGTACGTAGCATACGGCACTTTATCATCCCCCCCCCCAATACATCATTTATTCATTTGTTATATGTTTCATGTTATATGATATGTGATCTACTTGCCAATCACCTCTCTAACCTTTATATTTAAAGGAGTGATGATGTACTATTTTCTAAAACAAAAACTACTTTCACATACAAACAATTATGATTGGAAAAATAAATTTCAGTGACTATAAGGCATTCACATATTTCAGTCTTTTTTGGGTTTTGCTCGGATGGGTAGCATTCATTTTGACACTCATTGGTTTTTTTCATATTTGGATATTAGAGTCTTTCTTGGCTATTGGATTTCTCTTCTTTGCCTATCAAATTTTTTTCAAAAAATATCATCAAAAAACATCTCAAAACATTCAACTTATCAGTGTTTTCATTCTCTTAATCACAATATCTTTTTCACTATTTTCAACTCCTACAATCTTTTCTGGAAGAGATCAGGGATCAATTGCAGAGGCCGCTATTAGATTGTCAGAAAATCATCAATTGCGCTTCTCAACTCCTGTAAGTCAAGAATTTTTCAAAATCAATCATGAAAATCTAAACTCTGTCATTACCAATAAAGACAGTGCTGTGAAAAGATTTTTTCAAGAAACTGATACTATTGGAAAAGCACTGAATTTTCCGGGATTTCATTACACTCGCAGTGGAGAACTCATTACTCAATTCCCAATTCCCTATATCGCATGGCTGGCAACATTCTATTCGATTTTTGGACTAAGTGGCTTCGCAGTGGCCAATGGAATCCTTTTCTTCCTTTTTTTCATGTCATTGTATCTCATTGCATGCACTTTCTCACCATCTCCAAAAAACCTATATCCCGCACTTCTTTGCACTATTTTTGTGATAGCTTCATTTATGTTCTCATGGTTTCTCAAATTCACCCTCAGTGAAAACATGGCTCTTGCATTGATTTGGATTGGAGTTTTTCAAATCGTCATTGCCCTGAAATCACAAAAAGAATCCAGTCGAAAGCTTTTCATAGCATCTTCCATCCTCACCATGGGACTAATGATTTTCACTAGAATAGAAGGATTGGCATTTTTCTTCATGATGCTGGTTGCACTTTTTGTCAAAAAAGAAACTCGCACAACAATCCTAGAACACAAATCAAAGCTTCTCATCCTTCCCATCATTTCAATTTTTGTTATTTTCATCATTAATTTTTTTATTGATATCGCTTTTTACAAGGAAATGGCAAAAGCATTCATCAAAGCAGAGAGCTCCGGAATTAGCCCAAAAATTGCAATTCTTCAAATTCTTTCCACATATGGAATACTCATTTATCTCATCCTTGCAATCTTTGAAACTTTTCACCTCTTGAGAAATAAACAATATTTCAAATTAGCCCCACTTTTTGTCACTCTTCCGGCCTTCATTTATATTCTCAATCCACAAATTTCATCTGATCACCCATGGATGCTTCGCAGATTTCTTTTTGCAATATTCCCCGCCTTGATACTTTACTCATCACTTCTGATCACAAGAATATCACACAGAAAACATTTCTGGGCTCATTCACTAATCATTCTTATTATTGCATTCAATATTCCACTAACCATCAATTTTTTCACATTCTCTGAAAATATAAATCTCTTGAATCAAACAGAAAAAATCAGTCAAAATTTCTCAGAAAATGACCTAATTCTAATTGATCAAGATGTAAGTGGAGATGGATGGTCAATGATAAGTGACCCGATGAATTTCATGTTTCAAAAAAATTCAATATATTTTTTCAATCCTTCTGATTTTGATAGAATAA
The DNA here is from genome assembly GCA_029865125.1 of Candidatus Moraniibacteriota bacterium. Taxonomy (GTDB): domain Bacteria; phylum Patescibacteriota; class Minisyncoccia; order Moranbacterales; family UBA9337; genus JAOUHN01. The sequence continues at coordinate 3,639 of JAOUHN010000031.1, forward strand.
ACAAAGATAGTTTTGAAAACATATATTTAATTTCTCCTGAAGAAAAAATAAGTTACTACCAAGAGAGTTCTCTTGGAGAAAAAATGAAATTTCACAGGAATTATTCAATTTCAACTACTCGACTTCAAAAAAGTGATTTGCACTCAATACCCAAAAAAGAAATCATCACTGTTTCTGGAAAAATATTCAAACTAAACTAACAACTATGCTCACTAAAGACATTCAGCTAAACACACTTTGGCAGAAAAAATATCACAACGCACAACTCATCATCTTTGTCTTCTTTTTTCTTGCTCTATCATATTTTCTTTACAAAATACTTTTTCCATCTGAATTCTACACTTATTCATTCAGAAACCCCAGTGACAAAAGTAACTCCATCATTAACGTAAACTCATTCAATGATTCTATTGTTTTTGACACAATTGCCAGAGAAAACTTTTCTGTTATTAATGTCAGAATGTCTCTGGAAAAAGATTCTTCCCCACTCTCAGACAATTCCATTAAGGTGGACAAATCCTATCTAGCATTTTTTTATCCTCAAGGAGAAAATATTTCAAATCCTGACGATTTTGAAATCAATTCTTTGGTCGCACAAGGAGATTCTGTGTATATAGTTGGAAATGAAAAAAAATATCCTATCGACAACCCAACAACATTCATTTCTCATGGATTCAAATGGGAAAACATCAAAAGCGACTCAGACATTGACCTCAACTCTCTTGAAAAAGAAAACTTGTTCAACATCAATGACCCTCACCCTGATGGAACAATATTCAAAATCAAAGGAGAGGAAAGATATTTTCTCATCAAAAATAATCAGAAACATGAACTCAGCAGAGATGCTCTCAAAAAACCAAACTTAAAAAAAGAGTCTGTTGCTGTAGAAAAAAACACTGAACTCAAAGAAAAATGTGAGCTTTCAAAAAATATCTTTTTGTCCAGAAAATATTCTTGCAAAATCAAGCCTGAAAACATTGCAGATATAGCAGGAGGAAATTATCGATTCAATGTCCCTAATATCTCCAAAGGCAATCACATCAAATCAATCAACGTTGAATTCAAAAGAGATATCACCTTTGAAAACTTCAGATTGTCACTCAAAGAAATCAGAGACAAGGTATTTCTGAGATATGGAATCCCGATTAAAAGCTAACCAAAAAAAATAACTCTCATGAAAAACCCACTGATCAAAAACAAGCAATTTTCACTATTTTTGTACAAAATATCCACTGATATCTTGATTCTTCTTTTGACTTTTTTCTGTCTTGCTTTTCTTGCTGATTCAATTCTCCCTGGAATCATTTCTGATCACATCAGTTTCTTGAAATTCTTTTTTATCATCACAGCAACAACTCTCTTGGTGACGTATCTAGGAATGAAAAATGAAATAACCTATTCACCTGCAAAATCAAAAAGAAAAAAAGTTCTTTTCGCATTCTTATCCATCTTCTTCGTCCTGTCTTTGCTCGTCTCCCTTCGAAAATTCTTCCCGATTGAGATCACAGTGATCGGGATCACATCAATTGCAATTGTTTTCTATTTCTACAAAACACTGATTCATGAAACATGAAGCACGTAGCATGAAACATAGCTCATAGAGCACAAAAAAATCCACTTTTGCTAAGTGGATTTTTTTGTGCTCACAATCATCATTAATTTTTAATAACGTCCAGAGTTTCCTTTGCGCATTTTTCCCAAGAAAAATTCTTGAGATGAGTGAGTCCTTTTTGAATCATGCTCGTTTGAAGCTCCTCACTGCCCAGAACTTTTTCAATTTTTTCACTCAAATCAATCGAGTCACTGGTTTTGAAAAATTGAGCAGCATCCCCTCCAACTTCAATGAGACTTGAATTCCTTGCAGTAATCACAGAAACCCCACATGCAAAAGCCTCCAAAATTGGGATTCCAAACCCTGCATACATTTCCGGAAAAACAAACAGCTCAGCATTCTGATACAGCACCACCAATTCACTGAAGCTCACCTTTCCAGTGAGAACAATGTCGCTCCTAAACTCACTTTTCTCAACCACCTCAATGGTTTTCTCCCACATCCAGGCCTTTCCACCTGCAAGAACTAGTTTTATATCTGAATTTGTTTTTTTCTTGAAAATTTCAAAAGCCTTCACAAGAGTCACAAGGTCTTTTCTGGGTTGAATGGCACCCACATATAGCAAATATTGTGACTTGGGATTTGAGATTTGAGAGTCAAACAATGAAAACTTCTTCAACACTTTTTCCATTTCCTTTTCTTGAACTTTTTCAAAAAACATTTCCCCATCAAAACCGTGATGAATCACCTTGATTTTTTCTTCTGAAATTTCCGGATAGAATTTCAAAATGTCTTTTTTTGTAGCCTCAGAAATCGCAATGATCTTGTGTGAATTTCTGATGGACAAACCCGCCAAAAAGTTCAATTTTTTCAAATCTTTTTTTGGAAAATACTCAGGGAAAATCTTGAAAGCCAAATCATGAATAGTCACCACCGTTTTCATCTTCCCTCTTCTGAGAAAAGGAATATTGTGAACGGGCATCCACAAAACATCTGGATTGTCCCTGAAAACCTCCCAAGCAAATCTCGTTTGAGTCCACAAAAAAGGATAATTCTTTTTGCTAATTGAATAATTTGAAAAATCAGGCGGAGTAAGTTCAGGATTGAAATCACTTTTGTGATAAATCAAAAACTCATCTTCGGAAGAAATATTCCCAAAATATTCAAGCATCTTCAAAATATACACCCTCGTGCCATCAATCCTCTCATCATCCAAATCAGCCGCATGAATTGCAATTTTCATTTTGTTTAATTAATACAGTTAAAGTTATTTCGTGTCATTCCGGAAGATATCTTTTTCAGGCTGATGAATCGAGGCCTAGAAAAATAACCTATCCGGAATCCATCCTTCATTAGTTACAATAAATAATGTTAGACTGAGGTTATATAAAGAATGGATTCCGGATAAACTATTTTTCTAAATTTCGCTTACTCAATTTGAAAAATATGTTTTCCGGAATGACATATATAATAAAATCAAGTGTTTTTTGCATTTTTCTCATCTCTCAAATCTCACATCTCAACTCTCATTCTACCCTACTATTGAAAATAATGTAAACAAATGCTACAATACATTGCGTTACAAAGCATTGGGTCGTCGCCAAGTGGCCCGTCTCGCCCGAGGCTCACCGAGGCGGATAAGGCATACTAACAATATGAAAAAATATCATGTCTATTTATTATTAAGTCAAAAAGACAACAGAACATATTTAGGCTCTACTGACAATCTTGAGCGTAGACTTATAGAGCATAATAACGGCAAAACACAATCAACGCGAAATAGAAGGCCTTTGAAATTAATATATTCCGAAGAAATTGATACTTTATTAGGAGCAAGGCAGAGAGAAAAATATTTAAAGTCTCGAAAAGGAAGAAAAGAGCTAAAAAAGATATTTGAAAATTTATAACACTGGGTCGTCGCCAAGTGGTAAGGCATTAGGTTCTGGTCCTAACATTCGGGGGTTCGAATCCCTCCGACCCAACATTGAACATGGAGCATGGAACATGGAGCATGGAACATGGAGCAAAAAATCCGGATAAATCCGGATTTTTGTTCTGCACCATATGTTTTATGTTATGTGTTCTATGCTATGTGTTATATGTTCTATGTTATGTGTTCTATGTTATGTGTTCTATGAATCAGTTCTCTCTTCAAACTTCACTTTCACTTCTTTCTCTTCTCCTTTGTGCCAAACCTTGAGAGTCGCTTCGTCACCGATGCTGTAATTTGACATAATCTCTGGCAACTCATTTGTGCTGTCTATTCTTTTCCCATCCACTTCCAAGATGATGTCATTTTCAACAATTCCAGCTTTGTCAGCAGGTGACCCTGGAATGACTGCAAAATCCGTCATTTTTTCTCCGCGAAGAACAATGATTCCATAATCATAAGGAAAATTGTTTGCTTTTTGAATTTCTTTGTCCAGTGGAACATATCTCACTCCGATGTATGGGATGGTGATTTTCCCAGTTGACTTCACCTCATCAATTATGTTCTTGATTCGATTCACAGGAAGAGCAAATCCAATGCTTTGAGCTCCGTTTGCAATGGCAACATTCACTCCGATCACGCGTCCGCTCAAATCCAAAAGTGGCCCCCCTGAGTTTCCTGGATTGATGGCTGCGTCCGTTTGAATGATGTTGTTCAGCCGTTCTGATTGTCCGAATCCTGAGCTAGCCACAATGTCTCGTCCAAGACCTGAAACGATTCCAAGACTGACGCTGTTTGCAAACTCACCCATAGAGTTTCCAATAGCAACCGCAGCTTGCCCAACCTTCAAATTATCTGAATCTCCCAATTCAACCACAGGAAAGTTTTCTCCTTCAATTTTGATCAGTGCAATGTCCAGCACAGGATGGCGCGCCAAAACTTGAGCGCTGTATTCACTTCCATCATCCGTGATCACGGTGTAATCCGCTTGAACGTCACTCACAACATGCTTGTTTGTGACAATCATTCCATCACTTGAAACAAAAAATCCTGTTCCTCCTCCAATTTCTTGCCTTTCAGTTTCTGCTTCACCATTCAATTGTCTTTCTTGATGAAAAGGACTGAAAAACCAATCGTAGCTATCATAGTAATTTCGATATTTCAAAACGTCTTTTGTCACAACAATACTAATCACAGCCGGAGAACTTTTTTCAACCACATCAATGACAGCACCTTGATTACTCAAAATAGTTTCTTTACTCTCAAGCTGCTTCTCTTGTTGAGTTTCATCTTTTTTAATTCCCATTTTTTCCATCAAATCATCCGAGAAATTGCTCGCCAAAAAACCAAAAACAGCTCCAAACAAAGAAGAGAACATCATCACCAAAGCAATGACAGTGACAGTTCCATATTTTTTGCTCGAATAAATATATTCTTTTTCTTGAATATTGTTTGTTTCCATATCTTCAATATATTAGTCAATTAAAACCACGAGAGCATTCCTCATGTAAATGCCTGACTGTTTATTATGTGAAAATAATCATGCTTGTTTTCATCTGATTTCAACATTCAACAAGATTGCCAAGCAAAGTTAATGTCTAATTCAATTTTTCTTTCACTTTTCCAACGATTTCTTCAAGTTTCCAATTTCCTTTCACGAGATATGTTGTCACATTTGAATCAATAGCCTTGAGTATTCCCTCTGGGGAATCAACGTTGCTAAGAGCAATGATTGGAACTGTTTTTCCCCATTCATCTTTTCTCAATTCTTGCATCAAAGTCACTCCATCCATTTTTGGCATGATCACATCTGTCAAAACTAAATCTGGCTTTTCCTCTAGGGCAAGCTTCAGAGCATCTTCTCCATTAGCAGCCTCAATAACCTCAAATCCTTCTGATTCAAAAATCTCTTTTGACATACTTCTCAAATCATTATCGTCATCTGCGATTAAAATTCTTCTTTTTTCATTCATAGTTTATTCTTCTTCTAATACTTGTTTAACTTTTTTTAATATCTCTTCTAGTTTCCAATTACTCTTCACTAAATAATTACTCACTCCTTTGTCCACTGTTTTGCTAATTTCTTCTGGCGAACTCAAGTTAGTAAGAACAATCACTGGAACATCCTTTCCCCATTCATCCTCTCTGAGCTTATCAAGCATTGTTAGACCATCCATTTTTGGCATAATCAAATCCAAAAGAATCAAATCCGGCTTATTCTCAACTGCCATTTCAAGTCCATCAGCTCCATTTTTTGCTTTCAATACTTTAAAACCACTATCCGAAACTCCCTGACCCAACACTTCCAAAAGAGATTCATCGTCTTCAATAATCAAAATTATTTTTTTATTTTCCATATAAATATTTAGTATTTATTATTCACAACTTGCACTAATTCATATTAAGCGTATTTCTAATCTGTTCCATCACTTCTTCTAACTTCCAATCGCTTTTCACCAAATAGTTATTCACATCTCGATCAATTGTCTGACTCACACCCTCAATTGGACTCAGATTAGTTAGAATAATAACCGGAATATCTTTCCCTTTTTCATCTTCCTTAAGTTTTCCAAACATCGTAATCCCATCCATTTTTGGCATAATAATATCCAAAAGAATTAGATCTGGTTGATTTTCAATAGCTTTTTTGAGACCCTCTTCACCATCTTTTGCATCCAAAACATCGAAGCCTTCATTTTTTATTTTTTCAACCAGCACTTCTCTCAATGTCTTTTCATCTTCGACAACTAAAATTGTTTTTTTGTTTTTTTCCATATACCTCGAAGTAAAAAATTATTAAAATTTACACCACTATATACATCTTATCAATTATTCAACTTATTTTCCAGTCCCCTTAGGCTTATGCTGGGGATAAACCTTTTTGGCCCACTTTTTTCTTCATTCCTGACACTGGAATTGAGACATAGAAAGTTGTTCCTTTGTTTTCCTCAGATTCAAACCACACTTTTCCACCAGCTTCATCTACAATCGACTTTACGAGATATAGTCCCAATCCTGTTCCATCAGTGTCTTTTTCCCTCACATTATCCGCCCTAAAAAGCTTCTCAAAAATCCTTCCATATTGATTTTTGGGTATTCCATACCCAGTATCAGAAATACTAATCAAAATATCAGAGATTTTTTTGTGAATTTTAACTCCAATCTTTCCTTTTTCTGGAGTATACTTCACAGCGTTAGACAAAATATTTTGAAAAATTATTCCCATCAAATTCTGATCCAAATTGATAATCGGCAATTTTTCGTCATATTCAACATCAACATCAAGCTCTTTGAGCTTGATTTGCTGCTTGAGTTCTTTTATCGAATCATCAAAAACAGCAATTATATTAGTTGGCTTTGGATCAATTGAAAATGTTCCGAGCTCAATTCGAGAAACATTCAAAAGAGCGTTTACCAATTCAACCATGCGTTGATTTCCATTGTAAATCTCATCAATATATTTCCTTTGTTTTTTAGTTATTTTTCCGGCATCTCCCGAAAGAAGCATCTCAGCATACCAGTTCACCGCAGAAAGCGGGGTTCGAAGCTGATGAGAAGCCAAGGAAACGAATTCGGTTTTTGCTCTGTCAATTTCTTTCTCTTTTGTGATGTCTCTTTCAACACTAACGAAAAACATAATCTTTCCATCTCGATCCAAAACAGGTGAGATGCTTATCATCGAATCATATTTCACACCGTTTTTCTTTTGATTTGTCAGTTCACCAACAAAAACACTCTTTTGATCCTTGATTGTTTTCCACACATTTTCATAGAACTCTGCACCCATAAGCCCCATCCACAAATCATCTGCTTTTATTTTTCCACTTGCAAGCTCTGCGTCAGAAAATCCAATGTCCTCTTTCATAGAATCATTAATATACACCACCACACCGCTAGGATCAGTGATTGCAATGTGATCCGAGGTATTATCCACAGCTA
>JAOUHN010000032.1 GCA_029865125.1 Candidatus Moraniibacteriota bacterium
TTTCACAAAACGCTCCCATGCCTCCTAAGGTTTCACAAAATGCTCCGATTACTACTCCAGTTAACTCTCGAATCAGTAGATCAAGTGGAAGTGCTATGGAATTGGGAAGCAATTTCCATGAAGAAAATGGAGAGCATCTTGATACCAGTAATATCACAGGAATTAAATTCGATGCTCCACACAAGTTTCCAGAGGAAAAATAAGCTAATTAGTTTTATATAAAAAATCTAGGAATTAAAAGTTATGATGTTTAATGTTCCACAATTTGTTGATATTGAAGACAAAATCATTGGTCCTCTTGGATGGAAAGAAATTTTGTGGATGATTGGAATGGTTGCTGTTTTGTTTCCGTTGTATGGATTTTTGGAAAGAAGCTCCTTCATTGTTGTTGCCATTCCTGTAGCCATCCTGTTTTTCGCTCTTGCGTTCTATAAGCCCTACGGACAACCACTAATAAAAGTACTTATGTTTGTTGCTCTATTTTCTTTCAGACCCAAAATATATGTATGGAAAAGAGAAGGAATATTGGAACGCAAAAAGGCTCCCGCAAAAAAAATAGTGACAGCGCCTGTAGTGTCTAAAAAGCTTCCTAGTGGGGAAGAACTTTCCAATCTTGCACAAATTCTCGATGAAAAATCTCGCCTTCGCTAGTCGCTTATTCAAAAAATAACCAAAAATTAACAAACACAAAAAAACAAATGGAATTAATGCATGCCAATCAAAACAAATCAGGTGCTATGAGCTCACAGAAATATGTTGATGTGTCTGAAATCAAGAATGACACCATTGTGCTGAAAAATGGGTCTCTTCGAGCAATTCTGCTTGTTTCGTCAATCAATTTCGACTTAGAGTCTCCTGAAAAACAAGAAGGTATCATTTCCGGATATCAAAGTTTTTTGAATTCCCTTGATTTTCCAGTGCAAATTCTCATTCAGTCTCGAAAATTAGACATCAACAACTATATCGAGTTTCTGCGCAAAAAAGAAAAAGTATCTACCAATGATCTTGTCAAAATGCAAATTGCTGAATATTCCGCTTTCATCAAAAATTTAGCGGATGTTGCTCAGATCATGTCTCGATACTTCTATGTCGTGGTACCTTTCTATCCCATAGAAAGCAAAAGTGAAGGAATGATAGGGAAGCTTTTTAGCGCCATGAATCCAAAACAGGTGCTAACTGAAAAATCTGAATTATTTGAAACATATAAAACCCAACTTTGGCAAAGAGTTACCCAAGTAGCTTCTGGTCTTTCCAGGCTTGAGTTAAAATCAACCACTCTTAACACAGAAGAAATCATTGAACTTCTCTATTCATCTTATAATCCTTCACTGGAAGGTAAGAGTATTTTGGGAAATCTAGAGGACGTTGAAATTCAGTAATTTATTTTATACAAAAACAAAATATGTTCAAAATAGGAAAAGACAAACAAAAAGCACTGCCCACTGATCCAATAATGCAAAGCCAGGAAATCTATCAACAAGGCCTAGCCACAATCAAGGATCTCATTGCTCCATCAGCAGTGAAAATTTCACCGAGCCACATTGAAATCGGAGACATCAGCGCTCGGACTATTTTTGTCATGGCTTTTCCGAAATTTCTTAATACCAATTGGTTTTCTCCTATTATCAACATTGATTTTCCAATCAATATCTCCATTTTTATTCACCCAATGGACACTAATGATGTTTTGAAAGATCTTCAAAAAACATCCACACAGGTGCAATCCAGAATCAATATGGAGGCTTCCTCTGGAAAGGTCAGAAATCCAATGCTTGAATCAGCCTATCAAAATGTTGAGGAGTTGCGCACACGCCTTCAAGAAGGCACAGAAAAGTTTTTCAAAACAGGAATCTATCTCACCGCCTTTGGTGATTCGAAAGAAGAAGTAAACAGCATCATTCAAGAAATTGAGGCAATTCTTGAAGCTCAATTGGTGTATGTTAAACCTGCTGATTTCAGAGTTGAACAAGGATTTCTTTCAACAATTCCACTAGGAGAAGATTCTCTAAATGCGTCTAATAGCTTAAACACTTCACCACTATCAACAACTTTTCCTTTTGTTTCAGCTGACTTGTCCTCAAATCAAGGAATTCTGTATGGAATCAATCGACACAATAACAGCTTGGTTCTTTTTGACAGGTTTGCCATGGAAAATGCTAATATGGTGGTTTTTGCTAAGTCTGGTGCAGGAAAAAGTTATGCAATCAAGCTTGAAGTGCTCCGATCTCTCATGATGGATACAAATGTTATTATTATTGACCCAGAAAATGAATATCAACATCTTTGTAATACCGTCGGGGGGTCGTTTATCAAGATTTCGCTTAATTCCAAGTCACATTTGAATCCCTTTGATATTCCCAAGGTGGGTGAGGGTGAAGATCCTGCTGATGTGCTCAGGAACAACATTGCAAGCATCATTGGACTTCTTCACATTATGCTTGGGAGCGTCACTCCAGAAGAAGATTCAGTTTTGGACAAGGCAATTCATGAGGTGTATTCCATCAGAGACATCTCTGCACAAACAAACTTCAACTCACTCACCCCGGAGTCATTCCCGACCATGTCTGACTTATATGAGGTTCTTCGAAACATGGAAGGTTCCGAATCCCTTGCGGCCCGACTTGAAAGATACACTGAAGGAATTTTTTCCGGATTTATCAATCAACCTACAAATATCATCACCAAAGGAGCCAACTTGGTTGTGTTCAACATCAGAGATCTTGAAAGTGAACTTCGTCCAGTAGCCATGTACATGGTTTTGCAGTATATCTGGAATGAAATGAGATCTGATCTCAGAAAAAGAATGGTGGTGGTAGACGAGGCTTGGGTCATGATGCAACATGAAGACGCAGCATCCTTTCTCTTTGGAATTGCCAAGAGATGCCGAAAATACTACACAGGTCTCACCACCATCACTCAAGACATCAATGACTTCATGAGTTCGAGATATGGAAAACCTATTGTCACCAACTCCTCACTTCAACTTCTTCTCAAGCAATCTCCAGCGGCAATTGACACCGTTGTTGACACCTTCTATTTGACTGCGCAAGAAAAATTCCTCCTACTTGAAAGCAATGTTGGAGAAGGAATCTTTTTTGCTGGAAACAAACATGCTGCAATCAAGATTATTGCGTCTTACAGCGAAGATCAGATCATTACTTCTGACCCAAGGCAATTGTTGGAAATTGAAGAGGCTAAGAAAGAACTGGAAGAGGAAGAGGACACAGGAATGTTTTAGTCAAAAAAACAATCCTTGCGCCCACTAAGCCTTCTTTCAAAAAAATAGAATGGCGACAGCAACATACAACCCAAACTACAAACAGGGCCTCAACAAGGCTCGCTTGAACGTGCAATCTCTTCAGTCAGAAATTGAAAAGGCTCAGTCCAACATCGGAAAAACCAAACAATCCGCTCAAAAAACAGCTGCTTTGTGGAAAGGTGGGCAAAGAGGAGCTGCAATTTCTGAAATGGCGGATGCCTCTCAATATCTCGCGGATCAATATGACCTCAACAAGAGCAATCTAAATCTTGCCAGAATGCAAGCAACTACTCAAGAAGTTGCTGGTGGAGCTGGTAAAATCGTTAGTGCAGCAGAGAATGCAAGATTACTAAAAGCTCTTTGGGAATCAACTAAATTAGGAGTTTTACTTAGAAAAAAAATAAATGATCATGACAATATAGCCTTTATGTTTATTCTTTCCCTATCTATTTTGAGCGATTTTAGTGATCTTCTCCCGTTTATAGGAACTATTCTAAGCGCTTGTATTACCGTTATTATCGTTATCGCAATGTTCGGAAGGGGTTTATGGAAAAAAAAGCTTTTTATCAAAATTATTCTCCTAGTGTTGCTTGGTCTTGACTGCATACCAATAATAGAGATCCTTCCTTGGACCACAATTGGAACAATCTTGGCATGGCGCGCTTCTGCCAAAGAGGCCAGGGAAGCAAAAAAAGAACTGATTGATGTCGAACAAAAAATCCCTGATCTTAAGGCTGAGTCTGAGAATGATTACAACGAACTCGTGGGGCAATATTAATTAATAAATTACAAACCTATGTTATCAACAAATATCAATAAAAAAGAATTATTTGTGACTTCAGCAGCGATGCTTGCTTGTCTTGTTCTGTTTTATTCTTTTCCTACTAAAGGATCTTTTCAAGAAATCATGTCATCACTGACCTTTCTTTTTCTTGTTCCAATTCTATACATCAAACTGATACTCAAAAAAAATGTCTCTGACTTTGGGCTTGGTATGGGAGATTACAAAAAAGGATTTCTTTGGGGAGCAATTTCTCTTGTTTTTGTTGCTCTTTTCATTCTCTTGCTCTCCAGATTTGAAAATGTTTCAAAAGATTACCGAGATTTATTTTATGTTAGTAAATATTTTGATTTATTTGTTATGCGAGAAATTTCTTTTGGAATAGCTTTTGTGTTGGTTGATTTTTTCTTTCGTGGGTTTGTCATGTTCTATTTCCAAAATATTTTTCAAAAAAAATATTTTGCTATCTTTTTGCAGTTTGTGATGTTTTTAGCACTTCTTCTTTTGTCTGGTAAGTTAAATTGGTCTTTTGCCACACAAGCACTTCTGTCTCTTTCAGCTGGAATAATCGCATTTAACAGTAAATCTATTTTATATTCATCATTTTTTTCATGGATTTCAATTATTGTGATAGAATTAAGTATAATGAAGTTATTTTTCTCTAACTAGTTTTTTTTGCGAAAATTACGAACCGTTGGCATTGAAAGCTGGCTCTTTTCGCATAATGTATCATTTATTATGAATTTTTATAAAAAAATATTTGCGGTTGTTGCAATTTTTTCACTTCTTAATTTATATACAGCTCCAGCTGCACATGCTCTTTCTTTAGATTTTGGAGTAACTGAAGGCATTGCAAGTGCAATTTTGGATATTGTGAGTCCTGGATTAGAGATTGCCATGGAAGAGCTTCATATTTCCGGAGAAGGAACAGAGTTTCTAACGGAGCTGATGAATGTCACCAAGGCAAAAAACAAAGATCCGCAAGTAGATCTATATTTCAATCCTACCAATCCCAAGGTTGGGGAGAAAATCACTGCTACCGCTTATGCTTCTAATTTTAAAGATGTCACTACTGATGCTTTGTATTTCACTTGGTATTTGAAACATGAAAACGATGCGGATAATACTGACTGGGACAAAGACGGAAAAATTGACATGGATGATTATAAGATTGAAGCCATGAGAATCGCTGCTAATGGAGGATGGAGTTCTAGTGGCACAGAATATAATGGAAGTGCCGATGATGATAATGACGGTGTCGCCGAATTGAAAAATGAGGCAACTGATGGAAAAAATGATAAAACTAATTTGCCTTTTGGGGGACTAGGCGTCAGGGAGCCGGAAAGTGGTTTCAGATGCTATGCTAAAGATTACGAGGATGGCTTGTATTATGAAATTATTCCCGGAAACGTTTCTTCAGAAAACATACCTCCCGAATCAGATAATCCGGACTATGGAGAAAGAGGAATTTATGACTTTAATGTGGCAGGTTGTGAGATTTGTGGAGAAGGAGTGACAACAGCCACTGTCAAAACTTGCGAGGAAGAATACACCATCACAGACACCTGTTCTGCTATGGCAATAGATAACAACTTGCTTTGGTTTGGACAAAGAGATACTTTGCTGGTCAAAATTCCTCTTGCAAGAACCCCTGGCTGTTCCGTGTGTGTTTTTTGCGAGGATGACACTGCTGCAAATAATGGAGTATGCGGAGTAAAAACAGGAGAGCAAGTGGGAGAAGACGATCCAGGAGACTATGAAGGTGAAAGCTCAATTTGTACTCACCTTTTTCCACACGCCCCACATTTCACTACGGGAGATGGGGAGTTTACTGACGAAGAAGAAGAATTTTGGGGAACCAATCCACAAGATCCAGATACTAATGATGATGGAATTAACGATGAAGCCAGTGTAGCTGGAATAGGATTGGACACATTCAGCTGGATATATAATAAAGGAGATCGTGTAGGCTTGGTTGTTGAAGGTCAATCTACAATATCAACCAAATATTTTGATGGGGGCTATATGGTAATGTGGGCTCTTCCAAAAAATAATTTTGATGTTCCTGGAACAGAATGTGGTCTCAAAAATAAGCAGCCTTACATGGTAACCATAATGGATTTGCCTGTTACGATTCCTGCTGCTAATTTCGACTTAGAAAAATGCTTGAAATATAATTGGGTTGATCCTCTAGATGGAACTCAACCAAAAAAACTTGATGTCGAACTTTCTTACAGCCCCACCAACCCTCGAAATAACTCTTCAGGCAAGAGTGGCGATTTGCTCATTGTTAACTCCTCGCTTGTAAACTCAGAAACTAATGATAATCAAATTTATTATAAATGGACCATTGAACAAGGATCTCAACTTTCGTTGAATAATGACAATTGGACAGAAATTTCAAATGATCCTGCGTTCAGAAAAGCTGCTGGAATAACTTATCTGGAAGGACTCGGTCTGGAAACTTTGAAAATGAATTTGAATTTACCTGAATTGGATGACTATCTCCGCATAACCGTTAATGTAGAGGAGTTTAATCAGTCAAATGTAGCCAAAAAAGGAAATGCTTCCACAATTATTAGGATAAACTCGGGTTCCAATAATGGTATCATTTTCAAATCCAATACTTCCGGTAGTGCAATATGCGAAGATCAAACGATTTGCACTGCACTAAACAATCAAATTCTCACCGCTTCTCTACAAGGAGACTTCAAAAACTTTGCTTGGCTTATCAATGGAAAAGCCGCTAATTTCAAACAAGGAGGACAGGATGTTGTTCAAGGATCAAAGCAAGGCAATACGATCAACTTTCCTATAGTGGGAAGTGTTGGAGACACCTATAGAATTAGTGTCACCGCCAATAACATAGAGACTAATGAAAGTATGACCACAGAACGAATAATTAAGATTATCAATCCCAGTATGAAATTAGGGGTTTCTTCTGGCGCATCTCCAAAATTTCGAGGAACCTATACTGGACTCGATGGTGAAACCGTTGATGATGTAAGTAAGAATAAATATAATAGCACCGGAGGAGATGTTACTGTAGTTGCTCAGCTCAATCCATCTTGGATGAATCCTCTTCCAAAAGTAGAGTGGACCGTCAATGGCGTTACCCGAGAAGAAACAGGAACAAGCATCACATTATCAAGTTCGCAATATCCTACCGGTAGTCGTGTTCAAATTTCTGCTACTGCAGATTATATGCAAAGCAATGCAGCCAGAAAAGATTTACGCACCAATTGGAATGTTTCTCAATTTTCTTCTGCAGAAGTAACCATGAAAGACTCTATCTCTGTCACAATGGGTGAAAATCCTGTTGTGTCTCAAGGAAAAAATAAGATGCTTGCAAATATTTTTTCAGCCTTACCCGGTCAAACTATTTTTCTTCTGCGTCTTCTGCTCACGACTTTAATGTTTCTCTTCATACCTAGTTTAGTATTGTCTTTCGGAAGACCTTCCAGGAGTTAATCGAATTATTTTAAACTTGTCATGAAAAAATTGTTTATCTTTTCAATTGTCGCTTTGATTATTGTGTTGATCTTTTTTATCGCCTATCAATTCGTCTTTGAAGGCTCTGTGTCCTTATCTAATTTGATTCCGAAAAAAACTTCTGTTCCAAAAAAAACCACTTTTGAGCTAGAAAAAATTCATCGCTTGTCTCAAAATTCGATTTCATCGCCAACGGTTGATGACACTGGGAGCAGAGTGCTTTTCTATGACAATTCTGATGACGTTTTAAAGTCAATTTCTTTTGACAGCTCTCTTGTCACTGAAATATCTGAAAAAAATACTCTTTCTCTTAATAATCTTTGGTGGTCTCCCAGCACAAAATTTTTTCTTTTTTCAAATAGTAGCGGATTGTTCCAATATAATCGCAAAGAACAAGTCACCACAAAACTAAAAGATAACATTGACTTTGCTGTTTGGAGCAATGTTGACAATAAAATAATCTATAAATATTTTGATCCCGCCACAAAAGAACGGAGCATCAACATGGCCGCCATTTCCGGAGAGGAGTGGCAAAAAATTTCAGACTTAGCTTACAAAAAAGTTTCTATTGCTCCAATCCCGCAAAGTTCCTTAATTTCTTTTTGGAATTATCCGGATAAATTTGTTGCATCCGCTTTAACTATTATCAATCCTCTTGATGGAGAAAAAATCACTTTATTTGAAAACAGAAAAGGAAGTGATTATTTATGGTCTCCCAATGGAAACGGATTACTTTCAAGCTTTGTTGAAAACAACTCACTGATATTAAGTGTTTCTGGTCAACACGGAGAGGAAGTTATAGATCTCAAAAGTCCTACTCTGGTTTCAAAGTGTGTTTGGTCAAATGATAATATTACTGTTTTTTGCGCAATGCCTTCCAATGTTCCCACTGACGCCATAATGCCTAATGATTATCTCAACAAAAAAATACTCACTAAAGACACTTTTTGGAAAATAAACACAAAAACTGGAGAAAAAAACCGCCTAGTTGAATTAGAGGAAATAAAAGAATCCATTGATGCTTCTAATTTGTTTTTATCTCCGAGTGAAGATATTCTCTTCTTTGTGAATCGTCATAACAATAGCCTCTATAGAATTTCTCTTTAATTACTCCGAGATCTTGCTTAAATCAGCACAAAAACTGTCCAGAACATTATTGCCAAATCATTTTTCCAGTAAGTTGTGTCTACCAAACCGTGAATCAGAAAATATACCATAATACCCAGTAAAAAATATGGGATGTGATTATTCGCATCTCCTTTTATTTTTTTTAGAACACTCTTAGTCCAAACAAGCAGAAGCCAAAGAAAGCCCACCAAGCCCACCAAGCCAGACTGAAGCCAAAATGCCAAAAAAAGGTTGTGGGGTTGTGGCACAGCCCACTCCAAATAAGGAGGAAAATGTTTTTGATATTCCAAATAACTGGCTTGAAAATTACCCGGACCTATTCCAAAAAACCAATTGTCTTGGATTATTTTAGTACTCGCTTTCCAAATCATGATCCGTGAAGAAAGTGATGATCTTTCTTCAAATTTTATCAACTGAGTGAATTTATCCTGTTGTATTTGAAAAACAAAGATTATTCCTATTGCAAAAATCAATACTGCTGCCCCTTGAAGTAGTGCTGTTTTATTTTTCTTATGCTTTAGGTATCCCATCACTCCAACACTGACAAAAATTGCCATCCATGTAGCGTAAGATTTTGTAAGATAAATTGAAGTTGCAATTAGAGCAAATGCTCCACTCCAAAGAACAACTTTCCATATTTTTTCCTTCTTATTATTTTTCAAAAAAACATTCCAAAAGCTCAAAATTGAGCCGGGTGCAAGATACATAGCCAGATGATTAGGCGACTCCCAAAAAGCTCTCAGGCGTCCATCATACGTCAAATAACCATACATATAGTAGGTGATTGCAATGACTGCAACGATTGTTGCCGAAAGAACCATGGCGCTCAATATCCACTCTCGATCTTTGTTGATTTTTATTTTTTTTGCTATCACGAGAGCAAGTAATAACGGCATTACAAACCAACCTTTCACAATTCCCAGACTTGCTTCCATGTCTTTCGCTGCCAGTGTTGAGACTGTTGTTCCCACCAAAATCAATGTTATTGGAAAAAAATATTGATTTTTTTTCACATCTTCCCACCATATTTTCAATTTTTTCTTAGAAAAATCCTCCTTCAACCACATTAAAAAAATTGCTCCCAGTAACAACTCCCACATATTTGTTGGGATGCCCATCACATCAAAACGAATTAGATATGTGGGTGTCAAAAAAACAGCTGCTCCTAGCAATATTTTCATGTATATCTTTGTTTTTTTCATATTTTTACTTTTCACTCTTTTTGATCACTTCATTCATCTTTGTTGCGCTAATTCCAACAAATATCATCAGTATTGCTAGCACATGCACAGAAAACAGTGCTGTTTCAAACAATGAATGTGCACAAAAAACAATAATTCCGGACGCAACTCCCAAAAAAACCGCATTTCTTTTCAAGAAAAATGTGCGCACCAAGGAGAATATTGAAAATCCCATTAACATCACCCACGAAATAAAGCCAAAAAAGCCTGTCTCAGCCCAAATATCCAAATACAGATTGTGTGAATATATGGGTTCTCTCCATGCTGCTGTTGGCTTCACTTCCAAGGCATAATTTCCCAATCCTACTCCTGTTAGATAATTATCCTTCAAGACATCTATTGATTGTCGCCATGTTTCAATTCGTGCACTATTTGAGCCTTCTTGTATGTTAAAGCTGGAAATAATTCTACTTCTGATTGGTTCAATGGCAATTGTTATCACAATAATAACTCCTATTACCATTAATATTTTCTTGGCTTTTTCTATTGGCAAATCTTTCAAGAAAAATAATCCGAAAAACAGTAGTCCGGAAAAAATACCCATGTATCCTCCCCTTGAAAATGTTAGTGCATCAGCCAAAATAATGGTCAAAAATGCAAAAAGATACATCTTTTTTTGTTTTTTATCTTCACATACAAAGAAAAATCCCAAGGCCACTGGTGCCAACATTCCGAAATAAAAGGCAGCAATATGAGGATCCGGAAAAAATGAAGTAACTCGAAAAACCGTTTCTCCTCCTAGATTAACCAGCCAACTATTGTTTTTTAGCACAGCTCCTGAAAATGCGTTTCCCAAAAAAAATGCTGAGGTTTTTGCCCAAAAAACAAACAGAGTTGAAACTCCCACAAAAAATTGTGCCGCAAATTGAAAGATTCCCACTACCGCAGACAAAAATCCTCCAAATATTAGCGCTTTTCCTATTTCTAACAAGTGCTCCGTCTTCAACTCCGCATCACTCACCACAAAATAAAGCGGGACAAACGAAAAAATAAATATTAACTTCCTCAATCCCCATGAAACGTCTTGCGCAAGAAACAAAGAGAGTGCACAGAAAAAAACAAACGAAGCCAAGCACATTGTCTGAAAGCTAAAAGAAATATT
>JAOUHN010000033.1 GCA_029865125.1 Candidatus Moraniibacteriota bacterium
AAAACTTTTGGTGAGTGAGCTTGAAGAAAGAGGAAGAGAGGACTTGGTGGAAAGAATCATTTTCGTCGCCACCCCACAAGCAGGAACCCCAAAGGCCTTGGCAGGACTTTTGCATGGAGACAAGCTTCAACTTGCGAGTGGTATATTTTTTGAAAAAGATGTGGCTCGAGGATTTGCCGAAAATATGAAAAGCGCCTACAATCTTCTCCCTTCGAAAAAATATTTTGACATGATTGCCACCCCAGTGATTGAGTTTTCTTATGAAGTGGATGACATTTATGATTTTCGAAAATTGTATGGAGAAAAAATTGATGAATTTTCCAAGATGAAAAGTTTTCTTTTGGGAGATGATGGAAAAAGAAAAGATCCTGATTTTGATGACACAGATTCGCCCAATGTGCTTTCAAAAAGCTTTCTGTTGGACACAGAAGACATTCACAATGAAATTGACAATTGGAGCCCACCTGAAAACACGAAAGTGATTCAAATTGCTGGATGGGGTTTGGACACAATTGCCGGAATCAAATACGCTGGATGTAACTCAAGCTTTTTGTGCGATGATTTGGAGGATCTTGATCGAGATTTGACAATCACAATGGACGGTGATGGGACAGTGGTGTATCCAAGTGCTCTCATGATGAATGATGCAAATAAATACTATTTTAATGTCGATGAATATAATAATGTTTTAAAATCGAGGCGTGATCATGCAAATATACTAGAAGTTGATTTACTCCAAGAATTTATTGGAAATCTTATTCAAGGAAAAGACGATCTGATAGAGTATATTTCAGAAGAAAAACCAAAGCCAGATCCAGATGACAAAAGAATGCGGCTCAAAATGCATTCGCCAGTGGACGTTCATCTTTTTGACGAAGAAGGGAATCACACAGGAGTCACTCAAAATCCAAATCCTGATTCAGATTTGAGGATGTTTGAAGAGGAAATTCCAAATTCGTACTATTGGGAATTCGGAGAAACAAAATATCTGGGGTCTGATGGTGATGGTGTGACCAATGTTGATTTGATTGGAACAGGCATGGGAACATTCACATTTGAAATCGATGAGGTTCTGGGAGAAGAAACTGAAAATTCAACAGTTTTTTCTGACATTCCTGTGTTTGAAGGTTTGGAAGCGGAGATTGAAATCAATGAAGGGGAAGTGAGTGCAATGGAAATTGATTTGGAAGGAGATGGAATTGTTGATTTTTCAATCATTCCAGGAGATGATACAATGGAGACGCAAGCTTCACTTCTCATTTTGGAAAAGATTTTGAATGATCTCATTTGCCACAAAAGTGTGAAACAACCACTTGTTCAAAGAATGATTCAGGTGAAAAGGTTGCTTGAAGATGAAAAAACACAGCCTGCAAAAAACATCCTGGAAAGCATGGTCAATCATTTGGAAGCCGTGAAGAAAAGAAAGGACATCGAGAATTTGGGGATTTCTGAAGAAGAGATTGATGTTTTGGTTAATATAATTTCAAAAATAAATAATTAAAAATAAAAAGTATGAAGAATAAAAGAAAAGTAATATTAGGATTAATTCTTGTTTTAGTGGGAGTAGTTGTATGGACTCAAATTAATAGATATTTTAATACTTTGGGTACATTTTTATTTTCTTTCTCGCTGGCATTTATTGGGGTTTTGGTTGGTCTGTATTTCACAGGAGAAAAATCTTTCAATGCTTGGAAGAAATTTGCGAGTATTTATTTTTTGATTACAGTCGTCCTGATTTGGATTTCGCCAACAATAAATACTAGCCTTGTTGGTTTTGACAAAGAACTAACCACAATGTGGCTTGCTGGAATATTTTTTGTGGTGAGTTTGGGGATTATTTTCGGAAAAAGAGATCATCACAGTCCGCTTGATTTAGATGAACGCTAGAGCGAGATTTGAGTCCGTCAGTTGACGGAGAGATTTGAGATAGAGAAACCAGATTGAGATCATGAAACAGCAATTTAAAAAAAAGAAAAAACATGACACCAGATGACGGCCGTCGGCTCGTGTCCTATTTGAAAGGATGTGTATAGAATTGGACTTGTTCAAAGAATGATTCAGGTGAAAAGGTTATTTGAGGATGAGAAAACACAGCCTGCAAAAAACATCCTGGAAAGCATGGTCAATCATTTGGAAGCTGTGAGAAACAGAGAGAATACTGAAAAACTAAGAATTTCAAAAGAAAAAATTGAGAATCTAATGAAAATTATTAACAAAGTTAACTTAAATATTTAAAAATATATGAAAAATAAAAAAAAAGCACAAGCATTTTTAATTTTATCGGCTGTGATTTTTATTTCGGTGATGAGTACATGCATATCTGACTTAGAGTACTTATGTCGCATTAGTGGTTATTATGGAACGTTTTCTTTTTTACTAGCATTTTCAGTGTCTATGATACCTATAAGTATTTTGTTGTTTTTTTCTTCAGAAGTGGCATTCCATATATGGAAAAAGTTTTCAATTATATATCTTATTGCTTCTATTGTTTTAGTGGCGAATACTTCAAATAATACTGGATTGCTTCCAATAGATAAAAAGTTTATGGCAATGTTGACTGCTGGGATATTTTTTGTGGTGAGTTTGGGGATTATTTTCGGAAAGAGGGAAAAGAATATCTCTGTTTAGACAAGTGCTGATATTAGATTTCAGAAAAAACCACAAACAAAAAAGTATGCGCGAGTAAACAATAAATATGTCATTTTGACCAACCCCGATTTATCGTGGGAGTAGAGAAATCTTAACCTAGATATTGCCACAGGTAGTTGTCAGGATGAGATCTCTCGACTCGATTATTCGCTCGAGATGAAACGCATTCAAGGGTTAGTTAAAATGGTATTATTTTATTTTAATAGAGCGAATTAAGTCCCCGTTGTTTTTCAATGCTCGCAGTGTGATGCTTTGACCTGAGACAATGATTTGAATGAAGTTTTCTCCTGAAAGTGTGTTTTTGTAGCGAGGTTTACTTCCTGTTGCATTGCCACTTAGGACATAATTGATTCCATTAACAATTTTGTGGTCAAAAAGATGTTCGTGTCCAGAAATGACAAGGTCAACAGAATGTTTTTCAAGAATGGAAACAAGTTGAGTTCTGGTGGGTTCGCTGCAACTCATGTCATGACAATCATTTGCGGATGCTTTGAAAAAAGTTACTGGAGGAACATGCATGAAAATAATGGTATTTTGTTTTGTATTTTCCGATAAATCTTTTTCAAGCCAATTAAGTTGTTCTTTTTCAATGTTTTTTCGGAGAGGGTAATCATTTGAAAGAATGACAAAATGCGTGTTTTCATAATCAAATGAGTGATACAACTTTGTTTCTGAAAGTGGTTTTCCAAAAAAAGACTGGCTCCATTGGTTGGCACAGGAAAGACCGCATTCAAGGTCATGATATCCAAATGTGATGTAATAGGGAATAGGGAGGAAATATGAGTTCAAAACGTTCTTGATGTTTCGAATTCTTCTGAAGTTTTCTTGCAGGCTTTCTGTGCTTGCGGTGATGATGTCTCCTGTTAGAAAAATCAAATCGGGATGCAACTCGCGTGCTTTAGCAAAAACTGAGAGAACATCAGTGTCATATCCATCGGGACCTTTGTATTTTTCGCTGTCTCCAATGGCCACAAAAGAGAATAACTTCGGTTTTTGAGGTACGGTGTCGGGTGTTTCCTGCTGTGAAAGCGTTTTAGTGAATGATTGATTTTCGGAAGCATCAAAAAAAGCTCCTGCAAGTATCGAAGTAGTAATAATGGAAATGGTTGATGCAAAAATTGCAAGTAATGTTTTTAAGTTCAACTTTGAAAAAGATTTTTTCATGTCATTATTATATCATAACAATTGTGAGTGCAAAACAAAAAACCTCGAGAAGTTTAACTTCTCGAGGTTTTTGAGATCGGAACAGAGAATTCTATCTTCCGATTCCTTTATATACAATTTTCAATTTTTCAATAGCTTCTTTGTCGAGACAATTTTTTCCATCAACAATGACTTGAATTCGAGCTTTTTTGAATATTTCAGGCTTGATTTCCACGAATTCTTTGTGATTTGTGACAACAACAATAGCATCTGATTTTTTGAGTATTGTTTCAATTGTTTTTGCATCACTCATTTCTGGAAAATAGGGGTCAAATTTGAGAACCTTTCCTCCGTGTTCCTCAATTTTATCAATGATTTTGAGTGCAGGAGTTTCTCTAAGGTCATCCACATTGGCTTTATATGAAAGCCCCAAAACTCCAATGGTTGTTCCGTTGAGAGGAAGTTTAACTTTGTTGAGTGCGTCTTGCAAAAGTTCAACGGTGTATTCTGGCATTGAGTTGTTAATTTTTCGAGCAATTTTCAAAAATTCATGATCAAATCCTGAAAGCTTTGCTCTTTCAATCAGGTAATATGGGTCAACTGGAATGCAGTGTCCTCCAACTCCACAGCTTGGCCAGTGAGGCATGAAAGAGAATTTTGAAGAAGCTCCTTTGATGACGCTCACCAAATCAATCCCCATTTTGTCAAAAGATTTTGCAAGTTCATTGACAAATGCAATGTTGACGTCTCTGAATGAATTTTCAATAATCTTTGTGGCTTCAGCTTCTCGAATTGAGTTCATTGCACAAATTTCTCCATCAATGATACTCTCATAAAACTTCTTGGCTTGATTGAGTCCTTTTTTTGTGAAAGACCCAACAACTCTTGGAAGGTTAGTGACGTTCCATTTTTTATTTCCCGGATCAATTCTTTCTGGACAATGTGCCATTTCATAGTCACGTCCAACTTTGAGACCAGACTGGGCAAAAATTGGCTCAATGATTTCTTCGCAAACCCCAGGATTGATTGTTGACTCAATGACAATCAATTGACCTTTTTTGAAATTTTTGATGATCATTTCAACAGCACCTTTGACAGGTCCCAAATCAGGGAAAAACTTTTCATCAATCGGAGTGGGCACACAAACCAAAACAATATCGCATTTTTTGATTATGCTTTCATCTGTGGTTGCATGGATGTCTACTTTAGAAAGGTTGTCATGCAAAAACTCTTCTTTAATAGGACTTTTTCCTGAATTTATTTTCTTTATTTTTGATTCATCTCTATCAAGTCCATATACTTCATATCCTCTGAGAGCTGCTTGAACAGCTAGCGGAAGGCCAACATATCCAAGTCCAACAACACACACCTTTTCTTTTTTCATGATTTAAATTTGTTAATGAATTACAGTAAATCTATATTTAAATATACATTTTTTGACAAAATTTAGCAAACATTTTTTGGGGATAATAAAATTCTATTCCAAATCTTAATTCAACTATTTAAAAATCTTTTTTCAAAAAATACCTCTTTTGGTGTTAAATAACCTAGTCTTTTTCTTGGTCTTTCATTTATCAATTTTTCAGCTTTTTTAATCTTTTCATATGCCATTGACTTTAAGCCAATTTTATGCTATATTCAACAGTCAAGTTGTTTGACAAATGAATACGTAAATAAGATTGAAAATCTTGAAAAATATAGCCACAAGGAGGGCTTAGTTATGTCGAAATTCAAACAATGGTTTATTCTGTGTTTTATGGCAGCATTGCTCGTGCCTTGTTGGTATGGGAATGTTAACTGGTATCGGGTTCAGTCCGTGATGGATGATCCGATTCGGGATGAAAACAACCTGCGGGTTCAAGCAGAGCAGTATGCTCTGGAATCCGGCATTGAATACACCAATCCGTTGATTGCGTATGTTGAGATGCCGAGGGCGAACAGAGATAATCTGTTGGCGGTGGTTAACTTCACTGAAAAGCTTCAAAGCTTTTTGAATGAAAGAGAAATTGAAGCGAAGGTAGTTAGCCTGTCCACTCGGACAAATTATGGTCCTGACAGTGTGGGGAAATTTGTTTCCCTTGATTCTGTTTTGAATTCTGATTTTGATTCTGAGAGATGGATACAGCAAGCGATTCAAAATATCTCTATCAGGGGTTCCATGATCGGAAGACATGACGACGGTGATTATACAATCGTTATTGTTTTCCCGTCTATTGGAACTAGCGAAATTGAGTTGGCCAAAAACTTTCTCATTTTCGCCAATGGTTGGTGGGATTATGAATCACCGCTTCGAATTCCGGAGGATTTCGGAAAATGGAGAGAGGATGCAATAATCTGGGTTAGCCTTAACAGTGATCCGGAAATTAATTTGCATTCATCGTTTAACAATTTTGAGATTGACGGATTTGATGTCATTCAGAAATTACCGTTGATCCCACTGGGTGGTCATTCAATCGGCCGATTATCGACATTACGTCGAGAGCCTACTCAATTGCTCCCATTGCGGGAATGTTGATGGGCTGCTTGTTTCTTTTTTGGATTCTTTTGGGATCTTGGAGGCAAGCAGTTGCAGCGGTGAGTGTGATCAGTTTGAGTTTTGGATTTGGAAGGGGATTTATTGGAGTGTGTGATACGTTTCTTTTTGAGATGTCGTCAGACACATTCACGATAATTGCGTTTTTCGCAATTATTATTCCATCAACCTCTATCAATTTCCACCACCTCAAAACTTTTAACGCTACGCGTAAGGAAGGTTTTGACACAGAGGCGTCATATTGGCGTCGGTGGGATGAGGCAATAAAGTCAATTTCAGTGATTAAACTCATCGTGTTTGTGTCCGCAATTGATTTTTTGTGGACCATGACCTTCAAAAACTTGCACGGCTCACGTTCTGTCATGGATATGGGAATTGTGGCAGCGTTTGGAATCACGGTTTCTTGGTTGTTAGCACGTTTTTTTCTCCCGGTCCTTCTTGGATTTTTGGGTGGAAAAACGGAAAGTGTTAAGGAAAACCAAAGTGCGTTGTCGCTTTGGGTCAATCAGAAAACAGCATATGTCGTTCGGGTTGCTCAAAGGTGGGCGGCCTGGAGGCACAGCTGGAAAGTGAGTCTCGGAGCTTTGTTGGTGGTAGTTCTCGCAGCAGTTGGATTGTATCAGTATTATATTAATACGAATAATAATCCAACAGAATTCGAAAAAAATACCATGGCAGAAGCAATAACCAAAAAACTCAACCTCCTCGGAAGACCAGGGGCGTCGTTGTATTCCCCTGTTGTTCAGGTGGATTTATCGGACGCAAAGTCATTGGATCAGTTACGGGAATATCTTGGCACCGTGTCAGGTTTTTCTCGAACCACTTACTCTCCTTTTTACGACTTTATGGTCGTACTTGGAGACTATGGATACAAGACGGGGGATTCAATTGAGGAAGTGATTCGAAATGAAGCTAAGCTGTCTCTCAAAGACGCTGCCAGCGAACTTTCTTCAGAAAACATTGACAAAGAGATGCAACTCATTATTTCCGACATCTGGAAAATGATGTGGGATAATGATGGTAATCTCCTGAAGTTTTTTGTGTCGAGTCCCTATGGTGATAAATTCAACAATATTGTTGTAATGCTCACGGACGCTGGAGAATCTACCCCAGAAATACGTGCTTTTCGGGATCGGTTTGTTGAGGCAGGGGAAGGTTTTGATCTAATCAAAATTCATCCTGCAAGCAAACTCTCGCAATGGCCGGATAATGACGAATATGTGACTGATGGAAATTTGAAATATAATTTCTTGTCTCAAGTCGTTGTTGTTATTTTCTGTCTGATTTATTTCCTCGGAAAGGATTGGGCAGGAGGGGTGAAATCTCTCACAAAAGTCGCATGCTTTGCTGGTATTATTCTTGCATTGAAATGCGGCTTGCTGGTCAGTGTTCCATTTTTTTGGGCGTTGGCTGTGATGTATCTCGTGATGATGATCTTTCGGATTCCTTTGGACATTGCGTCATCTGCAATCAGTAGTATGGCCGTTTCCATTGCCGTTGATTTTCCTCTCATGATCATTGATCGATTCAGATCCTTGAAACAAGAGGGGAGCTTTGAGAAAGTCATCATGAGCGAAGAGATGAACGAAGTTGGCGTTAGCGTCGCTTTTGATTCCATTGCCAATGCATTTTTGTTGTCAGCTTTGCTGGCCGTGAAAATCACGCCGGTCGTAAGACTTGGTGTGCTGGAAGAAGTTGTGATCCTTTCGTGTGTCACGGGAACCATGTTTTTGGTTTTTCCGTTTCTGCGTTGGATTCATCGATAACAACAAAAGGCGCCTTGAGATTTGTCTCGGGGCGCTTGAAATAATTTCGGGAGAGGAATATGAATATAATGAATTTGGTACTTACAATATTGATCAGCCTGTTTGCTGTTAATGGTGTGAAAGCGCAACAAGAAGAACAGCGAAGTGCTAATTCCGTAATGGTGCAGGTATGGGCCGGATATTTCGGTCACAATCAGAATTGCTCTGAGTTCGTGGTCGCAAAGACTCGAACGGTGGATTGGGAAGAAAAAGAGTTTGTTGCCTGGATCAATTATGATCCTGGGGAGGCACTCTTTGCTCTTGGATCAGATCGCCGATTTTCCGGAACGCTGTATGTTCCTGGAAACGATCTTATGGGGTTTGACGTGTACGTCAATCCTAATGGTCGCCGAGTGAAATCAAAGCCCGGTGGATTTGAAGAGAAGATAAGTGGCACAGAAATTTCATACATCGACCTTGCCCGATTGATTCGAGTGGGGGACATGAAGTATGAATTTCTCGAAGATCAGAGTCATATCAAAGGCACACCTCAAGAGGGCGTGCGCGGTGATTATGATTATATTGTGTTTCAAGTTTCTTCGGAATATGCTAATGCGATCGATAAGATCGAGTACTACTCCGGAGGAAAAATAATAAAAACCCAATATCATTATTTGGTCCAGTGGTTTGGATTGCCAAATGGTCAAAAAGTTTGGCGACCAGGTCGAGTTCGAATCGAGTCCGGTAATGATAGTTTTACTGAAATTGAAGTAAGCAAAAGACTGTTTTTTGAAAAGCCTTTTGACATCAAAAAGAAAGCCCTCGAAAAAGGGCGTCCATAGGAGAATAACAATGAAAAGCACGATATTATTTTTTCTGATGCTTATGGTTGTAGGAGTTGCTTCGGTAGTTTCTGCTGAAGTTGAAAGTAAAATAGAAACCGGCTTCATGAATGAGGTCGGTGGAGTGAAAATCTCCGGTGATGGATGCTTCAACACTTCTTTGGGAGAGCTGACAGCATCTGGATTTTTCCAGGCTTTTTCTGAACAGATTGCCGGTGACGGCGATGTGTTTCAGAGAAGTGGAAAGGAAGTTGCCTATTCTCTTCGTGAATTCCATTTCGCGGGAGAGAGGGTGACGATAGGAAAACAAACGTTTGTTCTTGATGGAGCAGATTGGAACTTTGCGGATCTGAGCCCGTTTGGGTACCGAAATGTTTCTGGATCAGTGTTTCATGTGTTGGATAGCGACGAGACATTATTGGGCAATTGGGGTGTAACGGTGCAAGTCGCTAAGGGGCTCCAATTGGTTGCCTTTCAGGCGGAACCATCAATTCTTCCTTTAGATCAGAATAATCCATATTCATTTACTACTCCTTCCGGATTTGAATTCGGAGATGTGGAAAGTAATGTGGGCTGGTCATTGGGAGCTCAGGGAGTGAATAATTTCTCGGACGTTTTGGTGAAATACGCCATCCAGCACGGAGCTGGAAATTCGCCTATTGATGCGGACGTTAAATTGTCTTCAATGACAATTCATCCGCTTATTGTGAAACAAACAGCTGCCAGTCTGTCTTTCGAGATGGATTGGCTTGGTTGGACGTATCGCATTGGCGGAGTCCAGATTTGGCCCGAAAATTACGCTGGTTTCATTGTTATAGGCGGAGAAGCGGAAAGATTTTGGGAGAATCTTATCTGGAACGGCGATAATTTCTTCTTGGCAATCGGACATTTCGATGTTTTGGACCAAGAGGGAAGCGGGGACGTCAATTTGGATTTTCGTCGGGCTGTGTATGCTGGCGGAACAGCAATGCTTCGGATTGAGTATTCGCCCAGTGAAAATTGGGTGTTGAAACTCACCGGAGCGTCAAATCCGAATGGGTACTATATTTCTCCTCAATTGACATATTTATTTGATCAATGTCAAATCGATCTGGGCTATGATCATTTTGAGGGAGATGACGGTGTGTGGGAGCAATATTCCCACCTTAATACCGTTACACTGAGATTTTCAGTTGAATTTTAAGATCTGCCAAGGAGGGCGGATCAGAACAGGGAAGAGGCTTCTATAAGTCTTGACCCTGTTTTTTTGTATAACAAATTACAAATTATTACGAATATACAAATGTGCGAATTAAGAAACCCCTCCTTGGTCCTCCCCTTGAAATAGAAGGGGAGGAGGTGATAAATCGCAGAATAAAAAAACAGACTCTCTTTTGAAAGCCTGTCTTTTTTGAAATGGGAGAAATTATTTTACTTTAACTTCATATTTCATTTCGGTCATTACTCCTGGAAGTGTGACCCATCCTTCATCGTCAGTTTTCACTGTTCCCACAGGAACTTTCATTTTTCCGACGAATGCGTATATTTCAACAGTTGTTTCTTCGTCGATTGCTTCAGCTTCATCATCTCTCAATTGCATTTTTAGTGTGAAAGCTTCAGCAGGAGTAGCATCTTTTGATTTGTATTTGAACTTATATTTTCCTGGTAAAACATCTTTGATTTTCAATACTTTTGAAGTGTCAGTTCTTGCATAGAAACTTTTGAACCATCCACTGTCATCAATTTTTGCACTTACTTTGACACGATATTTGTCATCCTTGGATTTTACAT
>JAOUHN010000034.1 GCA_029865125.1 Candidatus Moraniibacteriota bacterium
CATTAATCCAAAAAGATTTCACCACGGGATCTTTTATTTTTTCATATACTCTCTTTCGAAAATCTTTGTCAGACATCATTCTGTTCACGCCAAGCATTGTTGATCCGGGATAATCCAAAAGTGCTAAAATAGCGTTATTGAGAATATATTCCATTCTTGGACTCCAAACATCTGGCCAAATCTTTTTGAAAACTCCCATCATTCCGGATGCAACCAAGTGCTTTTTGTCATCTTCAACAGACTCAAGAATATTAAACGCAACCGGAAAACTTGTATCTGCCGGATTGAAATACACAACATCATTTATTCTCTCTCTCGGAATCGCTTTGAGAAGTTTTTCAGCAGTATCTCCATGTGGATCCACATAGCAAACACCCTTTCCATTTCGAATATCTTGAATGACAATGTTTTCTAAGAGATTGGTTTTTCCCATACCGGTTTTTCCAATCGCATACATATGTCTTCTCCTGTCATCCTCTTTTATCCCAAACTTAACCTTTTGATTTCTAAAGTTTGTTTCTCCGAAAAATGTTATTTGTGACATGTTATTTATTTAAAATTAAATCGATGTTTATTTTAGAAAAAGCTGCATCGTTCTCATCCTAGCATATTGACTCTGAATCGCAAGAATATTACTGTATTGGAAGATTGGCTGGAGCGCTTCCTCTTTTTGTTGAAACTTTTTTCACTGCTGGCGTTGAAACGGACATGTCAGGGAAATGAAAAACGGTTGCCAATTCTTCCGTATTCAAAATGAACTGATTTCCAGATCTGTCTCTATCCCTATATCTTCGAAGTATCTTTCTTTGGCGATACAAAACTCGCGGAGCAGCAAACAAATGAATTGCGAAAGTTTTGGATGTGTTGTCAGCCTTAAAACCATTTAAGTTAATATCAGAAAATTGCTTCACTGATCCCATTGTGGATCCCACTGACACTTTGTCAAACACTTCTCGCCTACCCAAATACAAAAATCTCATCTTAGTTTCAAAAGCACTCTTTCCAATACTTTCTTCAACAGCTTTAAGAACTTCTTTTTCTCCTGGGGTGAGTGCAAATTCAACTGGAACATTCTCGGAAGAAGACTCTGATCTATCTGGAAGCTCGACAGGTCCCATCATCGCCGCAGGAACACTTTTGATGATATCCCCCCAATCTTGAATAAATTCAGAAAAAGCTCCCATTTTCTTAGGCTTAGCCCTTCCCGCAAGCTCATCAGCAATCGCCCTCCCTGATTCAAATTCCGACTGATCCTTGGGAGTAATAATATATTGAAACCAAATTTTTTCCCCAGGACCGATTTTCCCCATTGTCTCTATGAGTCCCGCGAGCGGATCAATCATTGTTCCTGTGACGCTCTCTTCAAACCACTTATACGTTTTAATCGGATATGGATCCGGCTTATCAAGAATGAAATCTGTTCCCCACAAATTCCAATCTCTGTTTGGAATAATCTTTGGAACATCATTAACATAATCTGGAACTACCATAATTTCTGAATTTGGATATTGAGCATATATATGTGACTCTACCAAAGCAGTGAGCACCTTTGGAGTTCGGATAAAGAAATGAACCGCTCCTTCATCACTCACCAATTCCAAACTGAAAAACATGGGTGATTTTCCATCCACATGTTCTTCAATTATGTTGATTCCTGCCATTGAACCCAGCAAACCAGAAAAAATCACTTCCATTGGCTGTGGACTTTTTTCAATGTCATTTGGCGGAATGATTTCAAGCAATGTCCATTCTATTGATCCCCAAAATTTGCCTGCTGCAAAATCACCCCAAAGCATTCTAAACAAATAATAAAAAGCTACGGGAAAAACAATAAACCAAACTGTAGAGAGTATTTTCCATACTTCTCCTGCAGATGAGATAATGTTCCCGAAGCTTTCTATTATGATATTCATCTATTTGAAATGTATAAACTTTTTATTTATTTTTTTTATTATCACGAATTGAATAGGTGTCTTCTTCAACTTTTTCAAAAAAGTTGTTTAGATTAATGACAATTGTGGATCTTTTCACCTTTCTGACAGCCAATGCCTGTGTCAGAATTTCATTCTTGTTCATTGGTTTTTTGTTTTTCTTGAGAATGTCTTCAATAACGTCTTTTACTGTTCCTTTTTCATATCCCCATTCAGAGAGAGCATATACTCCTCTTCCAATTAAAACAAACTTCTTGTCTTTGATGAGCTCATTGTGAACTGTTTGTGGGTGTGACTTTCTTTTGCTTAGCTTATATTCATCAATAAGATCTGCAACTTCTCTGAAATGAAGTGGTTTTCCGATTTCTCTCATGACCAGATATGCTTTTTGTCTCGCTCCTTTTGGAGAAATCTCGCTCCATTTTGAAAGACCCCATTTTCCGAAATTATTTTTCTTAACATCTTCTGAGCTTTCAAGATAATTCAAAAATTCTTCTTTTGAAATATCGCATTTACTTTTCAAAATATCTTTAATTTTTTCAAAAAATTCATCGTCAGACAAAGTTTGCTTGTTCTTATCAAGAAACGCCTTGGTGTTCTTATTCACCTTTCTCCATTTGTCTACATTGAATTTGCTCACGACAAATGATCTTTTGATTTCATTTTTTTTCTCAAGCAGGTTTATGTCACTTGAACATTCAAGGAAAAACTCAATAGCCCCCTTCTCTTGTTCACTGTTTCCGAGAGAATTTAGGAGTTTATCCTCAGTCATTATACCACTATTTTCAGTTATTGTGAATTTTATTTTTTCTTCAGCTTGTGAAACAATTTTTCCTAAATCTTCCTTGCAAACCCTCCCAACAGACTCCTTAATGATTTGCCTTACACGCTCTCTTGTAATATTATATTCATTACCAATTTTGTTGAGAGTGTACTTTTTTCCATTCAATCCAAATCTCATCTTCATAATGTTTTGAGATCTTTCAGGAAGAGATTTGATTGATTTGTTCAACAAATCTTTGAATGAAAAACTTTTTGATGCGTTTTTTGAATCCATATGATTAATTTGAAGTTTATTATGAAATATTTACTATTTAAAATTAGCCTTAAAAGATTGAATAAATACTCTTTTGTTGTCAACACATCAAAAAAGCTCCTAGGAGCTTTTTTGAAAGAGTGCTCATTCAAAAACATTTCTATCGGCTGTTTTTATATTTCAAAATAGACTAACACATTTTCACCTATTCTGTCAAGACTAGAATTTTATTTTCAACTCCGCTATAATACAAGAACGAAAAAACAAACTAATGGCACAAACAAAGAACAAAACTATACTAAGAACACCACCCAACAATATTGAGGCTGAACAGTCCGTGTTGGGGTCTTTGATGTTGGACAAAGAAGCCATCACAAAAATAGCAGATTTCGTTAAAGTGGGTGATTTCTACAAAGATGATCACAATGTGATTTATGAAACAATGTTGGAGCTCTATGAAGAAAGAGAGCCTATTGATGTTTTGAGTATTTCCAATAAGCTTGATGAAAAAGGAAAACTGGAACAAGTTGGAGGATCAAGCTATCTCGCTTCACTTGTCAATATTGTTCCGTCAGCATCTCATGTTGTTCACTATTCAAAAGTAGTGCAAAAAAAATCAATGCTTCGAAGGCTAATTGCTGTTGCTGATTCAATTTCAGAAATGGGATATTCAGAAATAGAAGACGTTGAAAAAATTCTTGATGTCGCAGAGCAAAAGCTTTTTGGCGTTTCTCAGAAATATCTCAAGCAAGATTTCGTTCCATTGAAATCAATCCTGGAAGACGCCTTCAACAGAATTGACGAACTTCACAAAGGAGACAATGATTTTCGAGGTGTTCCAACTGGATATCCTGATCTTGATGGAATCCTGGGAGGACTTCAAAAATCAGACCTTCTCATTTTGGCTGCTCGTCCTTCAATCGGAAAGACAACTTTCGCTCTTGATATTGCCAGAAATGTTGGAGCCAAAGCAAAGGTTCCTGTTGGGATATTCTCACTCGAAATGTCATCAGATCAGCTCATTGATCGTATGCTCGCTGCAGAAGCAGGAGTTGATTTGTGGCGTCTTCGAACAGGAAAATTGCGCTCTACTCCGGAACATGATGACTTCAAAAAAATTGGAGATGCGATGGGAGTTCTTAGTGAAGCTCCGGTCTACATTGATGACACCGCTTCAGCAAACATCATGGAAATGCGAACAATGGCGAGAAGACTTCAATCTGAGCACAATCTTGGTCTCATCATCATCGACTATTTGCAGCTCATGGAAGGAAGAAGTACTGGTGGAAACAACCGTGTTCAAGAAATTTCTGAAATTTCTCGTGCCCTCAAGCAACTTGCAAGAGAGCTCAACATTCCAATCATTGCTCTTTCGCAGTTGTCTCGTAACGTAGAATCTCGCTCACCGCAGATTCCAAAACTTTCCGACCTTCGTGAATCAGGATCAATCGAGCAGGACGCTGACGTTGTTTTGATGTTGTATCGCGAGGACAGAGAAAAGCCAGACACTCCAAACAAAAACATTATTGAAGTGATTGTAGCAAAACACAGAAATGGTCCGCTCGGAAAAGCACAGATGTATTTCGAGGAAACCTCCACAACATTCAAATCACTCGAGCGAGTTCACAATCAAGTGCCTGCATCGGCCGCATCACACTCACCAACCCCAGAACAAGTTGGCGCTGAGGCATAGAAAATTAAAACAAATCCACGTCTAGCCTGTCATCCTGAACTTGTTTCAGGATCCCCTCATATCAGCACACACCCAGTATTATTCCGGGATTCTATCCGTCAATTGGCGGATCAGAATAACACATTTTTTTATTATTTTTAAATTGAAAATTTTAAATTTTAAATTCTAATCCGAGTGTATCCAAAATCATTTGAAAAACTAATCAAGAATTTCTCTTCTCTTCCTTCCGTTGGACCAAAAATGGCAGAGAGGTTGGTTTTGCATCTTTTCAAGCAAAACAAAGAGGATTTGGAAGAATTCGCGACCAATCTTTCTAAAATCAAAGAACTTCAGCACTGCAAAAAATGTTTCAACATCTCAGAAGGTGACCTTTGCGAAATTTGCAAAAACACATCCAGAAAAAAAGAAGCTCTTTGTGTCGTGGAAGATCCACTCGACATCATTTCCATTGAGCGCACCCGAATCTATCAAGGCTTGTATCACGTTCTTGGAGGAACCATGGAATCATCCTCTGCAAAAAAAGAAAGTGAACTGAAAATCTCTGAGCTCCTCAAAAGGGTTCAAGATGAAAAAACCAAAGAAGTGATTCTGGCTATGAACCCAACCACTGAAGGAGATTTGACAGCGCTGTATCTCAAAAGAAAACTTCAAGACATCGAAGGGCTCAAGGTCACAAGACTGGCCCGAGGAATGTCCACCGGCGGCGACATTGAATATGCCGACGAACTCACACTATCCGGAGCATTGACAAATAGAAAGGAAATATAAAAACTCCGCACTTCATCAAACATGTCATTCTGAACTTGATTCAGAATCCCCAACTCCTAACACACATAAAATACAATCAAAAAAACCTCACGTATCCCGCGAGGTTTTTTGTTATTCAAGTATTTTTCGCTTACGCGATCTTTGTGATTTCAACTTCAGTAACTTGTTGTCTGTGACCGAATTTCACTTTGTATCTCTTCTTTGCTTTGTGCTTGATTCCCCAAACTTTCTTGTCTTTCTTTTGTGCAAGAACTTTTCCTTCAACTTTTGCACCTTTCACTTGAGGAGCTCCCACCTTCACAGCTTTCTCATCTCCCACAAGCAAAACATCAGAGAAAGTAACCTTTTTTCCTTCTTCTTCTTCAATTTTTTCAACTTTAATCTTGTCACCTTCTTTAACCTTGTATTGTTTCCCTCCGGTTCTAATTATTGCCAACATATATTTTTCAAATTTAAGTTATATATTCTAAAATCGGACCTCTTTTGAGAAGTCCACTTTCACGAAACTAATAATACACTCTATGCCAAAAAAAGTCAACCCAAGATAAAGAAAAAAATAAGTCCACCCGAAAACACGCTTCGGATGGACTCTTTGCTTGATTGATGTCATGACCAAGACAAATTAGAGCTTGTTTACAGATTTCCAAAAGATCTGATAAATTTTTGTGCGATTCTTGGCAATTGCATCTCTTGCCTCGATCAACTCTTTTTCATTGGATATGCTACTTGCATTATAGGCGCATGCTTGCCTGAGACACGAAATCACATTGCGAATTTTATCCTGCTGTTCGCTACTACCCATTGCTTTTTTAGCTACCATTTCAGCTAAATCAATAAGACTCTCTAGCTGTTTTTGAATATTGAAGACCTCACTTTCGATTATAGCTACTGCGATATCGTATTTAAATTTCAATTGAACATCACTCGAATCATAATCTTCCCTTATATTCCTTATAATCAATAACAAAAATTCTTTGTCAAAGATCTTTTTGAATATATTACAGAATCGATTTCGTAATTTTTTTCTAACATTCCAATGGAGTTTTATAGCAATTATAAACACTCCAACCATTATCATGAACCATAGCAACTTCATATCTCTTTTCCTTTTTCCTTTTTTGGTATTTGATATACGCCAATTTTAGCGCCGAACAAAAATAGCACAAACGTGCTATTTTGTCAAAGCTATTTTCTTGCATTCTATCCCCCTCCCCTTTGAAGAAGAGGGTTAGGGAGGGGTTAGAAACTATAACAAACTGAAAAATTTCTTATTTCTTCAAAACACTCAGGAATGCTTCCGGTGGAATTGACACATTTCCGATGTTTTTCATCTTCTTTTTTCCTTTTTTCTGCTTTTCAAGAAGTTTTCTTTTTCGAGTGATGTCTCCACCATACAACCCTGCAATAACATCCTTTCGAAAGGCACTGATTGTTTCACGCGCAATGACTTTTCCTCCGATTGCTGCCTGAATGGCAATGGCAAAGTTTTGACGAGGAATAGCCTCTTTCAGCTTCTTCACAGCCGATTTTCCTTCTTTGGCAGCGCTTTCCCTTGGAACAATCCTTGAAAACGCCTCCACCACTTCTCCAGCAACCATGATGTCCATTTTCACCAAATCAGAAGCTCTGTATCCAATCACCTCATAACTCATTGAAGCGAATCCGGAAGAAACACTCTTGAGTTCATCATGAAAATTGATGATCACATCAGTGAGTGGAATTTCATATGTCAAAGTTACTCTCTCAGCGTCAATGTACTCTGTTGATTGATATTCCCCTCTCAAATGATTCAAAAGCTCCATCACACTTCCCATATACTCAGAAGGAGTCACGATATCCAGCTTGACATATGGCTCTTGAATAGCCTCAATCGTAGCTGGATCCGGCATGTCAATTGGAGCGTACACTGTCACAATTTCATCTGTATTTTTCTTTTGCACTCGATACACAACACTCGGAGTCGTGATTGTTGGAGTGAAATCAAATTCTCTCTCAAGACGAGCTTGAATGATTTCCAAATGAAGCATTCCCAAAAATCCACAACGAAATCCTCTTCCTAGAGCAGGGTTGCTCTCTGGCTCAAAAACAAAAGAAGCATCATTCAATTTCAATTTCTCAAGAGCATCTCGCATGAAGTTATAATCATCTCCTTCAAGAGGATACAAACTGGCATACATCACTGGGCGCACTTCTTTGTATCCCGGCAATTGCTTCACGCTTTCATCTTCCTTGAATTTTGAAAGTGTGATCGTGTCCCCCACTCGACAATGCTCAACACTTTTGAATCCTGTGGCGATGTACCCAATGTCTCCTGCATCCAAAGAATCCTGTGCAACGAGCTGTGGTTGAAAAGTTCCCACTTCAATGACAATGCTGTCTTTTTTTGTTGCCATCATCACAATCTTGTCTTCTCTACGAACGGATCCATCAACAATTCGAACGTCCGCAAGCACTCCCTTATATGAATCATATTTGGAATCAAAAATAAGCGCACGAAGTGGTTTCTCTGCATCGCCTTTTGGAGCAGGAATTTTTTCAACAACCGCCTCCAAAATCTTATCCACTCCCTCTCCTGTTTTTCCAGAAGCCGAAAGAATTTCTTCTTCTTTGCATCCCAAAATGTGAATGATTTCTTTTTTCACTTTTTCAGGTTCCGCATTTGGAAGATCAATTTTGTTGATCACTGGAATGATTTCCAACCCCTGTTCAATTGCCAAGTACAGGTTTGAAATTGTTTGCGCCTGAACTCCCTTGGTTGCATCCACAAGCAAAATCGCTCCCTCAACAGCAGCAAGAGACCTTGAAACTTCATATCCAAAATCAACATGACCAGGCGTGTCAATCAGGTTCAACTCATATTCTTCGCCTTTCAAATCATATTTGATCTTCACTGGTTGCAATTTGATTGTGATCCCTCTCTCCCTCTCCAAATCCATCTGATCCAAAAGCTGCTCCTTCATCTTTCTTTTCTCAACCGTTTCGGTCAACTCCAAAATACGGTCCGACAAAGTGGACTTCCCATGGTCTATGTGTGCAATTATTCCAAAATTTCTAATGTTTTTCATTGATATTTGATATTCAGTATCTTGTATTTAGTGCATGCCCCCTGGACTTGTCATCCTGAACTTGGTTCAGGATCCCCAACGGTTAGCACCACACAACAAAATACTCAAAACATCCCTTAAAACTAGCCTTTTTATTGTATAGACAAAAAATAGAAAAAGCAAGGAGAACATGCAACACAAAACATACAACAACACCATCATCTTTATTGTCACTCATAATAAGGTTGTGATAAGATTAAAACATATTCTAATTATTACATTTCTAAATTATGAAAGAACTAAAAGAAGTTGAAGTGAAAGCCAGGGTTTCTGGCTTTGAAGAAATCAAGTCCAAGCTCAGTGATTTGGGTTGTGTTTTTTCTGAGTCTCAAACACAAAAAGACAGGGTGTATCTTGACAATGCAATTGAGTTTCCAGACAAAACAGTTGGAACTTTGTATCTCCGAATCAGAAACTCTAATGGGAAAAACATTTTCACACTCAAAAAACAACTGGCAACAGAATTTGAATGCATCGAAAAAGAACTTGTCATTGATGATCCTGATGCGTGTGATGAGATTTTGAAGCTCATGGGCTATCACGAAGTTTTGAACATTTCAAAAACAAGAATCAAATGCACACACAAGGACATGAAAATTTGCCTTGATGAAGTGGACAGACTCGGCACCTTTGTTGAAGTGGAAAAAATGACCACAGAAGATGACACGGAAAAAGTGAAAAAAGAATTGTTCGAATTCTTGGAAACCCTGGGAATCAAAAAGGAAGATCAAATCTTCAAAGGCTACGCCACTATGTTATATGAACTGGATAATAAATAAAAAGAAAAATAATGTTACCTATATTAATCGGCAGTGAAAACGACAAGCCTTTCTTGGAAAAAGGATTGAAATATCTATCTGAAAATAAAATTTCTTATAAGGTAATCGTCAGCTCCACGCATAGACAACCAAAAGAGACTAGCGAAAAAATTCTTGAACTCCTTGATAATAAAAAAGTAAAAATTATCATCGGTGGCGCTGCGAGTGCAACAGGTCTTCCTGGAGTTATTGCTGGATACCTAAAAGAAACAAATATTATGATTTTTGGCGTTCGTTTCACCAAAAATCCTGGACCCACTATTATTGAAGATGCATCGTTTCATCTCTCGGCAATGCCTTCTGGAGTTCCTCTAGCCTATACAGGATATAACGAAAACGGATTTTTACATGCTTGTATGCTTGCTGCTCGAATCATAAAATAACATTCTAATATCGCCAGTCAAAAATTTTTACATCAAAAAAAAGGAGCGTCGAATATGGTTCTCGACAACTCCCTCGCGCCAAACAAAAAAGTCTTTGTAACACGCGGGTTGCGCCGGACTTTTTGTTGACGATTTTCATTTGGAAAACTCGCTTTTTTTGCGTTCAAAGACAATGGGCTCTTCAAATCTGATCGTTTTGATCCCTTCCTCTTCCAAACACAAGCCGAGGCATTTTTGCACTTCGCTTCCAATTGCTTCTCGTCCTCTCTCTTTGATCTGCGCCCGAGCCTGAACAAGGGTCATTGGCTCAGTGCATTTGAAAGACATCATCAAAACACATCCTTTAATAAATTGTTTTGGGGCTAAGCTCGCGTCAAGAGCTCTCACAAAGCAACTATGGGGATCTCTAAAAATTGCGATAGAAAAGATGTTGGAATTTCTTTTCAAAAGCCTATATTTTTTTTCATTATTTCTCATTGCTCTTTCCTCAAACAATGGGTTGATCGAAAAAGATAACTTTTTTGGTGCCTCGAATGTACACACCCAGGTATTTGATGGGTTTTCCTTGAAAGATTTTTTTCTTGAATAACTTAATGTGCAATCTAATTTCACTAATTGTCATTGGGTTCAAAATTAGATTTTTTTCTTCTAACTCAAAACATTTTTCATTTTCGCCAATAACCTCAGCAAAAAAATATCCTTTAGATCTATCGGCAATGAGCCGATGAA
>JAOUHN010000060.1 GCA_029865125.1 Candidatus Moraniibacteriota bacterium
GCAAGTTTCATGAAGAAACTGACATCGAACATGTATTGGTGGATTTTCAATAAGATATCTTCATATAATTCTGAATCTCGAACTACTGATTTCAGGTTGATGGATCGACGAGTTGTAGATGAGTTTAACAAATTTTCAGAAAGAGGACGCTTGTTTCGAGGGATTATTGATTGGATGGGGTACAAAAGAGTGAGGATTGAGTTTATTGCTCCAGAGAGGAATAATGGGGAGGCAACATATTCCTATGGAAAATTAATAGGATTAGCGATAAATAGTCTTACTGCGTTTTCGTTGCTGCCACTTAGGATGGCGGGATATTTTGGAATATTCATCACAACACTGAGCTTTCTTTTGTTGATGTTTATGCTGGGGACAAGAATATTTTCTAGCACGATAGTTTTTTCTCCAATTGCATATGTGATTGTTGCCAACACCCTGTTCATTGGGATTGTGTTGATTTGTCTTGGGTTTATTGCTTTGTATATCGCAAGAATTCATGATGAGGTTACAAATAGGCCGTTGTATATAGTAAGAAATAAAATTAATATTGATGAAGAGTAACAATGAAATCAGGTTTTCCATCGTGATTCCAGTTCAAAAAATCAATGATTATATTTGGGAGACATGTGGAAAATTGAAAGAACTGAAAAGCAAAAATTTTGAAGTCATAATTTTCCCTGATGAGATTGAAGAGAACAACGCTGAGATAGAAAAAAAGCTCGGAGCTCGAATCATTCCGAGCGGGAAGGTGAGTCCTGCGATCAAGCGAGATATGGCCATGAAATATGCTGAGGGAGAATATTTGGCGTTCACTGACGACGATGCCTATCCAGATGAAAAATGGCTGGACACCGCTGAAAAATATCTGGAGGATGAAGGTGTCAGCGCTGTGGGTGGGCCACAACTCACTCCGGAAGATGATTCTTTTTGGCAAAAAGTGTCAGGAGCAATGTTCATGTCAATTCTTTCTGGAGGAGCAATAATTCGCTATTGGCCAGGAAAAAAGACTCAAGAAGTTGATGATTGGCCGACAGTGAATTTCATCATGAAAAAGAAAGATTTTGAGGAAATCGGAGGATTCGACAGTGCCTATTGGCCAGGAGAGGACACGAAGCTTTGTTTGGACATCATCAAAAAGCTTCAAAAGAAAATTTTATATGTTCCAGAGATGGTGGTTTTTCATCACAGAAGGTCGGGATTCAAAAAGCATTTGAAGCAAACGGGAAATTATGGTCTTCACCGAGGTCATTTTGCCCGGATTTTTCCTGAAACATCCCTAAAACTTGCTTCACTATATTTCGTTCCTTCTTTGTTTGTTGCTTTTTTGCTTCTTGGTTTGATTGGTTCTTTTTTTAGCATGATGATTCTCAAGATGTATTTGCTTGGACTGGGAATATACGCAACAGCTATTTTGATCTCGACAATTTTGTTGGTTCCAAAGACAAAAAGTGTTATGATTAGCATTGCGACCATCCCATATCTCATCTCATTTCATGTGTGGTATGGAATAAGGTTTGTGAAGGGGTTTTTTTTCACAAAAGAGCTCAGAAGTAAGTTAGGAAAATAACAAATATAAACAAAATAAATCAAAAATAACATGAAAATTTCGATTTCTTATCCTCAGTTAAAATCTGAAAAAGGAGTAGCGTGCCTCACTCAAAACAGGCAGTTTCAATGGTTCAACAACCCAACATATATCTATCCAATGATTCCTGCATATGCAGCGAGTCTTTTGAAAGAGAAAGGATATGAAGTTTTGTGGGATGACGCAATTGCTCAGGAGATGACATATGATGAATGGAAAGATAGATTGAGAGAAGAAAAACCTGATTTGATTGCCATTGAAACAAAGACTCCAGTGGTGGAAAGTCACTGGGACATTATTGATGAAATCAAAAAAGAAACTGAAGAAGGAGAGTGGAAGCCAAAAATTGTTCTTATGGGTGATCATGTGACCGCTCGTCCAGAAGAATCCTTGAAGAAAAGCAAGGTTGATTTTGTGATTGCTTCAGGGGATTATGATTTCATGCTTCTGAGTTTGGCAAATCACTTGAGCAAAGGAGATGAATTGGAAGGAGGATTTTGGTTCAAAGAAAACGGAGAAATCAAAAATTCAGGACCTTCTGATTTGTCAAAACACGATCTGGATGACCTTCCAATGATTGACAGAGAGCTCACAAGATGGAAGGACTATGCGTACAAAAATGGAAACTTCAAATATACCCCAGGAGCATATATGATGAGTGGAAGAGATTGTTGGTGGGGAAGATGCACATTTTGTTCTTGGACAACTCTTTTTCCAGGAAAGAATTTCAGAACCAGGAGTGCCAAGAAGGCTTTGGATGAAGTGGGGCATTTGATTGATTTGGGAGTGAAAGAAATCATGGAGGATTCAGGAAGCCTTCCAATCGGAGATTGGTTGGATGAGTTTTGCAATGGGATTATTGAAAGAGGATATAACAAAAAAATCACAATTAGCTGCAACATGAGAATCACCGGAATCAAAAAGCCGGAAACTTGGCAGCTCATGAAAAAAGC
The DNA here is from genome assembly GCA_029865125.1 of Candidatus Moraniibacteriota bacterium. GTDB lineage: Bacteria > Patescibacteriota > Minisyncoccia > Moranbacterales > UBA9337 > JAOUHN01. The sequence continues at coordinate 2,539 of JAOUHN010000060.1, forward strand.
AGGATTCAGATTCATTCTTTTTGGATTGGAGTCAGCCAATCAAGAAACTCTGGACAGGATCCACAAGAATTTGAAAGTGGAAGAAATTGAGCCAGGCCTCAAAATGTGCAAAGAGGCTGGACTGGAGCCACACATCACTGCCATGATTGGATATCCTTGGGAGACAAAAGAAATGGCACAAAAAACCATTGATTTGGCCAAAGACCTTTTCAAAAAGGGCTATGTAGACACTCTTCAGGGAACCATTGTGATTCCATATCCTGGAACACCGTTATACAAAGAGTGTGAAGAAAATGATTTGCTTCTCACAAAGAAATATTCTGACTATGACCAAAGAGCTCAAATCATGAAATCACCGCTTTCAACCAAAGAATCTC
>JAOUHN010000035.1 GCA_029865125.1 Candidatus Moraniibacteriota bacterium
TTTTTGAGAGTCTTTTTGTCGATTCGAGGCTTGTAATAAAATCCGTCAAGATGTGCAATGGACACAAGTTTCATGAGGTTTTTGTAGCCTTTTTCATTTTTCACAAGAAGAGTGATATGATATCTGGTTTTGTCTTGTTCGGTATTGTTTTTGCTCGTGAGGTCTCCAGGAGTCATGTACATCTCGCATCCAATAATGGGTTTGATCCCAGCTGCTTTGGCTTTGACGAAAAATTCAACCACACCATACATCACTCCATGATCAGTGATAGCCAATGATTTCATGTTTAACTCTTGGGCACGTCCAACAAGATCCTCGATTTTTGCGAGGCCATCTAGAAGTGAATAGTGGCTGTGAACATGAAGATGAGTGAACTGCATGGGATAAGTTTCAATTTAAAATTTAAAGTTTAAAATGAATTTTAAATGATTTAATTTAAAAATCTATATATTTTTTTCTAACTCCTCGTGGCTTATTTGTAAATTCGTATATTTGTAAGTAATTTGTAATACGTATATATAAAAAAACCGCTACAAAAAATAGGGTTTATTCAAAACATGAAACAAAAGACAATGTCATATAATTATTTCTTTCTTCATAGCCCTGATTGCTCGATGGGTTTTGCAAGATAGATAATCAATTTTTTAGTGATTCTATTGTAGCATAATGAGTGGAAAGTCGAAAGTCTATAAAGTCGAAAGATAGGGGCATGGAACATAGAATATGGAGCATACAATTAAAAACACTGTCATTTTGAATTCCGCCCAAAGCGAGGCAAAGCAAGTTCAGGATGACAAGTGACGAGAGGTTTGAACATAGAAAATAAAAAAAGGGCTTTAAATTCTTGAATTCATAGGGGGTGTTGATGTATACTGGGATTATGGAAAAATCAATAGTTTTTGAAGAAATTTTTGAAATTGAGAATAGATGTCTGGAAAAAGGCTGCAGTTTTGTTGTGGGTGTTGATGAGGCGGGGAGAGGTCCTTTGGTTGGCCCTGTGGTTGCTGGAGCTGTGATGATTCGAGGGGTGGACAAGGAAAGACTTCAAGAAAAGGCTATTTTGGAGGATTTTGGTGAGGATATTTTTGACCTCATCAAGGATTCAAAAAAGTTGACGCCAAAAAGAAGAGATCTTGTGTATGATTTCATTTTGAGTAATTTCTATGTGGGCATAGGAGTTTGTGATCACAACACGGTGGATAGAGTGAATATTTTGGAGGCTAGTTTTCTGGCCATGAAAAAAGCCATTTCAGATTTGAAAATGAAAAACAAAGATGTTGTGAGTTGGGGAGATGAAAAAATATTTCTGATTGATGGAAACAAAACCATTCCCAATCTTTCGGACAATCAAGAAGCTTTTGTGGGAGGAGACAACTTGGTGAAGCTTATCTCAGCAGCCTCAATTGTTGCAAAGGTGCATCGTGATAGGATGATGGAAAAAATGCACGAAAAATATCCCCAGTATGGATTTGACAAGCACAAGGGATATGGAACCAAGGCTCACATGGAAGCGCTGGAGAAATTTGGCCCTTGTGAGTTTCACAGGAAAAGCTTTGGGCCAGTGAAAAGACTTTTGGGCTAGTGAAATAATAATTTATCAAAAGAATATATTATGAAAAAAATAGCTATTTTGGGAAGTACTGGAAATGTGGGAACTCAGGTTTTGGAAGTGGTGGATCAATACCCGGACAAGCTTGATGTTTTTGCTCTCAGCGCTAGCAGTAACATTGAGTTACTTGAAGAGCAAATACGAAAATATAAGCCTAGTTTTGTGGGAGTTTTTGATGAGGGAAAAGCGGCTGAGCTTGAAAAGAGAGTTGATATCCCAGTTTTTTCAGGCAAGGATGCTTCTCTCAAAATTGCTGCGCTGGAGGAATATGACACACTAGTGAATTCTCTGGTTAGTCTTTCTGGAATAGACGCTACTCTAGAAGCAATAAAAAACAAGAAAAACATTGCTCTTGCAAACAAGGAAAGTTTGGTGACTGCAGGTGAGATCATCATGAAGGAAGTGAAAAAAAATAACATCAATTTGATGCCGATTGATTCTGAGCATTCAGCATTGTTTCAATGTCTCAATGGTGAGGACAGAAAAAACATTCACCAACTCATCATCACCTGTTCGGGAGGCGCACTCAGAGATGTTTCAAAAAAAGACATGAAGAATGTCACTGTCAAAGACGCCTTGGGTCACAAGACGTGGAGCATGGGGAGCAAGATCACAATTGATTCTGCAACCTTGATGAACAAGGGATTTGAAGTGATCGAGGCTATGTGGTTGTATGATGTTCCTGTTGAAAAGATTAAGGTGGTGATACACCCAGAAAGCATCATTCACTCCATGGTTGAATATTCTGATGGAAGCATCATTGCGCAACTTTCCGATCCTGACATGAAACTTCCAATTCAATATGCTCTTTCATATCCTGAAAGATGGGACGCTCCAATCAGTCGTTTTGATTTTTCAAAAAATCTTACTTTCAAGGAGCCAGATTTGGAAAGATTTCCTTGTTTGGGATATGCTCTTGAAGCAGCTCAAAAAATGGGAACTCTTCCTGCGGTGATGAATGCAACCAATGATTTCATGGTTGGAAAGTTTTTGAATAAGGAATGTGAATTTTTGGACATTCAAAATGTCATTCGAAAAGTGATGGACGAGCACGAGATCATGGAAAACCCAAAGCTAGATGACATCACAAAGGTCATCAAAGAGTCAACAAAAAGAGCTGAAGAAATCCTGTCACACATGAAAAAAGGAAAATAGGAAATTTTATCCTTTGCTTATTATGAAATTGGGATACTGTTTTTTCAGTATCTCTTTTGCTTTTTTCAGGTCTTTATCGCTTTGAAATATTCCAAACACGGTTGATCCGGATCCACTCATGAGACTTCCTGATGCTCCAAAAGCTTTCAGTGACTGCTTCAATTCTTTGATTATTGGATATTTTTTTTCAATCACAATCTCAAAATCATTGAACATATTTTCAGCAACCAATGCGACGTCATTTTTTTTCATCGCTCTAATCATTCGTGAGGACATGCTGACTCTGTCTTTGTTTTTCATGAACCAGATATTTTCTGGCAGATTCTCAAAGGCTATTTTTGTGGAAATCTTTTCAAGAGGATTGATGATGAGGATGTGCGGGTTTTTGAAGTTGAATTCTTCTTTTTTGATTTCACACAATCCTGTCATGAACGCAGCATTTTTTTGAGAAAAGAAAAATGCAATATCCTTTCCGATGGGATGAGACATTTTGGCAAGCTGATTTCGTGAAAAAGGTTTGTTGAAATATTCATTCAAAAGAAGAAGTGTTGTGGCTGCATCAGAACTTCCTCCGCCCAATCCAGCTCCATGGGGGATGTTTTTAGTGAGAATGATTTTCAGTCCGACTCTTTTTTTGTTTTTTTTGAAAAAAGATTCAGCTGCTTGGTGACAGATGTTTTTTTCGTCAGCAGGAATGCTTTTGTCGCTACTTTCAATTGCAATCTCTGTTGATTTTTCATCAAAAATAATCTCAATGTCATCGCAAAAATTATTCAGTTTCAACATCACAGTGTCTAGTTTGTGAAATCCTGATGGAAGTTTATCCAGAATTTCAAGAGTGAGGTTGATTTTTGCAGGGGCTTTGGCGCGAATTTTTTTCATTTTAGTGTGGTCAGGTGGTTATTTCTTAACTAAGCTTACAATGGCAATTGACTGCACTCCCAATCCTTTTCCAAATGAGGTCAACTCTTCTCCTGTGGTAGCAGTGAATCCTATTTTTTCTGCTTCTATGTTTAAGACTGATGCTAGTGAATTAACTATGTTTTCGTGAATCGGAAGAATTTTTGGTTTTTTGCATTCAAGGCTTATTGCGATGTTGCTTATCCCATAGCCCTTTTCTGCAATGTGTTCAAGCGCAATCTCAAGATATTTCTTGCTGTCCGTGACGCCATTTTTGCACATCTCATCAGCGTACACGGAAAATGACTTGTTTCCAATTGCGCTTTCAAGAGCATTGCAAACAGAGTGAATGATGACATCACCATCACTGTTTGCATCAAATCCTGGTTCATCGTTGATTTCAAAACCACCCAAAACTAATTTTTTGAATTTGTCTTGTGAAAAACGATGGGAGTCTTGTCCAATTCCTACTCTAAACATTTTTGTTGTTCTTTAATATTATTTTTGCAAGCTCAAGATCAATGGGTGTTGTTATTTTAAAGTTATTCTCTGATGCCTGAATTATTTTTGCGCTCACACCGAGTCTCTCCACAAGTGAAATGTCATCCGTTCCAATGAAATTGTCTTTTTTGGCATTTTCGAAAGCTTTTTTTGCCAATGGAAATTTGATTGTTTGTGGTGTTTGCATGTTCCACAAAACGCTTCTGTCCAGAGTTTTGACAACAAAGCCATTCTCATTAACTTCTTTGATAGTGTCTTTGGTGGGAAGTGCGACTGCGCTGGCTTCATTTTTTTTGGTCACCTGAATACTCTCGTCGATTTCTTTTTGACTCACAAAAGGATTAGCTCCATTGTGAAAAAGAATAATGGAAGATTCTTTCAGATTGTCGGACAAGGTTTTATCCAGATATGAAACCGCATTATATCCCGAGTCCTGCCTTTCTTTTCCTCCAGGAATAATATTTATTATTTTTTTGAATTTATAGCGCTTTACTAATGACTTGAAAATGGTTATTTCGTCATTTCGACAAACAAGGATGATAGCATCAATATTGCTCGATTTTTCAAAGTTGTTGATCGTGTGGAAAATGAGAGGTTTTCTGTGAAGAGTGAGAAGTGTCTTGTTTTTTCCTGCTCGCATCCTTTTTCCTTGACCGGAAGATAGTATTACCGCAATATTCATTATTTTTTCACGTTAATTTTTTTGAGCTAGTTTTAGTGTAGAGAGTTATAATTCTTTTGTAAAGATGTTGAATTGTGAGGGTGAGTCCTCTTGCCAAAAATAAAAATAGGTGATAGATTGATTAGTAGTTAATATGAATTAAAGATAGTGAGTTTGGGGAGCATAATTCAATGATTTTTTTGAGTTTTGTTTTTTGAGTTTCACTTTTTGTAAAATATATGCCAGTACCAAAGCAGAGACACAATACAGCTAGAAAAGGAAGAAGAAGAGCAGGTCAAAAGAGCACAAAAACTTTGTCAGCAAGCAATGCTGTGAAATGTCCAAAGTGTTCTGAGTTAACTGTTCCTCACAGAGCTTGTAGTTCTTGTGGAACATATAAAGGAAAGCAAGTAGTTAGTACTAAAAAATAAAAAAGCATAAAAAACGAATTAGAATACGGACTAGATCCGAAAAAGTTCTTTCAAGTTAGAAATTCGATTTAGTTTGGTTTGTAGTTCGAGTTTATTTTTAAAATATGGCAAACAGGCACCTTCAAAGATCAATAGCAATGCAATCTCTTTTTGAGTGGGACTTTAATGATTGTAAGGATGACAACATCCTAAATATTGTTGATAGAAACATGGAAGAATTTGCGGCGGGAATTGAAGAGGGGGATTTGGTTTTAAGATTGGTTGAGGGAACACTCAAGAATCGAAAAAAAATTGATGAACTTATTGAGGAATGTGCTCCTGAATGGCCATTAGATCAAATTACAACAGTAGACAGAAATATTTTGCGTATCGGAATCTTTGAATTGATTTTCGGAGATTATGACGAAGTTCCTCCTAAGGTTGCAATTAATGAGGCTATTGAACTTGCCAAGACTTTTGGTGGGCCTAATTCAGCGAAGTTTGTGAATGGAGTTTTAGGAACAATTTATCGCGAGATGGGTGAACCAATGAAGGATGACTCAAGAGAAAAGAGAAAAGCTGCAAAATCTCAGTCGCTCTCGAGCGACGAGGCAGGGGAGAAGTCGGAGTCGAAAGAAAAAGAAGGGAAGGAAAAGAAGGAAAAAAAAGAAGCTAAGAAAAAAACTAAGAAATAAGCTAGATAGGATGAAGCTCGCCCAAGGCGGGTCAGTTTAGGGCTGAAAAGCAAAAAAAGAGGAATAATAATAAATTAAGAAAGATTTTCTAGTTAAGAATTTCTAATTTCTGTTAGCATCTCTTATAGATGTCTAATTGGAAGTTGGCAATTAGAAGTTAGAAATTTCTGATTACTATGCCAATATCGATAGAAGAACTTGCGAAAAAATTAGGTGTGAAGTTTGAAAACATTGATTTGTTCATGGAAGCTTTGACACACCGATCATATTTGAATGAGCATAGAGGAGAAAGACTTGATCACAATGAAAGACTTGAGTTTTTGGGTGATGCGGTTTTGGAATTGGTCGTGACTGACTATTTGTTCAATAATTTCAAAAATCCTGAAGGAGAGTTGACTAGCTGGAGAAGCGCATTGGTCAATGGTGAAATGTTGGCTGAAATTGGAGAAGAATTGGAAATCAATGACTATTTGAGAATGAGCAAGGGTGAGGCAAAAGATACAGGAAGAGCTAGAAAATATTTGATTGCCAATGCAATGGAGGCGATTATTGGCTCAATATACCTTGATCAGGGATATGAGGCAGCACGTAAGTTTATTGAAGAAAACATTATTATTAGATTGAAAGAGGTTTTGGAAAAGAATCTTTTCATGGATCCAAAGAGTTATTTTCAAGAAAAAGCTCAAGAAGAAAGTAAAATCACTCCTTCATATAGGCTAATTAAGGAATGGGGACCTGATCATGATAAACACTTTTTGATTGGAGTATATCTCGGAGAAGAATTGGTTGCTGAAGGAGAGGGAGTTTCAAAACAAGAAGCACAAAGAGAAGCTGCGCAAAAAGGATTGGAGGAAAAAGGTTGGGCGTAGTGATTAAATCATAAAACACAAAACACATAGCATATAACAAAAATGCAAGCCCTCCTTTTTTTCAGAGAGGGGATGTAAAATAACTTTGTTGTTTGTTGTAGTGTGTATTGAGATTTGAGAAATTTAAGAAACCTGCTATCTAAGCAGGTTTCTGTTTTTAAAATATATAGTATTCTAATTTTATAAATTCGTAGATTCTTAACTTATTAAATTCTTAATTATTATGGAAAGTGTTATTGTTTGGATGTTTGTTAGTCTGTTGCTTTTTATTGGGCTTTTAGGAACCATTGTTCCAGCACTTCCTGGAAATCCAATCATATTTCTGGGTGTTTTGTTGCATGTCATGTTTCATGGAATGGCAAGTGTTGGAGTTGTTTTTTTTGTGATCATTTTTTTGATTGCAATTTTTGCTCAAGTTTTTGATTATTTGGCCGGAGCATATGGAGCCAAGAAGATGGGATCAACTGCTTGGGGTGTTTGGGGGTCTATATTTTTTGGTATTCTTGGAATGATTCTTGGAAATGTTGTTGGAATGGTGAGTGGGATATTTCTTGGAGCTGTTATTTTTGAAATCATTTTTGCGAGAAAAAGCATGAATCATTCTTTAAAAGTGGGATTAGGAAGCATTTTGGGATTTCTTGGTGGAACTGCTTTGAAGTTTATTTTAGGAATAGTTATGATTGTACTGTTTTTTGTTGGTGTTTTCTAAAAGTGGATAGTATAGTAGAATATATAAGTGAGCTTGTAACAACCTCTTTTTGGGGGACAGGAAAGTTATGAATTATTGATTACGAATTACTGATATATGTATTTAAAAAAACTTGAAATAGCTGGGTTTAAATCATTTGCAAACAAAACCACTCTGGAGTTTCTTCCTGCTGGTGAGAGTAAAGATGGTGAGAACAGGGGGATAACAGCGATTGTTGGTCCGAATGGTTCAGGAAAATCCAATGTTGCAGATGCAATCAGATGGGTGATGGGCGAGCAGTCAATGAAAAATCTTCGCGGAAAAAAAGCGGAAGATATTATTTTTGCTGGTTCAAAAACAAAAGCAAGACTGGGTCACGCTGCAGTGAGTTTGCATTTTGATAATTCTGATAAAAGAATTCCAATTGAATTTGCAGAAGTAGTCATTACAAGAAAGATTTTTCGAAATGGAGAAAGCGAATATCGCATTAACGGAAGCAAAACTCGACTTTTGGATATTGTGGATATTTTGGCTAAGGCTGGAATTGGAAGAGGAAGTTATTGTGTCATCACACAAGGAATGACAGATGCTGTTTTGAATGCAACTCCAATGGAAAGAAAATCAATCATTGAAGACGCTGCTGGAGTGAAGCAATTTCAAATTCAAAAAATAAGAGCTTTGAAAAAACTAGAATCAACCAGAGAAAATCTTGAAAAAGTGCGAAGTTTGGCTTGTGAAATCGAACCTCATTTAAACAGTCTTCAAAGACAAGCTGAGAAAGCGCAGAAAGGAAAAGCTGTAAAAGAAGAATTATTGGAAAGTCAGAAAAAACTTTTCGCATATTTGTGGCACAGTTTCAAATCGGAAAGAACAAGCTTCTATGAAGATAAAGAGCAGTTGGGAAGAGACATGAAAAACACTCAAAGAGAAGTGGACAAACTTAATGAAGAAATCAAAAAAGAATCCGGAAGCCTCAGTGAAAACAAAGAAATCGATAAGCTGAAAAAGGATAGAGATGATGTGAACTATAAGATCAATGAGTTGGAAAGGAAACAGGCTATTTCATATGGAAAAATTGAAATTTTGGAAGAAAGAAGAGCCCAATTGGATATAGTTAAAAGTGTACCAGTAGACAAGAAATACATTCAATCTGGAATAGATAAGCTTTATGGAAGTCACAAAGAGCTCATTTCAAGATTGAAAAAAGTGAAAACATTGGAAGAATTGGAAGAAATTCAGGAGTTTGCAACATCAATCGGGCAAGATTTGCGTGATTTTGGAATTGAAATTGAAAAAGGAAAAGTGACTGCCCAGAAAACCCCAGAGCAAATTGAAAAGCAAAAGGAAGTTGAAAAAGAGATTATTCAAGCTGAAAAAATGAAAGAAAAAATCAGTCATGAAATCTCTGACCTCAAAAAGAAAACAGAAAGCATTACCAAGGAAATTGAAGATCAAGTTGAAAAAGATAGAAAAGCAAGGCAGCACTTTTTTGATCTTGAAAAAGAAGTTCGATCCAAGCAATATGAACTGGACAGAATCAAAGATAAATTCAATGAATCAAAAATCAGATTAGCAAGAGTTGAAGTTCGAGAAGAAGATCTTGTGAATGATGCAAAGAATGAAATTAGGGTGGACGTGCGTAAATTGGAATATGATGGAAAACCTGTTCACAGAGATGAACTTGAAAGAAAAATTGCAAGACTGAAAATTCAAATGGAGCAAATTGGTGGAATTGACCCAATGGTTTTGGAAGAATATCAAGAAACCAATGAAAGATTCAATTTTTTAATCAAGGAATCTGAAGATTTGGAGCAGGCAATCAAAGCGCTCAAGGAGGTGGCTAAGGAAATGGATCAAGAAATTGAAAAGGTTTTTTCAAAAGCTTTTGTTGAAATTAACAAAGAATTTTCAAAATATTTTCAAATAGTTTTTGGAGGAGGAAAAGCAAGTTTGGTGAAAACCAAGATTCAAGTTTCAAATTCGAAAAAGAGAGTTCAAGATGAAGAAGGAAACGACTCTTCTGAGATTGAAGAGCAAGAAGACGAGAAAAATATGAAAACAGAAATTGGAATTGACATTTTTGCATGTCCTCCAAAGAAAAAAATCTCAAACCTCTCCATGCTCTCCGGAGGAGAAAGATCACTCACATCAATCGCACTTTTGTTTGCAATCATATCCTACAATCCACCACCATTCGCAGTTCTTGATGAGGTGGAAGCGGCTTTGGACGAAGCAAACTCAAGACGTTTTGGACGTATTCTTCAAGAGCTTTCTGACAACACTCAATTTGTGGCGATCACTCACAACAGAGAAACCATGCGTCAAGCATCACTTCTGTACGGTGTGACAATGGGAGATGATGGAATTTCAAAACTTCTCAGTGTGAAACTTGATCAAGTGGGGCAGGGAGGGAAAATCAAAGAATAGATTTGAGAGGTGAGATTTGAGATAGAGTATGGAGCATAGAACACATAGCATAGAACACATAACATAGAACACATAGCATAGAGCATGGGGCATAGAACACATAGCATAGAACACATAGCATAGAACACATAACATAGAACACATAGCATAGAACACATAACATAGAACACATAACATAGAACACATAGCATAGAACACATAGCATAGAGCATGGGGCATAGAACACATAACATAGAACACATAACATAGAACACATAACATAGAACACATAGCATAGAACACATAGCATAG
>JAOUHN010000036.1 GCA_029865125.1 Candidatus Moraniibacteriota bacterium
AACATTGCTTAGTGTTGCTTGTCCTGTGTTTGTAACTCTGATTCTGAAAGCAGCGTTTCCACCACTTACAACTTCTTGTGTGTCATCTCCATTGTCATTGTCATTCTTGTCAATTTGAATAGAGACCGTACTTGGACTTGTCACTGTTACTTTTGAAGTGTCAGAATGATTAACGTTCACATTTGAAACTCCATCAAAACCAGTAGCTGTTGCAACTGCAACGTTTGTATATGCAGCAGTCACGTTCGCATCTGAACAAGTATATGTGAAACTTGCTCCAGGAGCCAAAGTGTTTGAGAATGTCTTGCTACAAGCAGGAGCCTCAGCATCCACAACTTTAACGTTGCTTAGTGTTGCTTGTCCTGTGTTTGTAACTTTGATCTTGAAAGCAGCGTTGCTTCCTTTGATCACATTTTGTGTGTCATCTCCATTGTCATTGTCATTTTTGTCAATGTTCACAGAAACATTCAGGTTTGGCATTCTAAAAAGCAGTGCAACTGAAACACTTTCTGCTTCTCCTGTGCTTCCATATTTGCTCACTGGATATGCATGCACCATTTTCACTTTATTTGCTCCAGCGTTTAGCGAAATAGAACCAAGATCTTCTGTTGTATACACGTTTTTACTTCCTGGCTCACATGAATTTTTGTCCTTGCTCGTTGCAAGAAATGTTCCATTCACATAGATTGAAAAATCTTCATGTGCTTGACATGTGTCGCTAGTATTAGTTCCTCTTCCAATATATCCTCTAACAGTATATTTCCCTGCAACAGGTACATTGATTGTTGTGGTATCTTCCACCATACAAGTTGAATGTTTGTCATAACTACAAACCTCCATTTCTTGAGCATGAATAATAACATCAGCTTGAGCATTGTTTGTCGCTCCGAAAGAAGCCGCTGCAATTGCAAACATTGTTACTATTCCCACGATTCTCTTCTTCATATTTTTTTCCTTATATCCTAATTATTTTGGCTTATTAATTTTTTCTCATTAGTCCTTGATTATAGGCTTATAATGAGCCTTTTGTCAAGAATTTATTGAACAAACTGAGCAGTCAAATTTCTTCTACCAAAGGCAAACGCTTCAGCTTTCGTTTCAACATAGATGTCAAACTTGTTACCCTTAATAGCTCCACCTCTATCTTCACAAGTATACACTCCATAACCCTCAATTTCCAACTTAGCACCAAATGGGTACTCAGGAGGACAAGCAAGAGTTCTTTTTTCTTGAACTTTCAAACCACTAGCTGTGATTCCATCGCTTTTTCCACATTCATCAGCAGCAGCAGTATATGCAGAAGCATTGATCGTAAACTTACCCTTCGGCAAATTGTTCCATCTATCAGCTTGTTTTGTTTTCCACATATCCAATCTTTTTTCTCTATCAGTTTTTTCTACTTGAACCAACTCATTTTTAATGGGCTCATAACCCTCGTAGTTATATGGTACTTTTTCTACGTTTTCACTAATTTTTGTTTTGAATTCTATTTTTGTTTTAGTATTAATATCTTCACTCGCTAGAATTGTTTGAGGAAACAACATTGTCCAAATTACAAGCAAGGTCGCAATAATACTAAAATTACGCATTAATTGTGTAATAATAATTATCACCCGAAAACTCATTTCGGATCGCCTTATGGCTAAAAACAGCCAAGTAGGACTTCTATTTACTTTTCAAATTAACCAATAATACTAGCATATTTTGACCAAAATGTCAATAGCCGTGCTCATGCAACATGTAGCATATAACATATAACAAAAACATGTATCCGGTAATGTGTGATACATGTTATATGCCATGTGAAATATGGCTTATTTCAGCCAAAAAACAAAAAACTCACACTACTCGTGTGAGCCGTTTAATTTTATGCTATTTTACCCCCCCCTTCCCCCTTGCCTTGGCGAAACGCTCAATGAAGACGGGTCAAGGGGAGGAACTAAAGGAGGGGTCGCATTTTGTCTCATGCTCCATGTTCTATGTTTTATGTTCTATGTTTTATGCTATGTGCTCCATGTTTCATGCTCCATGTTTCATGCTCTAGACTTTACAGACTTTCAGCTTTACGGACTTTTAACTCAAGCTTACCAACTTCCACCGCCTCCGCCTCCAAATCCGCCGCCTCCGCCGCCTCCAGAAAACCCACTTCCACCAGATGAAGCCTGAGAAGAAACAGAGGCTGTGGCTGCTGAAAAATTCTTCATGTCTTCTGCCAAATCATCTGCGGAAAATCCAGAAGCCAGACCCGCACTATACCATTCTGGCTCTCGACTATAGATGCCTTCGAACTGTTTTGCCCACTCCTTTGTCACACCAAGCGCCATGGCATAGGGAAGCAACTTCTCAAAATGCTGCGGACTTTTTTCAGGGGCATTGTGAAATTCTATTCTATCTTTTTCAGCCACACTCATGTACAACTTGAGGCCAAGAATATGTTCTTTTGCCAAAACTCCTTTCTCAGTCTTGATCGGCATGATCCAAGCAAATCCAAAAATGACGATTCCGGAAGCAACAATGGAAATCAATCCGATTGTGCCAAAAAGTTCCACCAACATGAAAGCCAAAACAATCAACACAATTCCGGCAACAGAATAGGAGGTTCTGATTGTCTTCGGATTTTTTGGAAAATATCCTCTCTTTATCAAAGATTCATAGCTACTCTTCATAATATTTCTAGAGTGCGCATGGAAGTCTTTTTTGAGATCAGACATTTTCGCTATTGTTCCCACGCTTTTCTCTCCAAAAATTGCCTTCATGATGTCTGCATCAAAATCATTTACCAGCCCATCTTTCAATTTTGTGAACTCATAATCCTTCTTTTTGAAAATCGAGACACCTGTTTCAATTCTTTTGATTCTCAAATATCCTCTTGTTGCCAAATATATAATCTCTGCTGACAAATCCCTGTTGTGTGCCGTCTCATCCACCAAAGTTCCCGCTTCCAGTGGAGTGAGATCATCCGGAGAACCAAACTGCGCAACGATCGTTCCTCTTCCCTGGGGATCCTTTCCTTTGAAATTCCAAAGAAATGTCATCAGGATCAATGTCACAAAAGGAAGTCCCACAATCCAATTGTCCTTGATTGTCTCGAGAATTTTTTCTGTCTGAGTAGGCTCAATCACTACTCCTTTTGGAAATCCAACCACCACAGTGACCCCTTCACTCGGAGAAAGACTTCTGCTGGAAAAATCAATCAGATTTCCTTCTTGAAGATATTGGCAACGCTCCGTGCTTCCATAGAATCCCACAAAACAATCAGTTTTGATGTTTCTTGCCTCCTCTGGCAAAACAATTTTGGCGTTCACTTTCTGAATCGGAACGGTCCATCCGTTTCCAATGGCATTCCAATAAAACTCATCGTGATTGTCAAAATAATTCAACGCTCTGCCAACCCTATATCTGATCACATAGGTTTTTTTGCCCGTCACAAATTTGTCCGCATCCCCGATTTTGAGAGAAACGTTTCCCTCAGAAGAACTCTTTGAAAAATTATATGCTACTCCATTTTCATCCGTTACTGAAAAATCTCTGAGGCGCAAAGAATAATTCCCTCCTCGTGCCTGATACTTATATGGAATGTCTCGATATATCCCATGCTTTTGCAAATCGTCAAAGTCATACAGAATGCTTTCCGTCACATTCACACTGCTGTCTCGATTGATTTGAAACTCCAAATCAAAGGCAACAATACTCTCCATCGCCCAAGTTTTTGCTGGCAGAAAAAACACCCCCAAAAGAAACAGAGTTATTAATATTTTTTTCATATATTTTTAGAATAAAGAAGTATTACTTAATATTCCTGTCATTCCGGAAGGTGTATTTTTCAAAATGAAGTATGAATTTTAGAAAAATAACCTATCCGGAATCCACACTTCATATAATCACAGAACACGTTTAATTTACTGTATTTAATTGAGTATGGATTACGGATAAGTTAATTTCTAAGGACTCGTTCCTCGCCCAAGAAATTATACTTTCCGAAATGACACAAGTAGATTTATTTATCTATTATTATTTCACCACATCCTTATTCTACCATTTTTCCTCCCAAAACAAAAAACCACCTCTTGCGAGGTGGCTTTTTTTTATTCAAAAATTGCTTTGAAACTATTTCAACTCTACAGTTGCTCCAGCGTCAGTCAATTTCTTCTTCATTTCTTCAGCTTCTTCTTTCTTTACTTTCTCCTTGATTACCTTAGGAGCTCCGTCTACCAAGTCCTTAGCTTCCTTCAATCCCAATCCTGAGATTTCTCTAACAGCCTTGATCACGTTGATCTTTTGGTCTCCAGCAGCAATAAGCTCTACATTGAATTCGCTCTTTTCTGCAGCAGCTTCAGCTTCTCCACCAGCAGCAGGCATTGCTCCCATCATCATTGGAGCAGCAGCGCTAACACCAAATTTTTCTTCAAGGATTTCAACTAGTTCTGAAAGTTCCAAAACAGTCATTTTTTCGATTTCTTCAACTAGTTTTTGAAATTTCTTAGGAACTTCTACTTCTTTTTTGTCTTCAGTCTTTTTTTCTTCTGTCATATATTTATCATTTGCTTGATCAATCAGTCCTTCAACTCATTAATCAAAAAATTAATTACTTACTTAATATATTTAATAAATTAATTAACTACTATTTTTTGCTATCAGCAATAGCTTTGATGACATACACCAAGCCCTTCTGATTTCCTTGCAAAACATTTACCAATCCACTCATTGGTGATTTCAAACTTCCAACCAATCTTGACAATAACTCTTCCTTTGAAGGAAGTTTTGCCAATGCATTGACTTCTTTCTCACTCATTTCCTTGTCTCCCAAAACTCCACCAATAATCTTCAATCCTTCAGCGGTTTTTGCAAATTTGCTGATGATCTTTGCTGATGAAACTTCATCTTCAGTGGCAATTGAAACTGCGATTTGCCCTTCCAATCCTTTAACATTCATATCGATTCCAGCATTTTTCAAAGCAACTGCAATCAAGCTCTTTTTAACAACACTCAAATTTGAATTTTCTTTTTTCAACTCTCTTTTCAGACTGGTCATTTCTTTTACGCTAAGACCTCTGAAATCAACAAATACTACTGACTTTGAATCCTTAAGATTTTGAGTTAGTGTGTCAACTATCTCATGTTTTTGTTGTCTGGTTAACATATTTCTAATTTAATCAAATTACATACGAATTACGCTTAGATAATTCTGACATAACCTGTTTATCCAAATAAAAAATCTGCAAAAATTGCAGACTTCCTAAAATTTAGTGTCTCTCCAAAAATTTGGTTTAACACAAAAAATTTTCTCGACAGGTCTTATGTTGATGCCTGTTGTCTGCGAAAATATATTTATTTATCAAATTTTCAGCCCTAGGGCTGATCCGCCTTGGGCGGACTTTCTCTTAACTTAGTTTATTTCTTCTCTTCAGTTTTTCCTTCTACTTCAGCGCCTTCTTTCTTTTTTCCTGAAGAAATATTCATTTTTCTCTTTTCTCCCTTGATCACGCCTTGTGAAATGAAAAGGTTAAATACTGAATCTGAAACTTGCGCCCCGTTATCAATCCAGTGTTGAACTCTATCGTTCTTGAAAACACCTTCTTTGATGTGAGGATCCCAGCTTCCTAGAATTTCAACATGTTTTCCGGTTGGTGCATATGTATGCTCCTGAACAACAATTCTATATTTAGCTTTATTCCTTCTTCCTACTCTTGAAAATCTTATTTTTAACATATCAGTTTACAAAAAATATACACGGACACAAACCCAAACTCATTCAGGTCCGTAGACTTAAACTTAATTACCAGTTAATAGTATACTACTACCTCAAAGTTGTCAATATCCACACAATATTATTCACTCAAATCTACTCCTTCAAAAGCTTTTTTGAGCTCTGTTCTGGCTGCATCAACAGCTTCTTTGAATTCATCAACTGCCGCTTGAACGGTCTCTTTTTTTGCATCTCTCAGCCCTTTGACAACCTCATTCATTTTTGCAAGTCCACTCATTTCATTTTTAAACTCTTTTCTGGAAGATTCAAAATTATTTTTGAAATTTTTCAAAAGATTTCTTGCCTCATCCAAATCATCACCTTCATCACACTGATTCTTTGCATCACTAATGAACTTTGATTCATCTTTCTTGAATTCTTCCATCAATGCCTCAATCTCTTTGATTCTCAACTCAACAGCGCTGTCAATTCCGTCTCTTGCTGTTTCAATGGCCTCGTCCACAGTCGCTCTTCGCGCAACAACCGCCGCCTCAACTGTTGATTTGAATTTCTTCACAGCTTCCTTTTGTTCATCACTTTGAGCTTTTAATTCCAAACTGGCATAGAACGCGGCTCTTGCTTTGTCTCTTGCCTCTCTTTTGTTTTGAAGAGCTTTAGAGTTGTTTTCTCTGACCTTTTCATTTTTTTCAAGTCTTTTTTGCAATTTCTCCTCATTTTTTTCTTTTCTTTGATTGGTTTTCTCCTCAATTCTCAGAATTACTCCCTCCAAACGCGTACAAATTCTTTCTTGAGCTTTTGCTTGCGCTTCTTCTTTTTTTTGCGCTCTCACATCTTCTATTTCTTCACCTAAAGAATTTTGTGATCCATTCATCATTTGAGCCATTGAAAATCCAGGGGTCAGCACTAGTGAAAAAATGAATGCTAGTAATATTTTTTTGTTCATATTTTTTCTATTTTATTTCTTTAGTTATAATTTAGCCTCTGAATCATCAATTGCTTCAAAATCAATTTCTTCAAATCCATTCAATTCAACATCTTCATCAGTGAGTTCCAAAACATCAGAATCAAAATCCACTCCTTCTCCCATGAGATTGACCTCAACAGGTTCAGCCTCTTCTTTGCTTTCCTTTTTCACTCCTTCACCTTTCATGACATTGGTTCCAGTGTCGTCATATCTATCCTGAATTGTCATGGTCAATACAAGGGTTGCAAGTGCCAGCCCCAACAGCACCAATATCCAAACATAATATTTACTCTTCATATTTTTTGTTTTTATTGTTATTATTCTTCAATTGGAATTATACCATAATTTCAAAAATTTGACATGCAATCTCAATAGTGAGAGAATATGAATCAAGGAGGATATCGTTGTTAAAAAACATGAAAGGGACAAGGAGCAAAAATCTCTAGAAGATCGAAAAAATATCCCGAAAACTTCATAGAGTACCCCAGAGGACCAGCTATTTTGTGCCAGGCTAACGCCTGACATGCAGTAGCTGGTTTTTTGTTTCAAAAAATCAAAGAATTTGAATAAGCTCTAATCAAAAAACACAAATGAAAGGAGGTGAAACAAAATGAAAAGAATTTTAATGAGTTTCATGACCATTGCAGCAGTAGCAGTTGTGGCTGGAGTTGGATCTTTCGCTCTTTGGAGTGACAGTGAAGTAGCTCAAGGAAATCAAATTGTTGCTGGAAAGCTTGATCTTTTGCTTTCAAAAACTCAAACTAGCATAAACAATGTGTATCCTGGAGCCACAGGAACAGTTGCTAGTGGAACATTGAAAAACAACGGATCAATCAATGGAAACCTAACAATGAAAGTTCCTGCGTCTAGCATCCAAGGATCTGAAAATGGACTAGCTGAACCAGAGCAAGGAGATGACGCAGAAAATGGTGAGCTGTGTCCATTTATTCAATTGTCTGTAAAGGTTACTCGAGGAGAAGACACAACAACATACACTACTCCAAACTTTCTTACAAATACTGATGGAATCAACCTAGATAAATTAGTAGCTGGAGAAACAATTGGCTATGAAGTTATGTATGAAGTTAGCAAAGATGCTCAAAACAACATCATGACTGACAAATGTAGATTTGATATCGACTTCATGCTATCTCAAGTAGCAGGAACAGAATTGTAATATTTAGTCATTTCAGAGGGACGAGTGAAATCACTCGCCTCTCCCCCAGAAATTTATTCCTAGATTTCTGAGGGAGAGAGAACATGGAGCATGGAACATGAAGCATGAAACAAAAACCCCCCGTTGCTTGTCATCCTGAACTTGCTTTGCTTCGCCTTGGACGGGGTTCAGGATCCCAATATCTTAGCACACGCCTGGTATTATACCGGGATTCTGTCCGCCAGTTGGCGGATCAGAATGACATGTTTTTATTGGTTTTAAATTCACCTCTCATTCTAAAAAGTAAAGCCTGAAGCCGATGGATAGTATGAACAATAGAACACAAAAAATACTAAAAATAATCGAAAATACTTTCATTGCTGTGGCAACTTTTCTTGTGGCATTTCTTTTGCTTTCTTTGATTCTTCCGAAATTTGAATATAATCTCGTGATCATTCAATCCGGGTCAATGGAACCCACAATCAAAACTGGCAGCGTCACCATCACCAAGCAAATGGAAGAATACCAAAAAGATGACGTCATCACATTCACAGACAGCAGTGGCACAATCATCACACACAGAATCATTGAAACCATTCCAAATGAAAAAGCTGTTCAATTCAAAACGAAAGGTGACAACAACAACACAGAGGATTTGCTTTTCGTCAATCAAAAATCTGTCATTGGAAAAACCCTCTTCTCCATTCCTCTTCTTGGACATCTCATCGGTTTTGCAAAAACAACCACTGGAATTATTCTCATCTTTTTTGTTCCAGCAACATGGATTGCATTTGAAGAAGTAAAAAAAATCAAAAAAGAAATCATCAATAGAAAATCAAACAAATGAACACACTAAAAAAACAAAATTGGATGCCCCTTTTGTGCGCAATGTTTCTCTGGGCAACATCGTTTCAGTTTTCCGAAGCCATGTTTCAAGACATAGAAACAATCAGTGCCAGTGATATTGGTGCTTCCGCTGGAAGCTTGGACATGGTGATTGACACAAACGTTTCAGGATACAACGGCGTGTTTGCACTTCCAGATACTTCTCCAGCAAACAATTTCAAAACATCCTTCGAAATTCAAAACGAAGGAACCATGAATTTTCAATACAACTCTAAGTTTGTGAAAAAGGATGGGAGTGACTTGTTGTGCGAAACACTGAGAATGAAAGTGAAGCTAAACAATGAAACTGTGTTCAATGGAAACCTTAGTGATTTTTCCTATCAAAAAAACTTTCTGTCCCCCATCGATTCAGATGAATGGGAATTCTCAGTTGTTGTTCCAGAAAGTTTGAACAAAAAACTTGAGGGCTTGAGTTGTGAATTTGACATTCTTTTCACAGCATGGCAAACAAACTTTGCACTCCCCTCTCACGGATGGGTTGACGAAGAAGAATTTTCACCAAACATCATCACCATGGGACAATGGGAAAATGATTCTATTGAAAAAGGTATCGTTGTTCTCAATGAGTTCATGCCTGATCCTGCACAGGGAAATGAATGGGTTGAATTGTATAATAATGGCTCACATCCAGTTGATGTGAGTCATTGGTTTGTGACAGATGAAATGGGACCCGACTCTCACACAAGAACCATCGATGCTGACCACACCAACACAGAAGACACCATCATCGAACCCAAAGGATGGCTTGTGATCCAAAATTACGATAGCTTCTATCTCAACAATGACGGAGACACAATCAAACTTTTCAATGCTCAAGGAGAACTCATGGATTCCTACACCTTTGGTGAAAAAGAAATTTCCAGGGGAAAAACAATAGCCAGAGATCCCGATGGAACAGGAGAATGGAAAGATCCCATCCCAACCCCCGGAAAAAAGAATGACCCTAGTAACGACCCGGAAAAAATGCTGGAATACTACAAATCTCGATGCTTCAAAAAAAACAAAGAGTTTGTTTGCGATGCTGCGTTCATGAAATCAATAGGACTCATGCCTGAGCCACAAAAAGTCATTGAGCATGAAACATCAAGCATGGAACATGAGACACAAAACATAGAGCATGAAACACATAGCATGGAACATGAAATACGTAGCATGGAACATGAAGAATCTAAAAAAACAAAAGAGCCTCCGTTACTTTGTCATCCTGAACTTGATTCAGGATCCCCTACAACCAGCACAGATGAGGTCATGGGACAAGAAACACAAGAAATCATAGAGCATGAAACACAGGACATAGAGCATGAAATACAAAGCATAGAGCATGAAACACATAACATAGAACAAGAGGAGGGAGAATCGGAAAAAGAGAAGAAACC
>JAOUHN010000061.1 GCA_029865125.1 Candidatus Moraniibacteriota bacterium
GAGAGTTGAGAAATAATGAAAAGATTTTTGGGAACAATCCTTGTGGTTGAACCCAAAAATCTCTTGGTTATTTCAAGGGAGTTGTTAGTTTTTTAATTTTTCATACAGTATTCTTTTGCGATTGGGACCGAATTTGCGGTATTTATCAATATCGCAAAAGGAGTTAGTATGAAAATTAAAATTGGCAAAACAATCCTCAATGTCGTTGCAGGACTTTCTTCAACTGTCATTAATGTTTCAGGACAATATGATGTCCTGGTTGGAATTCCAATGCCAAAAGATCTTAGTGGATTACCACATTATGTTGGTCATCCAGATACTAAGGCATTCCTAGATAAATTAGGCGGAAGGAAAACACCGGGTCTTTTTGAAGGACTTAGAGTGGGAGAGAGCTTTCTTGCATTTCCACTTCAAAATTCTCGAAAAGACAATGAATGGACGGTAGATCAAGCACTGAACGATATTGAGGAGATACGGGTTACCTTGGTAACTCGCATTGCCTAGGCTTTTTTGAGAGAGTGCCTAAAATAGAACTCTTTCATGACTGATGGAGCGGACGACGTGTTCGTTCTTTCCATCCCTTTTCTCAATCTTTATTTGTAAATTTGTACTACATTTGTAGTTCGTATATCAAATGAAGTCTGAGGTGAGAGAATCTGCTCTTTAAATTTTTATCAGGGAGATACTATGAAATTGATACGTTCTTGGAGTATTCCGGATTATAAAAAAAAATTTGAAAATGGTCCGAAATCAGGGGGATTTTTCATGTGTTTGAAGCGGTTTAACGATTTACCGTTAAATCATCAAGTTTCGGAGCATGAATTGGGATTTCTTCTGAATACTGGCGAGGTGTTCATGAAGGATTCTCAGGCAAGAGGCGGATCTTGGACCAAAATCGAATGTGTTCAGGATGTGAAGAAAAGGAATTTTAATTTTACAAGCCTTTTCCGAGATTATGAGGTTATTCTAGTTGCTCCTTTTATGCCTGAGTTTTATTATGTTCCAAAAAATTTTCGAGGAAAAAGGCATATGAGAAGATCTCCAAATAGGGCGCGTAAAAAAGGAGATATGTTATTTTGATGGAGCAGGCAATACGCTTGCCCGCTCCATCCCTTTTCTCAGATTTCATTTTCAAAATGAAGTTTGAGATGAAGAGAGTAGTTCTTTAAGCTATTATGCCTAGGACCGGACTTTGCGGTATTTATTAAGGCATTTATTAACTTAATGTCCGCAAAGGACGGAGGTGGATCATGTTGAACATCAATAGAGAGGATGAGGGATGGAGTATCGAGAGATGGCAGAATGGGAAAGAGATCTCGAAAGGGATCGATTTCCAAGATGAAAAACATCCTCTCCTCTTGGGACAAGGGGACGTGGAAAAAAAAGAATGCATTTTTTTGGCGGAAGCCATAAAAAATGCACTTCTTCAAATCAAAAAAGGAGAAATCGTAACCGTATATAGTTACGATAATATCCGAACGATGATGCCCAAGAGGTTAAAGAGATTTGAGATTGATTTCATTGAGGTTAGAATTGGAAATGTCCTTGAAGAAAAAAGTGTTATTCTTCAAGGGGAACCGCGCACAATAGATAGTCTATCAGATAGAATAGCAGCAACACTAATTTCTTATTTTGATATTTAATGTTGCTGTGCGGAAGCGTTGGTCAACAAACCGACGCTTCCGCCAAACAATTAAAATTAAGAAGCTAGGAATTTAGGAGGCTGAGAATTTAGGAATTTAGGAATAGGAAAAATAGCGAAAAGATTTTTGGGAACAATCCTTGTGGTTGAATCCAAAAATCTCTTGGTTATTTTGACTAAAGAGAAAGTTATTTGAAATATCACGCCTAGGACCGGACTTTGCGGTATTTATTAAGGCATTTATTAAAAAAATTGTCCGCAAAGGACGGAGGTGGGTTATGAAGATCTTGGTGATTTGGTCTAAAAACCAGAAGGGATTTTGTGGAAGGATTGCTTTCCCTCATTTAATTGGGGTGTCAAATCCCCAATTTAATAAAATTTGTTTTTTGGGAAAGGAATGCTCCTGGGTCCCAGAAGAGGAGAAGTCATACGTTCATGAGGTTGAGTATGAAACTAATCCTGGACAAAGAAAAGGAGTGTTCTTTGTTGGCTCTGGAGAGGAGCCAGGAGATTATGAAAAAAGAATAGAAGAGGCCCTTGTGTCTTTTGTTAAAGACACAATAAGAAAAGAACAAAGAAGAGGGAAATTTCAGAAATGCTTTTCTTTTGAGGGGGAAAACATCAATTTCCAAATGTGGGTAGAGAAAGCTCGCTTTGGAATTGAAATTCCAATGAAAATGAAAAGCAAGCCGTGGGTAATTGAAATCCCACAAGATATAAAAAATTTTTTTGAGGAAAAAAAGAGAACGAGGGAGAGGATAGCTGAAGCAATAAATGCCCTCACTCATCCAGCAAGTAAGATCGAGTTTGAGGGCAGCACCATTGAGATCTCCTGGGAAGGAGATATGTGGATTGCGATGTGCAAAGGAGAAAGAGTAGTAGGCTTTAAAAGTCCTTGCTATGAAGCATATCAAATCAACTCAGGCGTGTTGAACTGGATCGATCAGAATAATAAATCGATCATTCTTGAAGAAGTCGTCAAAATGGCCGTTGAAGAGGGATATGGTGAATGGGAAGATACCATCAGAGAAGAAATCCCCAAGCTGCAGAAGGCCGAAAATATTTCGAATGATGATGAGTGGGTGTTTGTTTTCGCGGATGGCTCTATTCTTTATGCATATAATGAATGGGAGGGGGGTCCAGAACAGATTGTCTCGAACACTTTCAGGTCAAGAGAGGAGTTCGATGAATCAAAAGCACTCTTTGCGGATGACG